>PBLX01000034.1 GCA_002722435.1 Legionellales bacterium | reverse complement strand
AGCCACCAGCAGAGTCCCCTTCAACCAAAAACAACTCACTGTCTTTAGTCGACTGAGTAAGGCAGTCAGTCAACTTACCAGGTAGCCTTGGGCCCGCCACCCACTTTTTACGAGTCGTTTTTTGGCTAGCCTTCAACCGCCTCTGAGCAATCTCAATAAAATACTCAACCAATGTCTCTGCTTCGGCAATATGATTGTTGAGCCAAAGACTAAATTGATCGTGAACTAAGCTCGAAATCTTACTGGTTACCCCCTGATTGACAAGACGCTGTTTGGTCTGACCTGAAAACTGTGGCTCAGGGATTTTTATAGACAATATAAAGAGACAACTCTCCCAAATGTCTTCCACTTTGAGCTTGAGCCCTTTGGGTAATAGCTGACGCAAATCACAGAACTCACGCACTGCTTCTAGAAGACCCGTGCGTAAACCATTCACATGGGTCCCACCTTGAGGCGTTGGAATGAGATTGACATAACTTTCGCGCAGATCAAGCCCTCCCTCAGGACACCAGGTGACAAGCCAGTCCATTTTGAAATCATCTTGATCAACCATTTGCACAAATGGCGTTGATGGCAATACGTCGACAGCACCAACAGCCTCAGCTGCATACGCTGCAATACCTGATGGGTAATGCCAACGCTTCTCTAGTTCATGAGATTCGTCACGAAAAACCACCTCAAGACCTGCGCACAATATCGCCTTCGCACGCAGAAGATGCATGAGCTCTCCAGCATGAATCGCTGGATTATCAAAGTACTGTGGATCAGGCGTGAACGCAATGCTGGTCCCCGTTTCACGCTTAGGGATTTTTTCAAAATGTTCAAGCTGTGTATCTACGTAACCATCCTTAAAACACATTTTGTGCACATAGCCATCTCGTTTAACCGTAACTTCAAGAACCGTCGATAATGCATTGGTGACTGAGATGCCAACGCCATGCAAGCCACCTGAAAACTGATAACTTTTATTCGAGAACTTTGCACCAGCATGCAGTTTCGTCAAAATCAACTCAACCCCACTCACGCCATGCTGTGGATGAATATCAACAGGCATGCCACGACCATTATCCGAGATCACGACGGAGCCATCTTTGCGAAGAACAACTTCAACAAAAGAAGCATGGCCAGCCAGCGCTTCATCGATCGAGTTATCAATCGGCTCTTGAACCATATGGTTAGGGCGAGCAGTATCAGTGTACATATTGGGACGTTTTCTCACCGGATCTAAACCATCCAGTACCTGGAGAGAGTCCGCGTTATATGATTCGTTCATTACTACCTACTATTCTTTATTTGTGATTCCAGTCTCCTCGGAGACGATCGCGGTGCCGGGCAAGCCATAAAGCACCGATCAAGAATCCGCCATTATCAATCTCGCCAGCATCTAGCGCATCCATTAACTGTTGAAAAGGAAGTACTGAAACTCTTGTCGTTTCGCACTCACTGGCATTACCACAAGCATCGACAGGCTTACTTGCATCAACCTCCACACAGTACATGGTAAGGCGCTCAGTTGTCCAGCCAGGACTAACCCAATAGGTACCAATCATCTCAAGTCGTTGTGCATGCAATGCACACTCCTCTTGTAGCTCACGGCGCATCGCTATTTCAGCCGTCTCGCCAGAATCGATGAGGCCAGCACAAAATTCATACATACACGGACTATCTGCCCCACTAAAAACCTTCGTTGGGCGAATCTGCTCAATGATCACAACCGAGTCCAAACGTGGATCATAAGGCAATGCAACCACACACGAGGGCTTGTCCATGATCACTCGGCGTAGTGAGTAATGATCATCAAGACCAAACACAGGCTGTTGAAATTGAATGCCGTATACAGAAAACACACCTTTGGGGTGTTTCCAAATGACGTCATTTTCCTGAACAGAAACATCCTGACGTTTAAATGTATAAGGTGGCAGCTTATTTGGCATGTAATATAATCTGATTATGGTCACAGGATAGCACTAATTTTTGACGAATAGCAACCCTTTAGGGACACCTTAAAATAGATGAACTCTAGACAAACAGATGTGGAAATAACAGATCAACTGTGCTGTAATTAAAGCATAAGATTCCAGCACATGACCATGTCAAATTCCCGCGCACTTGTGATCGCCACCTTAGCACTGGCTTCGGTAGTAAATGCGCAAACTATGACACTTGCCCAAGCGCATGCCCTAGCACTCAAGAACAACATCCCACTTCAAGAAGCGCGGCAAACATGGCTAACCAACCAATACGATCAAAATATAGCCTGGTCTTACCTCCTGCCACAAGCAACAAACGCAACCGAGCTGCAACGAAACAAAACGGTCTTTGATGGCTACAGCAACGTCAATGAAACCACGCGTTTCTATAACCTCCGTGATCTTAACCTGACGCTCACACAAGAGCTGTTCAATATGAACAGCTACTACCTCTACAGCCAGGCTAGCCAAAAAGCAACACAAGATTTACTGATTTACCAAAGGGCACTACAAAAACTTACCCTGACCATATCTGAACAGTATTTTGACCTAACACTAGCGATCGATGATTATCATTTTCTCATTGCAGAAGAAAAAGAAACCCTACAGCGGCTTGAAGATATAAAAAACCAGCTTAACTATGGTGCCATGACAAAGTCACAATTACTCGAGGTACAAGCGCAAGCACAGCGGGTTCACGCGGACATTATTGAAGCTAAACAGGCAGTACAAAATAAAAAAGATGTGCTATCTGATAGCATTGGTGAAGCCAACTACCAAAAAATAATGGTACTTGGAACAAAACCAAGAACGCTATCGTTGACCATCCCAAGACTACAGCACTGGATCAATGATACCGAAGCAAACAACCTTACCCTCAAGATCATGGGTAGCGGCGTTCTGCAGGCACATTACTCACAGCAAGCTGCACAAAGCAACTACTTACCGACACTATCATTCAATACGACCTATCACAACTATGACTTCTCGTCACAGTCTGTAAAGATAGAAGGCTCAGGAACACCCCAGACCTGGCTAACCCGACGCGGATACGACACCCTACAAGGAAGCATCAAACTAAGTTTACCACTCATGGATGGCGGTAAACGATATTATGACAACAAGAAAGCATCTGCAAATGTGCGCCTGACTGAAGTAAACGCCAAGAATAGTCAGCAAGACATCATGCGCCACCTAAAAAAACTGTATCGAGCACTGAAACACGGCTCAGAGCTCATTGCCACCAAACAAGCTGCATTGAAAAGCTCATCAGAAATGTCGCGCATCTCACAAGTCAGCCTTCAAGCAGGGGCAGTCACTGTCTTAGAAGCACTTGAAAATATTAAGAACGTTCGCAATGATCAAAAAAATCTAGCCATAGCACAATACGATTATCTCTATAACCTTATTGAAATCCTTATTCAAGCTGGCATTATATCGCCCAAAGATATCAGTGACATCGACAGGGATTTGAATCAAGAAATACTCATCCCTGAATGAATTGATCAACAGGCAATCTTTTGGTCATTTCAACAAAAGAACTGAGTGACCGACCCGACGATTCATTAGCTCGATGAGTAAGCGCATTAAGCGATTTTCGCCAAGATCGCGCACCAGGTTGCCCATGAAAAAGTGCTTGTAAAGGCTGTAATAAAAAAGATAGACGCTCGCCGCGACTAAGAGAGCGATCGACATAAGCAAAATAATCGTCCAATATCGTTGCTGTTGGAAGCCTTGACGGATGTTGATGAAAGCGCTGCGAAAATCCAATCGGATCAGAACATGCCCAACGCCCAATCATCACCGCAGGAAATAGTTGGAGATGCTGGTCAATCGCTTCATGGCACTGAATACCACCATTAAGCACAACTGGCAAACTGATTTTCGTCGCCAAATGCTCAACAACATCATAACGCAATGGCGGCACAGTTCGGTTTTGCTTAGGGTTTAAGCCGCCTAACCAAGCTTTTCTTGCGTGAACCACAACAAATTGACAACCAGCGCGCTGCATTGTTTCACAAAAGTTATACAAATGCTCAAATGTGTCGTGATCATCAACGCCAATACGACATTTCACAGTAACTGGAATTGACACAGCATCCACCATCGCTTGAACACATGAGGCAACCAGCTGCGGTGACTTAAATAAACATGCACCAATACCACCTTCTTGAACCCGGGAAGACGGACAGCCGACGTTTAAATTGATCTGAGCATAACCATGATCTTGGCCTTGGCGCGCGCAGCGTGCTAACGACTGTGGGTCATAGCCACCGAGTTGCAGGACAACTGGTGCCTCTGTTGCATCAAAGTCAAGATGACGTTTTGCATCTCCATGGAGTAATGCACCCGTGGTCACCATCTCGCTGTACAACAACACCTCAGGACACAGGCGTCGCATCAGATAGCGGAAGTGCCGATGTGTATAGCCCATCATTGGGGCAATGTGAATCTGATGCATCGAAAATAAAAGTTATTTTATAGGCATTTACGCACATATACAAGAAAAAAGCACATTAAAACAGACATCAAGTGCTCGGAAGGCGACCAGAGCGAACCAATATTTGATGCAGCAAAGCATCTTTTCTAGACCATAAGTGCCTCACCCATTCAGTAAAACGCTTGCGAAATTGACGATCTTTGGCATAATCTCCAACCAAGCTCAACGCCTGGACATCATAAGTGTCTGCATGTATCTCAATGGTTTTAACCTGCCCAGATAACAATAACCAAACCGACACAAAACCTACGTCGTAAGCCAATGTGACATCCAGAACCTCTTCAGTTAATGGCGCTGTTGCCTCGAGTGCAAGCGCTAGACCAGCTGGCTGTGGCGATAACAAATGCATAAAATGGTTTTTTTGTGAAACTGTTTTTTGAGCACAGTATCGAGCACCCTCAGCAAACACAGCCAACGTCACTGGCTTGGTCGATAACTGGCGACATTGATGGCGAATTTTTTCTCGCTGCTTGTGGACAATCGTGGGATCACGACGAACTGCATCAGGCTGCAGCCGCCGCACAAAAATATAGTTCATTAAATAGCAAAACTGCCCCAAAAAAGGCGCCCAGAATAAAGATTGTTTCAGAAAAAACTTCACATCTGGAATACGATCGTAAAAAACAGCAAGTATGATAAGAATATCAACTTGAGAGCGATGATTGATCACCATGACATACGAGCGCTCTTTCGACAATGACTCGGGCAGGTGACACTGCAGATCTACACCACATAGCGACTGCAGTATGCGTCGAAGGTTACAAGAGTGCAAACAAATCAAACCGTCAATGACCTGATCCAGAACGCCGGACAAATAAGATAAAATCTTCGTCCCCAGCACCATTTGCAAGCAAAAACGCACCGTGCACAAAACAAACACGATCGAACTGAGAATCACCAAGTTGAGTGCACAAGCAACAACCGAAACAGCATAGCGAAACAGCTTAATCAAAACCAGCATTGATATCCTCCTTTGATTTTTCCAAAATCTCACGTCCACCTTGATCCAGCATTGGTTGAACTAAATCGCGAACACAATCAAGACGCCTTACCTCACCCACAGACCAATCCACCTTTTGATAAACTGGGTTGAACCCATGCGGATCACTCAAAAACACATGCACTTGAACCGCATCATGCGCAATGGATTGAGCATACACCCCAAGTGGCATGCCGCAACTGGCACCGAACTGTCTCACAATCTCTTGCTCTAACATAATCAACTCGTAGGTTGGCTGATGATTTATCATAGACAACTGTTCTATCAAGCGCAAGTTATCCGCACGACACTGCACCGCAACCACCCCTTGACCACATGCCGGCGTGAAATGCTCAATTGGCAGAGGTTCCAGGTGCAAATCACGAGCCACCTGCAAACGATCCAAACCTGCCTTGGCCAGCACCAAACCATCATAAAGTCCGCTCTCGAGTTTCTCAATACGGGTATTCACGTTACCACGACAAAGTCGAACACGCAGATGTGGATAGCACGCTTTTATCTGAGCACAACGCCTCGCGCTACTCGTCCCAATGACAGCACCGTCTGACAAATCTTGTATACATGCACTGCCTGCGCTAACAAATATGTCTCGCGCATCATGCCGGGGTAAAACAGCAGCAATAACCAGATCATCAACCGGCAAAACAGACATATCTTTTAACGAATGTACGGCCAAGTCAGCCCGGCGATCGCACAATGTGACCTCAAGTTCACCGACAAATGCTTTCTTTAGATTGGTAATGGCTCCCTGGGTCTGGTCACCTATGGTTGACATGGTTTGAACAACCAGATTCACATCCGGTAGTACCTTCTGAAAGGCATCAACAAACAAATCCGTTTGTTTTTGGGCAAGCGCACTTTGACGGGTTACCACCGTGTATTGCAAAAGAAGCCTCCATCATTTGTCAATGCATGAGCAATTTTATCGAATTCACGGTAAATAGGCAATGTCAGCCTTCAAAACAACCCCAATTTACCATATCACACCGAACTTCATCATTGAGACAGGCTATGCGAACACTGCAGATGGCTGAAAAGCAACGCCATTAAGTAACCGGACACTTGGCTTTGCACCCGAACGAAGAATATCATGTTGCGCAAGCAATAACTTCAGTGCCTCTGCGGTTGTAATGGCTGGATCAATTCGCTCACACGGGGTTTTCAAGTACTTGACAAGTAACCGATCAAGCAATGGATAGTGGGTACAACCATACAGAATTTTCATATTTGGTCTAGAAAACAAGTCGTGATGACGGGCAACAAAGTCTTCAAGCATAACATGAATCTCAGCAACTCGATTCTGCTCGATACAGTCTACCCATTGGTGACAAGCTACTGGATGTACACAGCCTTTAAATCCAAGCTGGCGAGCCTGCGGAAACAAACGATCTGCTACAACGCTAGCAGGCGTCGCAAGCCAAATGATGTGATCATGAGTATATGCTTCAGCAAGTAAACGCGCAGTCGGACGCTGCATACCAAGCATCGGGTAAGCGTAACGCTGGCTAAGTGTCGGCAATGCAATAGCAGAACTGGTATGGCAAGCCACCACAATGGCTTTGACACGCTTTTGAATAATGTTTTGAAAGCAGTCATCGCCCGCACGAATGATTTCTTCATCCGTCTTGTTTCCGTAAGATTGATGCTGTGCATCTTGCATAATAAGCCACTTTTCTTGCGGCAGCAGCTGCTGACATGCACGCAACACAGACTCAACACCTCGCCCACTATCATAGAGCGCGATGGCAGCATCACGATGAATCGACTTTATCATATATCATCCCAAATAAACTTCACACGATTCTGCACATTGGTAAACAATTCATAACGACTGATCCCAGAAAAACGCTCAACCTCTGTGATCGGCAAGCCATCGCCCCAGAGCACTACCTCATCCCCAACTGCAGCTGATCCGCATGCCGTTAAATCCACTGTCATCATATCCATACTAATGCGTCCCACCAAGGGACACAAGTGCTGATTGACCAAAACAGGTGCACCACTGCGAACCGATCGAGGATAGCCATCCCCGTAACCAAATGAAATCACCCCAACACGCATCGGCTGCGGACAAATAAAGTCATGTCCATAACCAATCCCCTGCCCCTTTGCGTAGTTTTTGATGGCTATTAATCGACTTTTCACAGTCATGACAGGTTTCAGTTTTGAAAAAACTGCATGATCTTCATCTATTGGAGACGCGCCATACAAAGAAATACCTGGTCGTATAAAATCATAATGACACTGAGGAAAACTGGCAATTGCGGCTGAGTTACACAAACTAGCAGGCACCTGCAAGTGTTTCACGAGATTTGAAAACACCGATATCTGGGTGTGGTTGATCGGATGCTTCGGGCTATCTGCGTGGGAAAGATGCCCCAACAGACGCAATGTACCACGGACATGTGAAAAAGTACGAAGCTGCTCAAAAACACCACGAATGTGCTCAGGAAAAAAGCCCAATCGCCCCATGCCGATATCAGCTTTGACCCAGACATCATGAATAGGGTCACGATGCACGGCCAACCACTCAAGATGGGCCTTATCATGCACAACAAGGTCCAGAGCCAACGAGGAAACCAATGGCAAATCATCGCGACACAGCACTCCTTCCATGAGGATGATTTTCGATTGAATACCATGCGCTCGCAATGCAATGGCCTCGTCAACAGAGGCAACGCCAAGTGCAAATACATGATCCGCAAGACGACCAGCAACGGAACGAATACCATGACCATAACCATTGGCTTTTACCATTGCAATGACTTGTGCTGGCGTTGCCAAATCCTTAATGGCGTTTACATTAGCGCGCAATGCCATAGAGGATAAATTCGCAATCGCACGGCGATATTGAAGTCCCTGTTGCTGAAGCGTTTGGCCTAATATTTTCATCAAAATCTACTCAGTGTGGCGGTGGCGACTTTGGCGATTGAAAGTAGTCCTTTCCAACCAATCTAAAATAAGCATAAGTCACCATAATAAATAGCGTTAAATAGCCAAGAACCCAAGGCCCAATTTGACGACGCGCATGAACGCTGGGATCACTGACATAAGTCAAAAACTGTACAATGTCATCGACATAATCATCAAACTCTGCCGGAGACAATCGACCAGTTTCTTTCAGCTTAATCACGCGATACCAAAACTGCTCACCGTGGGCATGATTTTTATCAAAATAATTTGGATTAATCAACACCTGATGTCCTTGCATATCCACAAAAGGATTGGGCATGTTCGTGTTTGGGTAGACCAGGTTATTATATCCCGTCGGCCGTGCCTTATCGACATAATATGTTCTTAAATATGTGAACAGCCAATCAGGCGACATAGATAAAGCAATGAGACTTAGGTCCGGCGGTGGATGACCATTCCACGAATCCTCAGGCCATACCGGCATTTGCTCCTTGCTCAAACCAAGCTCTTTGGCCACTGGATCGTTCACGAAA
Organism: Legionellales bacterium; assembly: GCA_002722435.1. Taxonomy (GTDB): domain Bacteria; phylum Pseudomonadota; class Gammaproteobacteria; order Comchoanobacterales; family Comchoanobacteraceae; genus UBA7916. The sequence continues at coordinate 35,799 of PBLX01000034.1, read as the reverse complement.
TCAACAAGACTATGACAAGAGAGACAGGTTTGTTGAAAATGTTGCCCACCACGAAGAATTCGAGCTTGATCAGTCGTATCGATTTTCACAGCATCCAATGCAACCAGTGAGTCACCCACCGCAAAGGCAAACATTGGCATCGCATAGATCAACAAGGCTAATAACAAATCAACGCTCCGGTATTCGATCAGGGACTACGTAGTCTTGGTCATAGTAAGAAAGGATCGGAATTAGCAAGAAAAAAGAAAAATAAAGCAAAGTTGCAACCCGACTCATCACCAAATACCAACCAACGGCTGGCTGCAAACCCAAGTAGCCCAATAACACAAATGACCCTACAACCGTAATTAATGCAGTCCGACTCATCCAGCCACGATAGCGCATCGACCGTACAGGAGATAAGTCTAACCACGGCAAGAAAAGCCACAGGACAATGGACATCAACATCATCAATGCCCCCAAGCTTTTATCTGGTATCGAACGTAAGATAGCGTAATACGGCGAGAGATACCACGAGGGTTTAATATGTAGTGGCGTGACAAGAGGATTTGCACGCTCAAAGTTTTCCGCCTCCAAAAACAATCCAAAAAACGTGGGCGCATAAAAGACAATCACAAAAAACACAAACAAATAAAGCAGAATGATCGGAATATACTTCATGACGAAGTAAGGATAATACGGCACAGCATCAAGCGGCCAACCATTTCGATCTTTATGCTTCATAATGTCGACACCATCGGGATTATTTGAGCCAACACTATGCAGCATAATAATATGTAGGAAAATCATTGCTAATATGAGAAATGAAAAACCCACCACATGGAAAGCAAAAAACCGATGGAGTGTAACACCAGAAACTTCGTAGTCTCCTTGCAGCCACACCACGATATCATTACCCACCACAGGAATTGAAGAAAATAACGATATAATCACCTTTGAGGCCCAAAAAGACATCTGCCCCCAAGGCAATACATATCCCGTGTAAGCCTCTGCCATTAACAAAAATAATAAGACAACACCACTCATCCACAGTAACTCACGTGGAGTCTTATAGGAACCGTACATCAAACCACGAAAAATATGGAAATAAACAACCACAAACCACAGGGACACCCCGGTTGAGTGCACATACCGAACCAACCAGCCGTAAGGCACCTCTCGCATAATCAGCTGAACCGACGAAAACGCTTGTTCTGCGGTTGGGGTGTAATACATCACCAACCAAATACCAGAGATAAATTGTATGGCACATGCCACCATCGCCAGCGCGCCAAAAGCATACCAAATATTCAGGTTCTTTGGGGCAGGATAGTATGATAAGTGATCAAGCAGGAAAGAGAAAATCGGCAGACGACGATCAATCCATGCACCAACCCCTTTAAAGTAAGGAAGCACATTGAGCACCACAAAAATAGCAAACCCGGTGATCAATAATGAAATAAACATGACGATTATGCCCCGCCATCACCGATAACTAAGGTGTTTTCATCCGAGAAATGATAAGGGGGAACCTCTAGGTTACTCGGAGCAGGCATATTTTTAAAGACGCGACCTGCAAGATCAAACTTGGAGCCATGGCACGAGCAATAGAAGCCACCTGCCCAAGTATCGTCAACGCTTTTAGGGTCTGGCCGATAGGTTGGTGAACACCCTAGGTGAGTACAAATACCCAGTAGAACTAAAAAATCAGGCCGAATTGAACGCGCTTCATTGCGTGCATAAACAGGTTGTTGCGCAACATCTGAGTCAGGGTCCTTGAGCTTGCCGTCGACAAGCCCAAGACTCGCAAGCATGGCCTCTGATCGACGAATAATCCACACGGGCTTGGATCGCCACAAGACAGTCTTTTGCTCCCCTATTTTCATACCGCTCACATCGACTGATATCGGCTTACCAGCTTCGCGTGTGGAGCGATTTGGGCTGAGATAACTGAGCAGCGGCACACCGATACCAGCCAACCCTAAAGCGCCAAGAAAAACCGAGGTCTTCTTCAACAAAGAGCGCTTCAGCTCATCGACTGGGCCCATGTTTTCAGGTGTCTTTACCGACATGTAAACTCCTCAATACTGACACTATAAAGTAGCAAAAACCGATCAGGCATACAAGAAATTCAAAGTCACCATACTCAATCATCACGCACATACACAGAAGTCGATCGTTATGACGTATGTTTGATTTTGGCGCCTCCATAACCAATATAGACACACTGTTTACTAAAATAGAGAATTAAGCGGGCGAAGGGTATTCAGTGATACCTTCTGGAAATCCGCTATTGAGTCCCGGAATATCTACTTTTTTATAGTCCCACTTTTTATCGGCCAATTCACCAGCCATCCAAAATGCTGTCGAATTGGATAACATCTCTGTTGATGTTTCTAATGAAAATTTGAGCCTCACAATGAAATCGTCGATATCATGATTTTTCGAGTAGTTATAATCCCCAGGTATCGCTGCCCTTCTTGGAATATACATACTAGGAATACTTGGATACATTTTCTTCGCGATCCCTGTGCGTGCGTCAACCGATCCCCACAACTGATTGGCGTAATAATCAAAGTCGCCTGCTGTTAACTGATCTTTGGTAAGGCTATCTCTTATTTCTGCAAATGGAATAATATATATACGACTACTTGGCAATGTATTGTTCGATGCACTGATCAGATAATAAGCAAGCCAGTTGTTTTCCAAGGTCAGCCCCGCGGTATAATTTGAGCCGGCAAGAAAACGCAAAATCACTTTGGTGTTTTTCCAATCTAAATTGAGTTTTTCAATCTTCGAATAGATATCGTACATAGAAGTCAGGGTAGTTAACATAAATGTACCAACCATCACATTGTTGAAAGGAATAGGATATTGAGCATTTCCTGATAGGAAAGTATCGTTGACTGTTTTTTCTGTAAATTCAATCTTACCGGAAAGTACATCGCCCAAGAATGCATTCGTCATCGCTAACCCATAAGTACTCATTGCCTGAATTTGTGACAGGTAGGGCTTCCAAGCTTTTGCATCAACGGATTGTAGCCATGGGTTCTTCTTATCATTATTGACAGCTTGGACCGCCTGTATCTTGCCTTGTAGCTTTACCATGAGAGATTTCCAGTCGCCCCCATAATTTTTGATGGCCAGTAAGTAAGAAATAGCTGGCCCGAGATGAGATATGGCTGTCATCTCATAAAAACCGGTATTTGGCTCAGCGTGAAACGCCTCTTCTAGTAACTTTTTTCCATTACTATCGTAAATATACATGTTCGAGTTCATGACAAGCACCATGGCGCCCTTTGACTGCGTTGTGGGCGCCTGACTTGCTAACGTCTGTATTAATGCTTGACCAATACTTGGGTCCTCAGTGTCTTTAGAATAAGCCACAAAATCATTATATAACTGCATAAATTCAGGCCTTGGCAGGGCTGGATGTGTGCTAGCAGACGGAAGTATTGAAGAAACTGCAAATAAATCAATACTCCATATGCAAAGAGCCAACGTGAAAACGTTGTGTTTTTTCATCATAGACAGGACGATGGTTAATAAACTGAAAGTAATCTTATCTTAATAAAATGTCAAATACTGGGGAAAAATGACATGGATGATTTTGTCATCCGCCTAAAATACTCACTATCGGATGCGAATGAAATGCTATCCAACGCAACTGCCTATTAGATGGCCAGCGAGCTTGCCGCCAAAAACTGGGTCTACAATAAAATTGACATCCCAGGACTAACGACCAGCTTTCCAGTGGGATCACCGCTTACCCAGCAGTTAAACTAGCTATTCAAGACACAACAGAGCCACGACAATCAGCCAGCCCCATCATGAATCGCAACAATCCTCATGCTGATAGCCCAATGCGGAACTGTTGCCTTATAACACAACTAATTATTAGGAAAAATATATGCCAACACAATCACTGACAAGACAAAAAACATGGGCGCATCTACATAAAACAATCTGCAACCACCAGGAATATCTGCGTCCCAGTCAACAGTTAGCCAATACATAGTCTTGCTTAGTAAATATGTGTTGGTCAATACATCATGCAGGGTTATAATCCCATTGTGCAGATCTTAAACTGCGGCAGCACGGAACTTGAAACAGGGACTTATCTGAGGGGAAATTATGAAAATATGTATTGATGCAAAGAATGCATTGGGTGATGGGCTCATTCTCGCGATGTTTTCAAGAGCTTTGGCCAAAAGCGGGCATGAAGTGATATTGCTTTCCAAATCATTATCAAAACTATCTCAATTTTTCCATGATGTTCAGATTCTTGCCTACGGGGATCAAAAAGTGAAATCGGTATTGCAAGAAACAGATCTGATCATTGCTCTCATGAAACCATCTTTCTCAGAGTATGAAGAAAAAACAGTCAGTTTTACGTACGTTGAACATTTCAAATGGGCACGAAAAAAACCATTGCACTCTTCATTGAAAATGTTCTCAGCATTAGACGGTGTGTGTTTGTCAAAAAAGTATCCATCGAGAGATTTTGCGGATATCTTCCAATTAATTTTGAACGAAACAGTCGGTGGGACATTGGAGCGTCATACCGGTTTGGAGTGCCCAGAAAACTGGGAGTTTCAACGCAACAAAAAACGAATAATCTTTAATGTGAGCAGTTCTGAAACGGCACATGGAAAGAGCACGCGCATGTGGAGACATGATAACTGGATGAAGTTAGCAGATCGATTGACGAAAGATGGTTATGAGATCGTTTGGGATATAATGGAATCAGAAAAGAAATTTATGCCAGAACGCTTACTAAAAGAGTATCAAGTTGTTTCTCACGATTTACCGAGCACTTTGCGCCTACACTATGAGAGTAGAATGCTAATTGGGCTTGACTCAGGTGCTAAATGGTTAGCAAGTGCAGCAGGCATTCCAACACTGAATATTTATTACCGTTCTCTGAAGTGGATACTATGTCTTTCAAACGAGTCTAGAGAAATTCTTTCTAAAGGGTTCATATCATTTTTTTGGTATCGAATGAAGAAGGCATTCAACATAGCTTATCGCGTAACAAAGGATAGTAAATACATTAGTTATCCTGGACCACATCAATCGCCCAGCGTCAATAAAGTCTATAAGGAAGCGCATCGGCTGCTAGCAGATACTGAAATAGGTGCTCAATAATACATTAAAAAAAAATCAAACATCAGTCTATCCAGCCATGTTTCACTTACGGTAAAAATGAGAGGGGGCAGTGTAAAATAAACCCGAAGTCTACCTTGCCAAAAGTAACCTCTCTTCGTTACTATAGTGCTTAACCAAGAACGGAGATTCCTGATCGTGTTATCCAGAATTACACCCTCCAACTCGTTAGCACAAAGCGTCTCTATGCTGCTGATATCACTAACCAGCACCGTACTTGCGGAAAGTTCACCTTTACTGAACACGATAGCACCACTTCAAAAAACCGCAACCGTTGCATTTGTTGTAACCGACCTAAAAAAGCCAGCGCATCCGCTGCTATCACTGAACGAGTCTATCTATCTACAGCCTGCAAGCACCATGAAAATACTGACCAGTATCATTGCAACCGATAGTTTAAATCATCAGATGCCCTTTAAAACACAATTGACAGGCTACGGCAAACAAGAGAAAAACCAGTTCTCTGGAAATATCGTGTTTGAAGTGGGAGCCAATCCTGCTTTTGATGATAATGGGTTAGACCATCTCATCAGCACCCTAAAACAAAAGAACATCGACACGATCAATGGCGACATCATCATGACCAAAACACATTTTGATAGTGTAGAACGTATCCCTGGTCTGGTATGGGATGAACTTGACGAATGCTATGCGACGGCTGTATCCGACATCTCATTCAACAGCAACTGCTTCATTGCAACCTTCAATAATGTCGATGGCAAAATCCACATGGACTGGCCGCAAAAAAACCAGCCCGTTAAACTTGATATCCAACTTGCTGATGACTGTCACGACAGCAGTGCAGCAAATACGCACTTTCCTGCTTATGGCTATGGCATTCACTTAAGACAAAACCCACTGAAAAAACCAGAAACATTGAGAGGCTGCTGGTCTAAAGACCTTAATCATATCCAACTTAAACGTAGCGTTCATCAGCCAGAAAGCGCACTCAAGGCAGCACTTGTAAGCTCGCTCAGAGCGCACAACATCACGCTTTCTGGAAAAATCACAGAAACCAGTGTCAAACCGAAAGCACTGCGTAACATAAGCTGGCAAATTCGTGAAAAAAGCCCTGATCTTTACCAGCTAATTACCAAAATGTTGCAAAAGTCAGACAACCATATCGCAGCGCATCTATTCAAAGAATCAGCATACCAATCCCAAAAACGGCGGGCGTCATGGGAAGATGCGCAAGCACATGGACAACACATCCTACAACAGTACAAATTGGATGATGATGAAGCCAGCATTGTTGATGGTGCAGGTTTATCAAGAAACAATCGCATCACAGCCAATCAATTACAGAGTACTCTCATCAAAATCTACCAAACACCCAAACTAAAAAAGCTGATCAAAGCGTTTGCCCATCAAGATGCCATCGACAGTACGCTTGCAAAACGGCTAGAAGCAATCGATACACCTGTGTATGCAAAAACAGGCAACTTGAAAGGCGTGATGAGCCTGGCTGGTTACATCGATCCTTTTGGAAAACACCCGAAAGCATTCACCATCATCATCAATGGCAACAAATCCGTTGGTAATGAGTATATGGAACTTGAAAGGACCATACTGCAACAAATCATCGATATGTAAAGACGCGCTATAACCGACGAAATACACGCTTGGTTTTCTAAAAAACTTCACAAAATTCATGTTAAAAATACCCATATCGGCTATAACCACTCGGTACGCTGACGATTAGGCAAATGAAAATCATTATAGCCGGTGATAACCTTACCGCATACTCCATTACCAGCTCCTTAGCGCAAGAGCAGCACGACATCACGCTGATTGGTAGTGATAAATCAAGATTGAAACATATTGAGGAAGTGCTTGATATCCAAACTGTCCAAGGACCGTACACTGAAATTGAGACACTTGATGCCGCAGAATGTGATCATGCCGATATTCTGATTGCAGCAACCGAGATACCTGAAACCGACATTCTTATATCGCTTTTAGCCTCGAATTTATATCAAGTACCCTTAACCATTGCCATGCTACAAGAATCTCTGTACGAACAGCGCCACCATCTACTAAAAGACTCCGCACTGACGACAAGTCACATTTGGATTAATCCAGCTGAATTGGTTGCAAACTCGATCATTGACCTAATTCAACATCCCAACTGTAAAGACATATTCACCATACAAAATGATTATCGCATACTGCGCTTGACGTGGAAAAATGGACAGGAAGCAGAGCTTGATACCGAGAAATTACGAAAGAAACTTCCCGATGACAGCCAGATCATCACCGTGATTCGCCAAAAAAGCCCCATCACAAACATCGACAATACTACCCTAAAAACTGGCGACCAGCTGATCATAGGCTGCCCAAAAAGCAGCACAGAGCACGTGTTAAATCATTTCAGCACACCCATGCCAATCAAAAGCATCATGCTTGCTGGTATTTCAGAGATAAGTCAACAACTCGCTAAGCGTCTTCCAAGCAGCACGCATGTGAAAATCATTGACAACAACCTCGACAAAGCAACTACGTTTGCTAGGGAATCAGATAACATTACGGTATTACACGGTGACATAAATGATACCGATCTACTGGTAACTGAAAAAATTGATCGAACCGATGCTTTTTTAGCGTTGAGTAACGACGATGAGGACAATCTCGTCGCAGCACTCCAAGCAAAGCGTCACCGAGTCCCATTTATTGCATCACTGGTGCATCGCTCTGAAATAGCACCTATCATTAATGAGAATCATATTCACAGCATCGAACCACAGAAAATGCTCTCTAATTTTATTTTTCAAATCATTCACCGAGATATCGTCAATGAAAAACATGCCTTTCACGAAGACATGGGTGAGATTATTTGCATCACAATCCCCAAACATTTTGATGGGCATACCCTAGCTAAAATCGCAGTACCCCACGGTGGTCGATTTTTTTACGCGAAGCGAGCAAATGATAGAATGGACCCACATCCTAAGCTCAAACTGAAACAAGGTGATATACTAGCACTTTATCTGGCACAGGCTCGTGACGTCGCCGTAGTCACCGAGCAACTAAATCGACCTAGTCCATCTTTTTTTGATTTATTACGCTAGGTTTATCAAGCGATATCAGGCTCACCCACCTTGACCCATGTCTTTAGAAATAATGGCTCTTGAAAATGTGCTTCCATCTGTAAACGCGCCTGCCAACCAATTTGCTTAAGCTTTTGCCCACCTTTACCAATCACAACCGCTTTCTGCGTGGCTGATTTAACCCAAAGCGTCACATAGATATGGCGCTTATCCTTGACCATTTTGATCATATCAACAGTAACCACCAAATCATAAGGAATCTCCTCATGCAATAACTCAAGGGCTTTGGCACGGACGATCTCTTGAATAACAAATGCTTCGCTGTGCGATGTAATGGTTTCAACATCGTAACCGGCCTCACCACTGGGTAATAAATCACAAATCTCACGGTGTAATAGATCAATATGTTGGTTCTTCGAGGCCGACAAGGTGATGATCTTGTGAAACGCATAGACTTCACGAAGACGTTCAACTGATGGCATAAGCTTTTTAGGATCATGACGCAACTTGTCAATCTTATTGATACAACCTATAACAGGACCATCAAAGTCCTTTAATATTCGAAGCGCTGCCTCATCATCTTCTGTCCATTGAGAGCCTGCCGCCATAAAAATTGCAAGATCGGCTTCAAAAATTGTCTTTGCCGCAACACGATTTAGCTTAGTTCGCCGCTTTAGACGACACTGGACACCTGGCGTATCGAGCATAACATACTGATATGGTATGTCAGTGACAACGCCCATTATCTCGGTTTGCGTTGTTTGTGCTTTACGCGTAACCACACTGATTGAATGACCGAGAAGCGCATTAAATGTAGTTGATTTACCCACATTTGGCCGACCAATAATCGCACAGTAGCCGTAACGATTAATGGGCTTTTGATCGATTGTACTCATGCTTTATGATTCCTGCTTCTTGTAATTGGTCTAATAGCTTCTCTGCAGCAGCATACTGGGCTTCTCGTTTGGAACCAGCTGACATCGTTGCCGTCATCTTCAATTCATGAATTGACACACAAACCTCAAACCCAACCCGATCGCCAACACGCTTTTCGGATACTTGATAATCAGGTAAGGCATAACGACGTTGCTGACAAAACTCTTGCAATGCAGATTTTGCATCCTTATGCACAACGTCTAAAAAATCCTCAGAAAAATAGGAAGCATAACAATAACTGACTACCTTTTGTGCAGCTGGCAAGCCACCCTCTTGATAAATAGCCGCAACCAAAGCCTCTAATGCATCAGCAAGCATACCATCAGTCAGCACATCGCCGACCGAAAGACCAACGCGGATATACTTCCCTAAAGACATCACGCGGGCAAGCTTTGCAAGCGACGATTTTTTCACCAGAAATGCCCGCTGACGAGTCAACATACCCTCGTTTGCTTTAGGGTGCTTATCAAACAGAAGTGCACTAATGATCAGGCCCAACAGTGCATCACCGAGATACTCCAAACGCTGGTTGTCAGGTTTTCCATAACTTGCATGTGTGAGCGCAATCTCAAGCAGTTTCTGGTCGCGAAACACATACCCGATACGATCCTGCAACGACTGTAATTCGTGCATCATACCTTCTCCCCAATCCGACTCCAGTCAGGGTACCAACCATCCCAGCTCAACAGCAGAAACATCACTTTACCAAGTAAGTATTTCTTATCCACAGGTCCAAAAAACCGGCTATCAAGGCTGAGATCTCTATTATCCCCCATCATAAAATAAGCGTCTTCCGGCACAACAAGATCAACTTCGACATCATCAAAACCAAAACCACCTTTTACCAAAATATCGTGCGACTTTCCGGGCAAGAATTCTTTACGCTTGGACATCCACTCTTGATGACCCGTACCAAACTCCTGCTCAAGGCCGATATACTCTTGAAGCACCAGCTCTCCATTGATTTTAAGTTGCTTATTCTTGTATTCAATATGATCACCTGGAAGACCAACCACACGCTTAACATAGATAACACGGTATGGATCACTTGGAAGACGAAACAATGCGATATCACCTCGCTTTGGCTCCCCATAATCAGCAATCTTGGTATTGATAATCGGCAGATGCCAGCCATATGAAAATTGGTTGACCAGCAAAAAGTCCCCTGGACGAACAGTCGGCTCCAAAGAACCTGTTGGCACACGGTAATGCTGGAAAGCAAAATTGCGAATCACAAACACGAGCAACAGAAAAGTGGCATATTCCCGACAGAAACTAATCGTATCCGTCCAAAAGCCCTCTTCTTGACCACGCTCATCAAAATGCGCTTGCACAAAAAAGCGATGGCAACAGGCAATCGCGCAACAACCCACAGTAAAGACAAGTAAAAAAAGCTCTACACCCAATAACAAAACACCCAAGCCTAAGCCACCAACAAAACACAAAGGACGACCATGTCTTGCTGTGTCTTCGACTGAAAAACCCAGCGGGAAAGATGCCAGCAATTGGGCGGCCATTTGATACTGCATCAAAAGCCCTAGAAAAAATATGGCTAAGCAGATAATCTCATAAGTCATTAAAAAAATTCCTAAAAATCAAATTTTTCACCTGATAATTATAACACAAGACTACCATAGACACAACAAAGCAAGGACCCTATCAGCCCGCAACAACGAATCAAAAGCCAAGACAAAAATACAATCAGTCGGATTTAGACGAGTCCACTTTAAGAATCGCAAGAAAAGCATCTTGTGGCAGAGAAACCTTTCCGATTTGCTTCATACGCTTTTTGCCTGCCTTCTGTTTTTCAAGTAATTTCTTTTTACGAGTGATATCACCACCGTAGCACTTAGCCGTCACGTTCTTTCGCATAGCGCTGACCGTCTCTCGCGCAACGATTTTGCCACCAATCGCAGCCTGAATTGCAACCGGAAACATTTGTCTTGGAATAATCTCTTTCAGCTGCTTCGCCACTTGACGACCGACAAACTCAGCCTTTGAACGATGCACAATCACCGCAAGAGCATCGACCTTCTCACCAGCAATCAAAATATCTAATTTCACGACATCTGACACTTCATAATGATGGAAACTATAATCCAACGACGCGTAACCACGACTTGCGGATTTCAGCTTATCAAAAAAGTCCAAAACAATTTCACTCATCGGCAAATCGTATACCAAGCAAACCTGCTTCCCTACGTAGGACATTTCCACTTGCACACCACGGCGATCGATACAGAGCTTAATCACAGAACCAAGATATTCATCTGGCACAATCACACTGGCACGCGCAACCGGCTCTTTGATGGACAGAATCAGTGATCCATCTGGAAGTTTTGATGGACTATCAACATCTATCTGTTGCTGCGCTTTTTTGAGAACCACTTGATAAATAACGGTTGGTGCTGTCGTAAGCAAGGATAGATCATACTCTCGCTCTAGACGTTCACGGACAATCTCCATGTGCAGCATGCCCAAAAAGCCGCAACGAAAACCGAAACCAAGTGCCTGCGAGGTCTCTGGCTCAAACTGAAGCGACGCATCATTGAGTGTGAGCTTTTGTAACGCATCGCGAAACGACTCAAAGTCCTCTGTCGATACAGGATAGAGACCTGCATATACCTGTGGCTTTGCAGGCTGGAAACCAGCTAAGGGTTCAGCACATGATCGTTTCACACCAGTAATCGTATCGCCCACAGGTGCAGCATGAATATCCTTGATACCAGCAACCAAATATCCAACTTCACCACAAGACAAAACAGCTTTCGATTCGCGTTTAGGGGTGAAAATTCCAACATCATCTGCCTGATAGGTTTTACCTGACGAAAAGATTTTGATGGGCATCCCCTTGCGGATCTCCCCATGATTAACCCGAATCAGTGACACAACACCCAAATAACTATCAAACCATGAGTCTACAATCAAAGCTTGCAATGGCGCTTCTGGATCGCCAGTAGGCGCAGGAATACGGTGCACCAACTGCTCTAACAGGTCCGTAATTCCAACACCTGTCTTCGCACTAACATCAATGGATTCTGATGTATCAATACCAATAATCTCTTCTATTTCGTGCCGAACTCTGGTTGGCTCAGCCTGTGGCAAATCGATTTTATTGAGCACAGGCAAGACCGTCAAATCTTGCTCCACTGCATGATAGCAAACAGCGACTGTCTGAGCCTCAACCCCTTGTGCACAATCAACAACCAACAGCGCACCTTCACATGCGGCAAGTGAACGCGACACTTCGTAGGCAAAATCAACGTGGCCAGGCGTGTCGATGAAATTCAATTGGTACACATGACCGTCTTTCGCAGTGTAATGTAAAGTGACCGATTGAGCCTTGATGGTAATGCCGCGCTCGCGCTCAATATCCATACTATCAAGCACCTGTGACTGCATCTCTCGCTCAGATAAGCCGTCACAAAGCTGAATAAGTCGATCGGACAAGGTGCTCTTACCATGATCAATGTGTGCAATGATGGAAAAATTCCGTATAAACTTCATGTCGACCCAAATCTAAGTTAAAAAAGCAGCGTCATTTATAACGCCGCTAAATCGGGTCAATGATAACGAAAAAAACATTTTTTTTCAAGGGCAAATAGACAGTCAAATGACAAGCACAAGATCAATCCATGCAAAAAAACTGCCGAGATGGATAGCATCAAGTAGGAATAAAATTTCTTAATTGCAAAGCAGCGCAACATTTCCTACAATCATTTCTGATCCACACCAAGATACAGCGTGCACATACTCATTGCTGGCGGCTCAGGGTTTCTTGGCAGCTACCTCATCAAAAAATGTTCTTCCCACGGTGATCAGATCACTCTACTCACCAGAAACCCAACCAAGATTGACGCACAGCCAAGCATGAAAGTGGTCTACTGGGACGGAAAAACGGTAAAACTTCCACCACTTGAAAAACCCGTTGATGTTGTCATCAACCTGTGCGGGCTCTCTATCGCGCGACGCTGGAGCGCACAAGCAAAAAAACAAATTCACAATAGCCGAATTGAGCCAAGCAAAGCATTGGTTAAATGGTGTTTAGAAGTGGAAAAAGGCCCCAAAACATTTATCCAAATCAGCGGCATCGATTATTACGACATGACCACCATGGCATGCAAGGAAAATGATCCGGCGGGCAACACCTTTTTGGCGCGACTGGCCAAAGATTGGGAAGCCACGACCAAGCCACTCGACAAAAGCAATACCCGCTTAATCATCGCAAGATTGGCCCCGGTATTAGCCAAAACACACCCCCCTCTTCAACCTATCCTGCTCTCAACGCAATGTTTCCTAGGCGCAATGATCGGCCCTGGATCACAATACTTTAGTTGGATACATCATGAAGACTTCACCACCATCATCATCAAAATGATCAAAGAACAAAGCATCCGCGGTACCTACAATGTATGTTCGCCATATCCAATACCGTATGCGACCTTCATAAAAACACTTGCGACCATTTGTCATCGCCCGGCATGGCTCACGATGCCCAGCTGGTTAATGAAAACACTGCTGGGCGAAATGGCAAGCCTGGTGCTTGATAGCCGCAAAGTATTACCAGAAAAATTATTGGCCGCAGAGCATAAATTTAAATACCCAGAAATCCAGCAAGCGCTGACACAAATCGTAAAACCAGAATGCAGCAAAAACTCAACAAACAACCATTCATAGACGCTTTCCTAATCCATAAAAAGCCATATCTCGAGAGCAAAGTGATCGTGTACTTGCTGACTGAGGCACACGGCTTAATTGCAGCCATGACCCATTGGTCACAATCAAAAAAAAATCATCTGAGCACATTCTCAACACTATCCTGCCAACTATTGGTTAAACCCAATTTCAGCCAGCTAAAAAAAATCGAGATCAAGACGTTTCAAGCCCCGCTACAAGGCACACATCTATTTGCTGGCTTATATATTAACGAACTGATTTATCGATTCTGTGAAACCAATCAGTCTCAGCCAGAGCTCTACGCCTGCTACATTGAAAGCATACAACAACTAAGCCAACAACAGCCCATTGAGAAAACCATAAGGCGCTTCGAGTTCCATCTACAAGAATTACTTGGTTATGGTTTAAATTATGAATGCCTCATCGACAATACAAACGATTGGTTTTACTTTGATCCTGAACAAGGGCTGAAACCAAGCCTGTCAACTCAAAAAAGGCATATCCACCGCAGCCACCTAGAGAATCTCCGTAACAACAACTTTGATGACCCTGGTACACTGAGCAGCAGTAAAAAAATATTCGCCTTACTGACGGGACATATTTTAGGGAAAAACCAAATCTTCACCAAAAACATATTGCCAAAAACCGAGACACAAACAGAGCACAGCGAACGCTAAGCCAAAAACACCCGCGCCTACCCAATCAACATCCAAAACATCAGCAACACCAAACGCTCATATCTCACAAAAAATCCATCCAAACGACCTATGATCGCCCATAGCAACAACTTGCATTCAACGGTCGCTTCAGTATAATAAAAAGGGTTAAGATTCAGGAGACTCCATGGTAACTTCACAATCCAAAATGCTTTTTCTCAGCGGCCTACTCATACTAAGCCTGTGCGCATGCCAAAATACGATACATGGCGTTGGTGATGACATCGCAGCTACAGGTAATGCAATCGCTGGCAAAAAATAATCGAGATCGCACAATGGCAGACAGATCAAATGGTCATTCATCACCCTGCCAAAAAACGCTATCCACAGCGCACATTCTGTTGACACACACGCACTGTGATCATTATCTGGAGCAGCTTCTCACGCAGAAAAATACGGACATAACCCACGTCCCTATGCTTGCAATCAAGCCACTTGCGATCAGCAAGATCAAACAGAAAGCACTCTACGAAGCTGACACATGGGTTTTTCTGAGTAAGCACAGCCTAGGAGAAAATGCAGAGTTACTGAAACAGCACCGGAGTGATCAGTGCATCGTAGCGATTGGACCCGGTACCGCGCATCTACTGAGTGATCATGATATCACTGTCGACTATGTACCTGAACAAGACCACAGCTCTGACGGCATACTTGCATTACCCCTTTTTAACACAGACAGTAAACGAAATGTTCTTGTTTTCTCAGAAGCTTCGGGCCCAGCCTACCTGAAAAAAGGTCTTAAAGAACGCGGACATGCCGTCATACACGCTGCCACATATCAACACCAAAAACGAGACACGACCGAAATTGCACAAACCATCTCACCCATCATTGACAGCATCACTCATATTACGACACACAGTCAAAAGGGGCTAGACCATCTGCACACTGTTAGCGAAAAAGAATACATGCCAACACTAAAACAAAAGACACTCTTGGTCACAAGCCAACACATGCGCGCATCTGCAACCGAACATGGCTTCCAATCCGTGATATGCAGTGACAACAACGGCCCCACACAGATCGTCAACAGCATATCAGCACATCGCAAAGGAGCAATCTATGGATAAAAATCCACAACAAAAAACGCGCAAAGCCATGCATCCGTTTTTGTGGCGAAGCGCTGTTATAATCATGGTGATTGTCGCCATCGTCGTATTTTTCTATTTTGGTCAGTCAACCAATAATAACAAGACTGATAACGTAGAGGCAATACACATGCAAAAACCACGCCAGATACCCAAAATAAAAACCGTAGAACCAGCAGAGCCTTTACAGATCGAAACCGCTGAACATTTAGACCACATTAGTCAAGCAATCCTCTATAGCAGATTGAGTTATTTCCAGCTGCTAACACAACAAGACCCCAAAGCGGCCTTATCGTGGCTTAGCCTTGCTCGGCAGCAAGTACAACAGTCAAAAATTGACAACAGCGACGAAGCACTCGAAGCGATTTCACTACTCAAAGAAAAAATCCGTAAACTGCCTTCACCTCAACTAGCAGAGATACAGGAACAACTCGACACATTGCAGCAAGACATCGACCAATTATCTCAACACAAAAAGACAACAACTGATTTAAGTGAACCTACCGAGCAAGTTGCCGAAAAAAACTCAAACAGTAGCATCTTTACAAATTTCAACAGCTGGTTAGCATCGATGATATCTTGGATAAAAGCCAGCATTAGCATAGAAACGTTGAATACCTCTGAATACCAAACACTCCAAAGAACCTTACCGAACGGTGATTTCAAACTCATCACCACACAGCTGATTAGCCAAGCACAGTTAGCCGCCAACTATCAAGACACGCGAACATTTCAATATATGCTTAAGAAAATCGGGAACCTGGTAACTTTCTATGTCCCAGAGGCAAAAAGACAGCAGCAACTACGTCAACAAATTGAAAAACTACAGCAGCAACCTGTGAGCTTGACGCCACCATGTTACCAAGAACTATTCAGCCAGCTTGGCCAACACATCATACCTATCAAGACAACAGAGCAAACACTACCGGAAAGCTCAGCCAGTAACGTTGACGACCCAAAAACACAGCCTGCAGCACAAAAAGCACCGGACTCCGATTCGACACCGGTGATCCAAACCATGACCGTCAATGAAACCGCAACCTAAGGACAACCCATGCTTAGAAAACTACTCTTCATCGCATTTGCCATCATCCTGTTTGGATTTCTAGCAAAGACCTATCATCTTGAAGATGCACAGATCATTATCTTGTCTCAACAGGTCAAAATATCCATCAACTTCATCATAGGCATACTGATGGTGATAGTCGTGTTCGCGGTCATACACTACCTGCTGCGTATGTATCAATTTATTCGCTCATCGCCATCACATTGGAAAAAATACCGCCACGACAAAACCATCAACAAACGTCAAAAAGCGATTGATAAGGCGCTACTTCACCAAGTCAATGACCAGTTTGATCAAGCAGTATATCAATTCCATGAAGCATCACTGCTGGATGACCCAAAGCCAATCAGTGAGCAACTATCTGCGATCAATAATCTTATCTTGGCAGGCAATATTGAAACAGCACAAACCGATCTGACCGAAGTTGCCACACGTGATCCGAAACAAAAAGCAGCAGCTCTCTATCTACAAGCAAAGATTTTCCACAAGAAAGGCCAGCCCATCAGTGCCGTCACCAGCATTAAGCAAATCAAAGGTTTTGAACAATCACCTCAGGCCACCAAGCTACTTGTGTCATGCTATGACCAGGGCAAACAGTATCAAGAGCTATTACAATTCTTGAGCCAACGATCTGTACTTCCGACAACAGAAAAAAAGCAATTAACATGCGAAGCACACACCAAAATCATAGAAGAAGCGATCGAAAAAAACCAGGTCGCCGATGGCATTCGTTATTACCAAAAAATCTCATCATACTACAACAAAGCGCCCAATGTATTAACCGCTTACGCCAGCTGCCTCTGCTTGTCTCAAAACAACAAAGAACTGAACAAGCTATTGGATCGCCACTTAGATCAACTGATCACAAACGATAATAGAGCGATCATCGATGTCATTGACGCCATTGATCAGAAAGATCTACTAAACCAGCTCGAAACCAAATGCGACCAATACCTCAAGGGCGCATCCGACAAGCTGGTGGCATTGCAATGCCGAGCCATCATTCATACCAAAAAAGAACATTACGAAAAGGCAATCCAGGACTACATATCTATTATTAGCCTGGGGACAACACCCCAGGAAGTCACACAGCTGAGACTTAAAATTGCTGCATTAGAGAAGTTCAAGTAACTCGAAGTCAGCCTTTGATATCGATACAATTTGACGTCAAACGATACGTCCGACGAGCCACATCCGCGGAATGCACCTTCACTTGGCAACGATCCTTTGCACCCAGAACATTGCCGTCTTTTAGAGGCTCAATGACAAAAACCGATGTCTGCACCCCGAGCTCTTTTTCTTCAGGAACCAACAAAACACAGCTGGCGACTCGAACATCATGCACCACACTAACTTGTCCATGCGCTCGCAGCCGATGAATATTTGTGGGCTTAACAGTTGGCAGACACGCTTCCTCAATACTAACAGCAATATCATCCATCGTTTGGTTTTGAAAAACAAGCGATCCCGACGGTTTACTCACCGCATCGTCAGCCAGAGAGTGCGCTGACAACACCAGCGCTAAAAGAGAAAATATCATCATTATAAGTAATCCTCCACTATTAATTTAACACGCATCCACCTAATTATGCAAAGCGTGCCGCACACACAGTTCGATAAAATTCACTCAGGAAAAGTATACATCAACCACGAGCTAAGATAAAATACAGGGATTCAATCGGGTATCCATAATGATAAACACAGAAATTACCCATAACCTACACGATGCTTATGCCAACATACACTGGGAAAAGCTCACAAAAAAAGCGATGTTCATGCACGAAACACCGCACACTGTAGTCGTCAATTACCCAACCAAATACCACCATGAACAGCTCATCCAGCAAATACAAAAGGAGCTGAAATTAAGCGCAGAAAATAACCTACGCGTCGTAACAGAAATTGGCCGTCACAAACCACAAGGCATGCTGCAGCCACTAAAGAAAATCAAAAATATCATTGCCGTTTGTGCCAACAAAGGCGGGGTCGGAAAATCCACCATTGCCTGCAATATCGCAGCATCAATCGCACAAAGTGGGTGTCGGGTAGGCCTTTTGGATGGCGATCTCTATGGACCCAATCAACCAGAGCTGCTTGGCATACAAAAAAAAGCAAAAATTGAAAATAATCAATACCAGCCCATCACTGCTTTTGGCATGCACCTCATGTCCATGGGCGTGCTCGTTGACGAAGGAACACCACTGATCTGGAGAGGCCCCATGGCAAGCTCATATTTCCAACAAATGGTATTCAATACGAATTGGCCAGATTTAGACTATCTAATCCTCGATTGCCCACCTGGAACCGGCGATGTTTTACTGACAATGACACAGAAAGTTCCTATCAGTGGCGTACTACTGGTACATACACCCCAATGCCTCAGCATGAAAGACAGTATTAAAGGCGTCCAAATGTTGAAAAAAATGCAGATCCCCATACTTGGAGCCATCGAAAATATGGCGGGCTTCACCTGCAACCATTGCCATCAAGTCAGCCACATCTTCCCAGAAACCATGGCAGATCAGTTACGCGATCTTGGCATTGAGCAAATTGGTCAAATACCGCTAGACAAAAAACTGGTGGATAGCTGCGAACGTGGGAAACCCCATGTCATTGACCAACCAGACGATCAGCTGACCAGTAAAATCAATCAAATGGCAACCCGACTGTGCGCGCAACTGGCTTGTCGACCCGTGGCAACGCCTAATGTGTCGACCCATAAAAAGTCCGCTTAAGCGTCAAGAGACCTGGCCGCAAGTGCACCATAAGCACAGCGCTGGATTTCAACTGTAAAGCATGCTAAGTTAGCGCAATAGACGTGGACACAAAAATGAGCATCAAAAACGACCGTTGGATTATCGAACAAGCACAAAAAGGCATGATCGAGCCTTTCTCAGATCGTCAAGTCAAGCAAAAAGGTAAAGCATCTCTAATTTCATACGGCGTGTCCAGCTACGGTTACGATGTCCGCTGCGCCCGCGAATTCAAAATCTTCACAAATGTACACGCTTCGGTAATCGATCCAAAAAGCTTCGACCCTAACAGCTTTGTCACTGTAGAGAAAGACATTTGTATCATACCACCAAACAGTTTTGCATTGGCACGCACAGTCGAGTACTTCAAGATTCCTCGAAATGTGCTGACCATTTGCCTTGGCAAGTCAACCTATGCACGCTGCGGTATTATCGTCAACGTCACACCACTTGAACCGGAGTGGGAGGGTCATGTCACGCTGGAGTTTTCGAATACCACCAACCTACCCGCTTACATCTATGCCAATGAGGGCGTCGCGCAAATGATATTCCTTGAAAGTGATGAAAGCTGTATCCAGTCTTACAAAGACCGTTCAGGTAAATACCAAGGACAGACCGGCGTCACCGGACCCATTGTAGAAACAAGTAAAGCATTAGCATAGCTAACTATCAGGGCCCGCCCCAAATAGCGTGACGTTATGACTTATCTGGACCCAACAATCGTCGCAATAGAGGTGTAGAAGCTTTTTTGGGTGTATCAGATGCTTCTTCTGGATTTTTCAGAACCTCCTGTACAATACATGGCACATCGGCCCAATGCTTTTTGATCAGCCGTTTAGATTTTCTTGTTGAATGTGAATGCTGATTCTCCTCAACTTCAGCAGCTGCACGTGACTGATACTCGCTGCGGATACGCTTTAACATCGACTCATCAAAGGAAACCTTTTCAACAGGCTCCGGGCTCTTTTCAGGTGTAGCAGTAGGGAGTTTCTCTAACGAATGATGTAACTCATCCATCAATATAAGACCGTTTTCAAGTTTATTAATTTCAGAAATCATTTGTACATAATTATCCTTATTATCCTTTGGATTAAGATCATGAACATCTGGGATTTTTCCTTTAAGCTTTAACCAACCTCTCGCAAATTTATTGTCACGCAAAAGCAGCTCTGCTGAGGCAGCATCAATTGGTTTTATTGATGATTTAGTCTTAGGCTTATCGCCAGTTAAAGGTCTTTTAGCCCGATTAGCCTTACGAGGCTGCAGGTCATCAGCAAGAACAGTATCCTTAATAGTCGTCATATATTCGAACTGCGCATTCTCTGCTTCCAAGACCGCCTCCCTTTCTGGAAACTCAACGCGGCAATCAATAATCATTTTCTCAAGCGCGTGGATAGCCTCTTTAGAAATCAGTTTTTTCTCCTCGCTAATATAGAGTTTACATGCTCGACACAATTCGATCACCAATGTTTTTTTAGACTCGGGGAATTGATCACTGTCTTTCAGAGCTTTATATTTCGCTTTCAGTTCGGCGAATTGTTTTTTTACGTTAGTCAATTTAAGGTTCATTTTCTCCGCCGATTCTCTAAGTGTCTTAATATTCTTGAAAGCATCGTTTAACTTTTGATCTCGTAATAGTTGGTTTCTAGGCCGAGTCACAAGGAAATACTGTGCAATACCAGTAGCTAACATGCATACAAAACCAGCAACAAATAAAGCGAGCGACACATAGCCAAAAAAGGACGCAACCGAAATTGCCAACACAGGCGCAAATTCAATACCCAGATAAGCTGTTGCAAAAAGTGAAAAGAAGCCCTGACCTATCCTCCTTATCAGACCAATGATCTTATGGCGTGAGACATATTCAGGATAACGGTTATCGAACATTGTCTTTTCCCAATCCTCTAAACGATCATAATCCGAATCATGGTTACCGAAAATCAAGTCAAATAATCCTGCTACTGCTTTACGCAGTACATCAGCCGCTTTCAGCAGCATGGCAGATCGATTTACTCCTGAAGTTGCCATTCTAACTCCTATGGGGCATTGTGATCATCTGGACCACTACCCTGTTTTAAAAACTTTTTATTCAATCGTTCGACTAAAGCATCATGCTTCTTTAAGGCTGCCTGCTGGGCTTTAGCACTTTTCTGTTCAGCAATTTTCTGCTGTTTGTCTGCCTGTTCATGTAGCTTAAGGGTATCTTCGATCAATTGCGGCGTTTTAGTATTTCTTTGCACCGATACCACGCTTTGAAGCACATCATGAGAATGGGCTTTCTTATCCTGGGCCAACAATGCTTTCTGACCGTGTAAATAATTTCTTTTCTCCTGCTTAAGCACATCGCAAAGCGCGTCAGCCTTTTTCAATATATGGGCAACGACTTTTTTATCATCAGATAAAAAGCCCCCTGCAATAGCGCGTAAAATCTTACAACTATCAGTAATCCGCTCTTTATTCATCGCATAGTCAGCAACTAGGTAGTCGTAATCAACTGCATCAACGAGTGACTTACTTGCAGGCAATTTACTCAGTTTACGCCATCCATCACTAAAGCCCTTTGTCTCATACAAAGAATCATCAACTGTCGAGGGTCTTACTTGTTTTTTTTCCGATGATACATTCTCCATTGCCATAGAAATCAGACTCTTAGGGCTTTCCACAGGGATGTCAGTATTACTGCGCTGCTTCAATAGCACATCTTTGACAATATTGACCGCATCATCACTCATAATATCTTGCGAATCTTTAATCCAATCGAGACAATCTTTCAGTATTGACTGCACAGCCAGGTTTTTTTTCCCATCCGTCGCAAATTGGTCCTCATCGAAAAGCTTTTCAGCAATCTCAAATTGTTGGGCTAAATGATTAAGATCGTCCGATATTTTTCGCCTATCCATATCAAGCTCTTTATAAGCATGAAGGGCAGGTACCATCTCAGATTTTTGCAGAACAGCCTCACGCGCAGCAAAAACTTTTTGCTGCAAACGTAACCGCGAAAAAAGAATAGAGAAAAAACCTGCAACCGCGAGAACCCCTGAAACGACAATATCAATCACCGCAAGGGGAAAGAACCCAGCAGCATAAATAGCAGCACGCACACTGAATAAGGTCATGCCTCCAGCAATCAATAACGTCCCAAAACTCGCCAATAAACGATAATCTCGCTCTCGTTGCACCAGATTTGGAAACAGTTTATCAAACAAAGCCTGTTCCGCATCACCGAGCGCATCATACTCAGTAGAATTGTGTGTCAATCCAAAAAATGACAGCACTTGATCAGCCAACGGGATCAACCCGTAGCCGGTAAAGTCTTCATGTTCAGGCGTATTTGGCATCGCAGCGCTACAATCTATATCACATTGGTACTGATATAGTATAAATTAGCCAATAATGCTGACATTTCAGTAAAAATATTAAGGAATGGTGTTACCAGGTGAACAATACAGGCAACAAACCTAATTCACAAAGACAATTGGCCACAAAACTATTGAGTAATAGCTGTAAGTTCGACCTCAAAATAGAGGGTTGAATTCGATGGAATCTCACCGAGATCACGGCTTCCGTAGGCAAGTTCAGGTGGAATAATCAACTGCCGAACACCACCTACTTTCATGCCTGCAACACCCTCATCCCAACCTGGTATCACTTGACCCTGGCCAAGAATAAAGACAAACGGCTGATGACGCTTTCGAGAGCTATCAAACTCACTTCCATCAGCGAGCTTGCCAACATAGTGAACGGATACAACATCGCCAGGTTGCGCAGTAACGCCATGACCAGATGCAACATCATAAAGCTGCAGGCCTGATTTTGTGCTTTTAAATTCTACCTGATCAAAAACAGTAGCTGCCAAAGGTTCTGAGACAAACACAACGCCAGTAACGAAGAGTAGAATCACATAGAGTAGTTTCATCGAGGCACCTCAGTTAGATTAACGTATGCCGACACCACTACTAGGCATCATCGTCATCTGCAAAATCGCTATCGCCTTTGCGCATACCAAAAATTGGGTTTTCTTTTCCTTCGTGAACACGTTCACGCAGTGATTTTCCAGCCTTGAAGTAAACGCCATATTTCTCTGGCGTTTTGATGGTTTTGCCTGTTCTTGGGTTGTGCGCGTTGCGGCTACGTCGCTTACGCAAACACCAGGTACCAAATCCGCGTATCTCGATTCTTCCGTTATCCATAAGTGTTTTGACCATAACATTCAAAATACCGTTGACCATAACTTCGACTTGTGCGGCCGAAAGATGTGAAAACTGACGCGACATGACATCGATAAGTTCAGACCTAACCATGATTTTCCTCTGCATTATTTGTTCAGACAAGCGTAGTCGGTTTCATATGCTAAGTCAATGATAAAATTGTAAACCACAACGAAAATACATTGAAATTTAGAAATAATAGTTAAGTAAGGTAGAAATTAATGTTAGTATAAACCTGACTGAAAATCCTTATCTCGTCAATCATGCAACTCAGAAAACGACTGTTGATGAGCACACTATGTTGGCTCAACATCTGGGGACAAGCCCCCGCTGACGAATACCGAACGGTATTTGTCGTTGAACACAAAAGCCCTGAAATACCAAAGGAGATTGCGCAATCCGCACTCTACGAAGTATTAAGTAAGCGCTCTGGTCTGATTATCAATACATTGCCGCAGGAAGCTCAACCGAATATCGTTACCATGATTGATCGCTATGACTACGAGAAAACGGCATGCCCAGAGCGAGAAGAGCAAACTTGTTTCACATTGACCATGCAGTTCAACCCAGACAATATCAACAGCTTTATGGAAGCCAACGAAATCAAAGCCTGGGGCAAGAAACGACCAAGCACACTGTTATGGCTTAACCAAACAAGCACAACGGGAACGCAACTGATCACAATATATCATCCACTTGCGCGTCACCTAGAAGCACAGTGTAAAGCGCGAAACCTCAGTCTACTATTACCAAGCGGTGACATCACCGACCAACAAATCCAGTCGACAGATGTCTCCGCCAGCGCCATCGATTATCTAAAAAGCAAATACCACGTCGATGCCATACTAAACGGGTCAATCAATGATGATTCACCACTCACTGCTACCTGGAACCATCACAGCAAACAGCATCATGACTGGAATAGCCAAAACGAAAGCCTTGAAACAGCAGTCACTATGGCATTGGACCATATGGTAAACGTAGAGGTTCAAAGCGAACAATCAGCACTGAGTAAAGAAAAAAACAGCACGACCCTAGAAATTAAGAATATACAATCCATTGATGACTTCTCGGTCATATCAAGCCACCTGATGCATTACGACTTTATTGATGATGTATCCATCGCCAGTATTGGACCGAATTACATCGCCATCGAAGTGGTACACCGAGACGAAACTGAACAGTTACTTGCTCAATTACAAAATGACGCTGAACTACAATCAAATATTGACAGTCCCAACTACCCTCAAGCACAAGCAAGCTATGAGTGGATTAAAAAAACATACCCTGCGACATAACAAACAACATGACACAGCTCCATCTACCCATCTCTCTCGAGCCAAATGCTACATTCAACAATTTCTACTGCGCAAACAACCATACAGAAACCATGGTCCACCAGCTCATGGACACCGAGAAATCAATTATCCTATGCGGTAAAAGCGGCTCAGGAAAAACGCATTTACTACACGCAATTTGTCACCAAACACCAATGAGATGGCTTTATCTTGACTGTAACAATCATAAGCTTACAAGCCCAGACATCCTAGACAATATGGAAGAAAAATGCGTTTGTCTCGATAACATACATGCACTTGCCCGTGTTAAAAAATGGGAAGACAAGCTATTTAAATTGATGCTTCATCATCACCGACTTGTGCTGAGCACACAGCCACATATTGCCATGCAACGGCACGAACTTCAGTCGCGCATCCTTGCTATGAATACTTTTGATTTACATGAATTAAGTGAACAAGATCAACATCGTGCACTCTTACAGCGCAGCCAACGCAAGGGCTTGCCCATATCCGACACAGTGATCACCTGGATGCAGAGACACTTACCAAGAAACAACCAGTTTCTTTTTCATTTTATCGATCAAATGGAAGCAGAAAGCTTAAGAAGGCAACAAAAAGCAACCATTCACCTTGCGCGAATCGTGTGGGATAGTATGGCATCGCCAGAAAAAACAACCACTGCCATACAAGAACAAAGTGAGCACTAGAAACCGCTCGGCGAATGCTTATTCACCAAATGACAAAAAAGTGCAGCTGTGCGATCAACGTCATATAAAGCAGAATGCGCTTCGTTAATATCAAATGCCAACCCAGCACGCACAACCGCACGCGCAAGCACCGTCTCGCGAACGAACATTGCACTCAGCGTCACCGTGTCAAAGACCATAAAACGATGAAATGGAAACAACTTCATCGCATCACAACGTTTATAGGCTGCAATTAAAAAAGCAAGATCAAAATGTGCGTTATGGCCAACCAAAACAGCGCGTCGACATCGGTAGCGCTTACAATGCTCACGAATTTTCATTGCCATATCAATAAGACAATCTGACTCCGGCACGGCAAAACGAAATGGATGATCTGGTCGAATCTGATTAACAGAGAGCGCCTCATCAGTGATGATGCTACCTGGAAACGCCTCAACGTGGTAATGAAAAATCTCCCCCATAGCAATCTTTTTTGCATCCGGTTTAATAATTTGTGCAGCAACCTCTAAAAGCGCATCTTTTTGCGGATCCACACCCCCCGTTTCACAGTCAACGACGACAGGTAAATAACCAGCAAAGCGCTTAGCAATATTCATAAAACACATCCCACATGAAGGCATAGTATACAAAAAATCAACAACATATGCCAGGTCGATTTGCGATGTTTTCAAACAAAAATCTATCCAAAACAGTAAAAATACGGTATAATATCAACGATAAAAGAGGTTTAGGAATAAGCAATGCGCCCTATACAAATGAACTCTACTGGAAACATCATCGGGCTGGTCATCGGCATCTTCTTGGGCATGCGCTTTGGTATTGTTGGATTAATCACGGGGATGTTTATTGGCAATAAGATAGACGAGCTAATCCGTCAGCAAAAACCCAAAGGGTTCAAAAAAAGAACGCCGTGGACCAAGCAAACCATTGAACCCACATTCCAAATCCTAGGTCATCTAGCCAAGTTTGACGGCAATGTCTCCATCAAAACCATCGAGATCGTAAGCAATAGCATGGACCGCTTTCGGTTTACTAAAGCACAAAAGAACCTTGCTAAAAAAGCATTTACTGATGGTAAAAACGAACAATTTAACCCATTCAGCACCATACAAAAATTACAGATGGCATTGATGATGTACCCAAGCTTGAGAAACAGTATCGCTGGCGTCTTTGTTCGCGTGGCTGACGACGGCAGGGCATCTAAACAAAAACTCGAGCAGTTGGACCGATTACTGAGAAGCATTGGCATCATACGCGCACAATATACACATCATCAGTCAAGCACAAAGACAACACCAAGTATCGTCGGGGGATTATCCTGGGCCTACAGAACACTTGGCGTTAGCCAAGCGGATAATATGGAGCAAATCAAAAGAAAGTATCGTAAATTGCTGAGCGATCACCACCCTGACCGCTTACATACAAAAGAATCATCACCCAGCGAAAGCGCCATAAAACAAGCCAACGAACGAACGCATGAAAT
The DNA here is from genome assembly GCA_002722435.1 of Legionellales bacterium. Classification (GTDB taxonomy): domain Bacteria; phylum Pseudomonadota; class Gammaproteobacteria; order Comchoanobacterales; family Comchoanobacteraceae; genus UBA7916. The sequence goes on along the minus strand of PBLX01000034.1, from coordinate 8,675 downwards.
AAAAAAAGCGTACACGCTACTAAAATCCCATCGCGAACAACAACAAGCCTAGCGGGCCTACCAGACGTCACCATCAGAAAAATGGCTTAAAAAGCGAATTAATTGGGAAAAAAATGATATCTCAGGCTATACATAGTGTTATGAAAAGAAAGCATAAGCCAAATGAATAGTACCGAAATTATTTCCGCGTTTGCATGCGCACTTACACTCGCCGCTGCTGCGATCATTCCCGCGATCGTGACTCGTCGTAAGGATGAGAAAGCGCTACAAGAATACATCCAAGAGTTAGATACATGGATAGACAGCGCAGAAAGCGCTGAGCAGAAATCAGCACGAAGCAAAGCAAAGAAAATAGTCGTTACATCTTGTAAAGAAAATAATCCTGTTTTATTCCTAGATGAACTTGGTATCGATACATTACCTCCCAAACTGGAAAATCTAGATCATGTCAGGGACATAGTAATTCACAGTAATCGCATCAGTAATGCTGATGACCTATTCAACATACCAAAATTAGAACTCATCAACCTTAATAACAATCCCTTTCTCAAAAGCATACCTACCCCAGGAAGCAAATACCCTGCCCTGGAGGAGATGAGACTTGAAAACTGCGCAATAGAAGAAATACCAGAATCTATAGAACACTTATGTGATCTAGAATCCCTCAATCTGTCACACAACAAAATACAAACAATACCTGATGTAATTGCTCAATGTAGCCAACTAGAGACCCTAAAAATTCATGAGAACCCAATTTCCGTGCCATTACCCCGAACCATGCTAGATGCAAATCAACTTCGTGATTTACAGATGGATACGCGTGTCAGAGCAGATGCCAGGAACCAAGAAATACTTGAAAAAATCCACGCAAACGCCAAAGCGTACCGCAAGTTAAACCCTATCGTGAAAGACACAACATTAACGAGCAGAGAACTCTGCGAAAAAATAGCTGATGGAGATCAATCCATCATAAGTTTTCTCGAAAGTAACCCTGTACTGACCGGATTTTTTACCAACATACAGAAAACAGGGGCATGGGAGACCGAGAGTGACAAAAATGAGCAAGTCAACACCATCAAGAACATGTACAGCATTGTAACCAAGATGATGCAAGACCAGTCATATAAACATGATTGTCTTGCCATGGCAACTGAGGGCACAACCTCTTGCGCGGACAGATCAACATATTATTACCTACTTATGACGATAGGCCTACAACACCAATCAATTGATAAAAACAGCAGACTTGAAGATATTATTACCTTTACAAAGACAAGAGCCATGCTGAATGCAACCTATGACGCAGCGCAAAAGAATATAGAAAGCAGCACGACATCAACATCTGAAGACAGCACGCAAGAAAGAGAAGAGCTCGAGTATTGTTTAGCCTATCTACAAAACGTGAGAGATATACTCAAAATAAAGATGCCAGATATGTTTTTTACTCAGCACATCAAGCTAGACGAGAACCTACTAGAGGAAAATCGAAAGCATTTAGAAGATAGCCAGTCCATGGAAAACGAAGCAGTAAATATCATTATCAACGACGACTATCTTAAGCAGTGTGCCACCATTCAAGATCTATCAGAACCGATTGATCAATATTATGGCGAACGATTAAATCATCTGGAGCTAAGCCAGATGACAGATGAAGAATATACCAAAAGTATTCGCCGCATTGCTGAAGATAAGCAAAAGCACATGAGTGATTATCTCACACGTGCAATTCACGGTGAATCCATAAAAAAACTACGCGAGGAACTGGTGGATCAATTATCTGCTGATCAAGCGATCCTCCATCTAGAAAAAAAAGAAAAGCCAAAACGAACCGATTATTTTAAAAAACTACTCCAGCATTCAATCAGCCCTAAGAAATCAGAGGCAAAACAGTTAAACGAGCCCGTCCAGTTGAGCAAAACACCAACAAATCATAGTGCCATGAAAAAAAACAGCACGACAAATGATTCGAATATAAGAAAACTCGCTAAAATTCTAGCCAAAATAACAGCTTCCAACACAAACATACAACGAAAGATGCGTTAAACAAACATTCAGTGCGTCACACACTTCATTGTCACATGGTACTAGGTATGCTAATGTGTTTTCCTAAAATAGGCCTGCTTAAACAACATGATCTTTGAGTTTTCCGCGTCTGTGTTGGCCGCAAACCCACTAACGGTAGCCGACGACATTTTACAAGTAACCCGTCACGGGATAAAAAGCCTACACCTAGACATCATGGACAACCATTATGTTGACAACCTAGCACTCAGTTTTGACACGGCAACAGCCATTATAAAGCGCTTTCCTCATCTCAATCATGATGTCCATCTCATGATAGAGCATCCTGAAAATGCATTGGATCGACTGCCGCTAGATGCTATCCGCATGATCACATTTCACCCTCGGACAGCAGAAAATCCAATTGCATTAACTGAAAAAATAAAGAAGTACTGCATTGCAAGCGTAGCAATTAACCCTGACGAAAACATCCATGATTTTACAGATGTGCTCAATGCAGCCAATCACTGTCTGGTCATGGGCGTAACCCCTGGGCGCTGTGGCCAGGCGTTTCAACCCAGCGCACTGACCAACATCAACGCACTCTACACAATGAGCAGAGAAAACACCTGCCCGATACAGATTGCAATTGACGGCGGCGTGAATAAAACAACACTGCCATCTATCCTGAATACAAAAGTTCCCATCGCACAAGCCGTGATGGGAAGCGCACTGTTTGGTATCAAAAACGAGACACAACAGCTCAAAGACTTAATGCGTACAATGGCCTAGCCAACCAATCTGTCCTACTTGGGGTTATCAAAACTCAACGTGTCGGTATTGTCATTATAAGCAAACAATTCCGCATAACGGCCCCACTCAATCACCGTCTTCAACACATCAACCGCAGCAACATCACTGAGGTCGTCCTGTAATTCAATTAAAAACCGCTCGCCACTGACACTATGGCTTGATCGCCCATGAAGAACGCGCAATATATGTCTTACCAGGGGAACATGATCTTGCAGCTGTCGGGAGAAAATTTGTTTGCGCTCCAATATATCTGCCTCAGAGAATTTTGTCCCAGAAGGCGTCAGGGAAACATGGCCAGAATCAATAAACGCAAGCCGCAGTATCTCGAGACAATCAATGATAGACATCAAATCGTCAACATCAAGGTATAGCTCCTCAGCCAAAGTTGATAAATCAGAGTCTTTCTTGAACTCTTCTGAGCCGAGCGCCTCCAACAAACCAATCATACTACCGACTTCAACTTTGGGTAATCGGTGATACAAACTAATCACCTGGAAGCGTTGCCCGACAGCATGATCAGCCCGATTGACTTTAGCAATCTTCTGATAAATTTCCTCCATAATAGACTGGACCACAACAGGCTTCTCTGCACGGGGTCGCTCCACCGAAATCGAAATCTCTTCACGAATGGATCCAGGATTGTGGCCGAAAATCAATATTCGATCGGCCATGGTGGCCGCTTCCTCAATATTATGAGTTACCAATAACATCGACTGAATATTCGTCGACTTTTTCATCCACAAACGCAATAAGTCATTGCGTAAGTTATCTGCGGTGAGAATATCGAGCGCAGAAAAAGGCTCATCCAATAAAAGTACCTTAGGTTCAATAACAAGTGCTCGAGCAATACCTACTCGCTGACGCATACCACCAGATAATTCACGAGGATAAGCCGACTCAAAACCATCCATGCCGACCTGATCGATTGCCTGCAGCGCCCGTTTTCTACGCGCTTTGACTGGAACGCCTTGCGCCTCCAAGCCAATCTCAACATTTTCTAAAACGGTCATCCATGGCATCAATGCAAAATGCTGAAATACCATACCAACCCCAGCTACAGGCCCTCGAACAGGTGCACCCATAAAAGACACTGAACCCGATGATGGACTAATTAATCCCGAAATAATACGCAACAATGTCGATTTGCCAGATCCAGACGTCCCCAACAAGGCAACAATTTCGCCAGATTTTACTGATAAGTTAATTTGGTCTAGCACAAGCAAATCTTGCGTCGCATCCTTTTTGAATGTTTTCCGAACATTACGAACGTTTATGATATTTCCCATAGTCAATCCCTAACTTGCAAATCGCCGCTCAACATAGCGATAAAGTGGATGCCAAAACACACGATTGATCACCACAACATAGAAGCACATCACCAGAACAGCTAAAATGTGGAGGTTAAGATCGCCTTGTACAATTGTCTCATGAATGTAGGCGCCTAAGCCAACTGCAGTCTTTGTTTCCTTGCCCCACGTAAGGACCTCTGCGACGATACTGGCATTCCATGCACCACCTGAGGCAGCCATCGCACCTGATACCAAGTGCGGAGCAATTGAAGGCAATATAAAACGCCGCCAGCGCTGCATTCCGGTAACACCCATATGACGGACAACATAGGTCAGCTCTTTGTCAATTGTTTGTACCGCAGAAATGACATTAAACAAAATATACCACTGTGTGCCCAAAACCATTAATGGTGCGCACCAGATATTCACATTGAGACCATAGGTTAAAATAGTCCACATTAAAAACGGATATAACATATTTGGTGGAAAAGCGGCAAGAAACTGTATCACCGGCATCACCCAAGCAGCAACACGCGGCCGAAAACCTACCCATACCCCCACTGGAACCCACAACACCATACAAACCAACAACAATGAAAAGACCCGAATAAATGTAAAGAAGCCCAAGAGAAGGATGTGTGAAAGTTGTGCGAGCGTTGTTATCTGCAGCACAGACCATACCGCATACCCCACGAGCGATAAAAAAGTCAGCACCAAAAGCCAGCGCAGACTAAAGCCGATGACAAGCTGCGGACGCTCGTGCTGGAAAGCCAGCGGCACAACACGCGAATACCGAGCAGCAAAAGCCAACCACTCCGAAAAGACATCCTGCAAGCGAACCATACCCCACTTAAACCAGCGGGTTCGAGACAACAAATTCACAATCCATGATCGATGCAACTGATCTTCATCATCAGACTGATAACCACGAACAATGTGCAAAAGCGGGCGGAACATCAGCTGGTCGTAACACAAAATCACAATAAACACTGCGAGTAGTGCCCACAATAACGCTTCATGATTTTCCTGCAAGTTAGCCTGCCACATATAAGACCCTAATCCGGGTAAAAGCACACGACCCGATCGCCCCGAAACGACAATTGCTTCCGACTCCATAATATAAAACCAACCGGCTGACAGAGAAACCATCATATTCATCAGTAAATCTGGCATCGCATATGGCACATCGATACGCCAAAACTTTTGAACACGCCGCAACTGCATCACTGAAGCTAACTCACGCATATCGGCTGGAAGCATGATGAGACTCTGATAGAAAGAAAGTATCATGTTCCAGACCTGCGATGTGAAAATCATAAATACCGCAACCATTTCGTAGCCAAGCATATCACCATGAAACACCTTCTCAAACACAGTTGCTGCGATGGTGAGATAACCCAGAATAGGAATGGATTGCAAAACGTCCACTATAGGAATAATAAACCGTTCTGCAACAACCGAACGCGCAGCCAATGTACCGAAAACAAATGTGACAAGAAGTGAAAACAATAATGCAACGAACATACGAACCACGCTAAATAGTGCATACGTCGGCAGCATGCTCAATGATAGATCGATGCGTCCCGTGTCCATGACATCCGAACCAAAAGCCAGGTCCTGCATTGCCTGGCCAAGAAAGAAAAATACGCCAAAAATCAGAACAAAAGCAATCAAGTCCCAAATATTCGGCAGTAACACTGAGTCAGTCTCAACGTTGGTTTTAAACTCAAAGTCACTCACTACAGGATTTCCAAGTCAAATCGGTTCATTATAGCTTATTCTCCTAACGAATTAAAATGGACACTGATCAACAGGCCATTCACCCTCTACCATCACAAGAAAAACGACATATATCAGCAAATAGATTTGACAAATGAACCCAATTTTAGGACAATATCCAGCAAATGGGGTGTCGCCAAGCGGTAAGGCACGGGGTTTTGATCCCCGCATTCCCAGGTTCGAATCCTGGCATCCCAGCAACATGAAACAAGTGGTGATACAATGTCAAACCAAATGCCCATACTAGCGTGTCAAGCACGTGACAAACATGGAAAAATAGCCTGTAAAAAACTTAGAAATCAAACAGATATCGTAATACCTGCAATTCTCTACGGTGAAAAAAAAGCGAGCGAATCGATCAGCTTACCACATAAGGAAGTTCACTACCTACACAACAAGAAAAAGTTTGCCGGTCACCTGTTTCAACTAAAAATAGGCAACAAGAAACAAGCTGCACTGGTAAAAGCAATCCAGCGCCACCATCTTAACGGCAAAATACTGCATGTTGACCTGCAACGCATTGACAAAAGCCACAAAATAACAACCACTATCCCCATTATGTTTTTACACGCTGACGAATGTCCCGCCGTGAAACAGAAAGGACAAATCACATACACTACTACTGAATTGAGCGTAACTTGCCTACCAAGCGACTTACCGGAGCATATTGCTTTGGATCTGACTGAACTTGATATTGACCAGATCATCCACTTATCCGATCTTCAGATACCAGAAGGAGTCGAACCAACAGAAGCAATCTCTGAAAGTCATAACCCAACGCTCGTTACCGCGCACATGCCGAAAATCATCGAAGAGCCTGAAGAAACTGAGGAAGATGAAGCAGCCGAAACAGATGATGGCGAAGATGGCGCAGAAGGCGCAGAGGGCGCAGAGGGTTCTGATCAACAACAGAGTACATCTGAGGACGAAAAACAGTAACCGAACACTTCTGTCCACTTCAAAAATCCTGGGACAACGATCAGAGCACTGACCATGGCTATCAAACTCATCACCGCCCTTGGAAATAACGAAGAAAAATACTTTCAAACCCGACACAACATTGGCTTCCGTTGGCTAGACCAACTTGCCGAGATGCAACACGTAACTTGGCAAAAATCCTCGCACGGAAAGGGCATGGTTGGCAAAATCAACTACGACAACCAGAGTGCGATACTGCTATTTAAGCCTGGCTTACTGATGAATATTAACGGCAAACCGATTGCAGATTGTGCACGCTACTTTACGATCAAGCCTGAAGAAATACTGCTCGTATATGATGACCTCGATCTTGAGGCAGGCATCATCAAGTGTCGCAAGTCCGTTGGGCACGGGGGACACAATGGCGTTAGAGATCTTGCAAACCACATTGATATTAGCCAAACAATACGACTGAAAATAGGCATCGGCCGACCAGACAGTAAGTTGAACACAAGCCAATATGTTCTTCAGAAGCCAAGCCCATCAGACTCAAAGAACATTGACCATGCCATCAAAAATAGCCTAGCACACCGCGGCCTTTTATTTTCGGGCCAACTAAACGCTTACTACGAACAACTCGCCCTAATAAACAAAATGGAGAAACCAAATGGGATTTAAATGTGGCATCGTTGGATTACCAAATGTGGGTAAATCAACACTTTTCAACGCACTTACGCGAGCAGAGATACAAGCCGAAAACTACCCATTTTGCACAATCGAACCAAACACAGGTATGGTCGAGGTACCTGATGACCGACTGAGGGCCATCGCAAACATTGCAGGAAGCGCAAAAACCATACCAACACTGATGGAGTTTGTCGACATCGCAGGTCTTGTCGCGGGTGCCAGCAAAGGAGAAGGCCTAGGCAATCAGTTTCTGGGACATATTCGCTCGGTTCAAGCGGTTGCCCATGTCACTAGATGCTTTGAAGACGACAATGTAACGCACGTCAATGGAAAAATAAACCCACTGGATGATATTCAAACTATTGAGACAGAGCTGGCATTAGCTGACCTGCAAACACTCGAAAAAGCACAAATCAAACTGCAAAAACTTGCGAAAGCGCAACAATCCGAAGCAAAAAAAGAACTAGAGACGTGCCATCGCATCATCGAACTACTGAACGATAACCACAGCTTAAGCCAACAAGACGATACGGACATACACGAGATGGCAAAAAAGTATCAATTAATAACTGCAAAGCCATATCTTTACGTTGCCAATGTCAATAACTACGACAACGTTGACAGCAATAGCGCACTACAGTCTGTATTGGCTTACGCAAAAGAGAAAAAAGCACCAGTCATTATCATCAACGCCTCTCTCGAAGCGGAGTTGTCTGTATTATCTCCTGAGGAGCAAACCGAATTCCTACAAGAGTTAGGCTTGAAACAGTCTGGACTCGATAAACTCATCGCCGCCGGACACACACTACTCGACCTCGAAACCTTTTATACCGCAGGACCAAAGGAAGCAAGAGCATGGTCAGTGAAGAAGAATGCAACTGCACCACAGGCCGCGGGTGTGATCCACACCGATTTCGAATCGCATTTCATTCGCGCAGAGGTCATTCGCGCCAGTGATTATATTGAACATCATGGAGAAGCAGGCGTTAAAAAAGCAGGAAAATGGCGCCTTGAAGGAAAAGAGTACCAAGTTCAGGATGGTGACATTCTAGTCATTCGTGCAAATGCCTAGCGCATCATTAGAGACTAACCAACATCAACGTGAATTTCTCGCCAATATGATGCGCACTATCTGCCAAGTTACCGATACGCTCAAGAACTTTATACATAAACATAGCATCAATAGGT
>PBLX01000033.1 GCA_002722435.1 Legionellales bacterium | reverse complement strand
GCTATACTAAATACCATTACAAAGGACTCGAAAGATCGTAACCCTGCGTAGATAAATGAGACCCATGTCGGGGCACTCTCACATCCGCAGGATTTTTTTCTGCGAGAAACTAAAAACAACAATGATTAAATCAACAATCGCTGCAGTAGCAGCATCTCCATTCCTATTATCTGGTGCAGCCTTTGCTGGTCCATATGTTAATATAGAAGCAAGTGGATCTTATCCTGATGGAGCATATACATCTGGAACAATCGAAACAGTAGTTGGATATGAAGGAGAAACAGAAGGTGGAATTGGATACTATGTATCTGGTGGTCCTACAGTGACTCACACAGAGACAAGTGACGAATTCGGTGATGTAGAATTCATCGGTTATGTCGGTGGATCATACGATAAGTTCTACGGAGAAATCTCTGGGGTAACTAATGACTCTGACATTGACTGGGGTGCTAAAGCAGGCGTTAAGTTTGTATTCTAAGTCAAATCCTATATAATAAACTAGGGGTCATATGACCCCTTTCTTTTTCTTTATAATATTATGGCAAAGATTCCTGCTACTACAACAATCTATACAAGAAATGGTTGTCCCTATTGCACAAAAATAAAAGAGGTGTATAATATGAATCGATGGAGTTACTCTGAGATGAAACTCGATGTTAACTTCGGTCGTGATGCATTCTATTCAGAGTTTGGTCACGGTGCTACCTTTCCACAGGTAATCATAGGTGGACAAAAAGTTGGTGGATGCACCGACGCTGTAAAATACTTGAGAGAAGGAAAATTTCTGTAATGAAAATCAGAGACGCTAACGAATTGTATGAGTTGATTGAGAAAGCAATCGACGAGGCATTTGCATCGAAGCGTTTCCTGTTTAGCATGTATGGATATCTAAAGGGTGCACAGTATACTCGTAGAGAGACTACAGCATTCATAGAATCTGGCACAGCAAACACACTTAGTGAAACTTGCCTTGATCTTGATGCATACATTAAGGGAGGTGACAAGGTTTTGAAAGAAGCATACGGTCACATACCTAAACCAGAAGCAAGAAAGATTAGAAAGTATCTCTATAAAATACTAGAGGATGCATGGATTTATGAAAAGGAAAGAAGACCTGGTCGTAAACGAGCTAAATAATGTTAAGCAGTATTAGGAGGCACCTATGGACTATGAATTTCTATACATCTCCTTCTTCCTCACGATCGGAAGTTTCCTTGTAGGTTTTTTAATCTCTTGGAATGTTAAAGCAGCATTTGATGCGTGGCAATCTAAGGCAGAGTATGCTAAGATAGTTATGCACCCAGAAATGTATGACGAGAATGGAAATTTTGTCGATGACGATCTTTTCTACTTGCGTTTAGGCGAGGAAGATGATACAATTACTGACACTGATGATTAATCATGCAAAAACTATTGATTTGTGAGGTCTTGCAAAAGGCACACTCTGCTAAGACAAAGGCAGGGAAGATTAAAATTCTTCGTGACAATAACAGTCAAGCACTACGCACAATGTTTATCATTAACTTTGATGAAACAGTTGTGCCACGAGTGCCACTTGGTGAGGACGTGCCTTACCGACCCAACGAAGCACCGATGGGGACTGAGCACACTAACTTATTAGTCGAAGCGAAGAAAGTATACTACTACTTTAAAGGTGGAGCAGACAATCTTTCTAACATGAAGGTTGAGAATATGTTTATTCAACTGCTCGAAGGTTTATACAAGGATGATGCTACAGCATTCATCAAGGCAGTAAACAAAACCTTACATAAGAAGTATCGTATTACTAAAGCAACCGTAGAGGAAGCGTTTCCAGAAATTAAATGGGGTAACAGATCTTGAGCGTCTATATTGATCCAAGAAAAACTAAAGAAGTTAAACCAGAAGAAGTTAAACCAAGTCCCACAGAGGACTGGATGGCGAAGATTGAAGAGATGGATAACGAAACACTTGGTCGTAAGATCGCAGCGGGTTTTGTTGTTGCTATTATATCTCCGCTAATTTTTATGTTCGTTTGGAATTGGATCATGCCTAGTCTCTTTGGACTTCCTGTCCTAGGATACCTTAAGTCTTTAGGTCTCCTTGTATTGGCACGATTAATTTTTAAACATGACTAATAAAGTTTGTCTGATCAGCGTCACACCTGACGCAGAAAAAACTATGGGTTACATTGCTCGTGTAAGTAATCCAAAAAATCAAGACAATCCTAACGTTGCAGGACTTTTATCTTATTGCATCAAGCATCAGCATTGGTCTGTGTTTGAGCAAGCACACCTGACACTAGAGATCAATACCAATCGTGCTATGGCAGCACAGATATTGAGACACAGGTCATTTACATTTCAAGAATTCTCACAACGCTATGCAGCAGTTGAGAAAGAGATTCCTGTCCCTGATCTACGTCGTCAAGACGATAAGAATAGACAGAATAGTATTGATGATATCCCACAAGAAGAAAAGTTTTTCTTACAAGGTAGGATTGCACAGTATTTTAATGAAGGAGTAGATTTATATAACGAATTATTGAGACACGGAATTGCTAAAGAGTGTGCTAGAATGGTATTACCTCTTTCAACTCCTACCAAGATCTACATGACAGGATCAGTTAGATCATGGATACATTATATTGATTTGAGGACTGCTCATGGCACACAAAAAGAACACATGGACATTGCAAATGCTTGTAAGAAATTATTCATGTGTCAGTTCCCTATCGTGTCTAAAGCACTTGAATGGTGCGAAGATTGCGGATGCCCAGAAGATTGGGAAGATTTACAACCGTGTTTAAGGATAGACCCCTAATGCCAATTTACAACGTCATAAACAAAGAGACAGGAGAGAAACAGGAGTTTCAGATGTCTATCTCTGCATACGAAAAATGGAGAGAAGACAATCCAGACTGGGACAAAGACTGGTCAGCAGGTGTCGCAGGCACAACCTACGGATTACCTCAACAGTCTGATGGATTTAAAGAAGTCATGTCCAAAGTCCAAGCAGCACATCCTAAAGCAAATCTCAGTCGATACACCTAATGCCACGCAAAAAGACACTAGCAAACATACCAACTAAGGTCATGCGAAGAAAGAAACCTATCAATCTTGAGCACCTTAAAACCATAGAGCCTCTTACAGATAATCAAGAGAAGATCTGGAAAGCATATGGTGAGGGACAAAACCTTGTCCTTCATGGAGCAGCAGGGACAGGTAAGACTTTCATTTCATTATATCTTGCATTACAGGAGTGTTTAAATCCATCATCTAAGTATGAAAAGGTATACATGATTAGATCTCTTGTCCCTACAAGAGAGATTGGTTTCTTGCCAGGTGATCATGAAGATAAATCAAACTTATATCAAATACCATACAAAAATATGGTAAAGTATATGTTTGAAATGCCAGACGATAATAGTTTTGAAGCATTGTATTCTAATCTTAGAGCACAAGAGACTATATCATTCTGGTCTACCTCATTTATTAGAGGTACAACATTCGACAACTCAATCATACTAGTGGATGAGTTTAGTAACTTGAATTTTCATGAGTTAGATAGTATAATAACTCGTGTAGGCACAGACTGTAAAATTATATTCTGTGGGGATTACTTCCAATCTGATTTAGTAAAGTCTAATGAAAGAGAAGGACTCCTAGATTTCCTAAGAATTCTAAAACAGATGCCATCTTTTACTTGTGTAGAGTTTGGTATCGAAGACATCGTGAGGTCAGGTCTTGTAAAAGAATACCTCTTGAGTAAAATACAACTTGGATATTAATTATTATGTTTAATCATGTAGGACCTCCTGTGGAGATTCCTGAGTTAGAATCACGCACTCTAGAGAATGGTAGATTCTATAAACTTGAGTCAGTTTGGGTGCCATCTGTAACTACAGTCATAGGTCATCAATCTAAGGCAGGTATTTTAGAGTGGCAGAAACGTGTTGGTTTCCATGAGGCAGAGAAGATTCGTATGAAATCTTCATGGAGAGGCACAAAGTATCACAACCACGTTGAAAAGTATTTAAGGAATGAAAATGTTGAAGCACATCAGAAAGGCGAAGGTCTTACCAACTACCTTTTTAGGGCTGCTCGTAAGGATCTTGATCGTATTTCTGATATCCACCTTATTGAAGCCCCTCTTTATTCTAGCAAGTTATTCCTTGCTGGCCGTGTTGATTGCCTTGCTCACTTTGATAACGAGCTTGCTGTAATAGACTTTAAAACTACAAGGGAATTAAAGAAACCTGAGTGGTTAGAAAATTATTTTGTGCAGTGTAGTGCCTATGCTTACATGTATTATGAGCACACAGGCATAGAAGTAGACAAACTTGTGACGATCTCTGTCTCTGAAGCAGGAGAAATGCAGGTCGAGCAGAGATATGATAAGGAGAAGTATATTAATAAACTTCTTGATTATATCGAAGAGTATAGAATGTTTATTGAGTCTCGATGAAAGATAGTTTCTTAGGCATACCATTCTATCGCTTCTATTATCCTGGTGATGTAGAAAAGGTTGCGTATGACCTAGAGAATCAACAGTGGAGACGTAATGATTTCAACTGGATCTGGGCAGGCATTAATGAGCGTGGCACAGGACGTAACCTACACGATGAATCAATATTTGCTGATCTATTTACATGGATCAATGAATGCCTTGAAGAAGTAAGAAAAGATTTAGCACCCCATGCTACAGCACTTAAGTTGTGCTCATCATGGGCAAATAAGAATGATCCTGGCGATCATTTCTTTGATCACACACATCCTAATTGTTTCTTGAGCAGTAATTATTATGCATCTGGACACAATAAAGATAAAACAGTTTGGCTTTTACCAAATCCATGGTATAGTAATAGTAACATTTCCCCTTTCGGAGATTATACTGATACAAAGTATCATATTATGCATGAAGAAGAGACTGAGCCAGGAAAATATATTTGTTTCCCCCCTCATATCAGACATTATGCACAACCTAATACAACTAACAGACCTCGCATGACAATCGCAGCAAACGCATTTCCCTCAGGATTGATTGAATCTGGTGGAGTCTCACGCTTGAGAGTGGAGGTCTCATGAACGATATTGAAAAAGAATTTATGACCCAAGGAAAATTTACCTCTCTGGTAGAAAACCTTGTCAAAGAAAGTGAAGGTCTACTAAATTATATTGAAGCAGTAACCACAGTCTGTGAAGAATATGGTATAGAGATTGAAGTCGTTAATAAATTAATCTCACGTCCATTAAAGGATAAGATTAAGTGGGACGCACAACAATTAAACTATGTCAAACGCACTAGTAGAGGAGTCTTACCGCTATGACCGAAGATTTTTTTCAGAGTGATGTAGTAAGAGAATCATTAGAGGACATTCAAACTACATATACAGAGTTACTTAAGATGTCTGCAGGATTTGCAGAGTATGATATAAAGAAAAGAGTAGAGCACATTGACAAGACACTAGAGTTGATTGCTAAACAAAAAGTATTTTATGCACGACTAGCACTAGCATCACATGAAGATGAGAGTGATGATGCAGTAGAATATATTAAAGACAGAGTAGATACACTATCATTTAAAACAACAGGTGGTATGGATCTCATGTCAGTCCTACAAGTTATGGAAGACAAACTGATAGGATGGAAAAAGGAGATGAATGATGCCCAATAATGAGCAACTTTGGGAAGACATGAAGCGTCTTAATGACGTCATGGAAGAGTTGCTTTGGGATCCAGATGATGAGTTAGTATTCACACACAATGGGGTGGATATTATCATTAAAAATAAGACACAATCCCTTGACAAATTATAAATAGTATGTCACCATATTACGGTGGCACTAATGCCAAATACAAATACGGAGAAATACAAGATGTCATTTGCATCACTCAAGAAAGCCTCAGGATCTTCCTTTGCTAAACTTACAAAGGAGATAGAAAAATTACAGAAACCTGCAGGCAGTGCTCAAGTTGATGAGCGTCTATGGAAACCGTCTCTAGATAAGAGCGGTAATGGGTATGCTGTTATTCGATTCCTACCAGAGCCAGAAGGTGAAGAGTTACCTTGGGCACAAGTATGGAGTCATGCCTTCCAAGGTCCTGGTGGATGGTATATTGAGAATAGTCTAACGACTTTAGGACAGAAAGATCCAGTGTCTGACCTCAACAGAGAGTTGTGGAATAGTGGCAAGGATTCAGACAAAGAAATTGCAAGGAAACAGAAGAGAAAACTCTCCTACTACAGCAACATCTATGTCGTTAAAGATGAAATGAATCCAGAGAATGAAGGAAAAGTTTTCCTTTATAAGTATGGTAAAAAGATTCATGACAAGATCGTTGCTGCTGCTCAACCAGAGTTTGAAGATGAGCAGGCAATCAATCCATTCGATCTATGGAATGGTGCAGACTTTAGATTAAAGATCTGTAAGGTTGCAGGATTTTGGAATTATGATAAGAGTGGTTTTGCAAACCCTTCTACCCTAGCAGGTAAAACTGACGCTGAGTTGGAAGCAACTTGGAAAGAATGTTATAGTCTTAAAGACTTTACATCACAAGCACAGTTTAAAACCTACGAAGAGTTAGAGACACGTCTCAACTCAGTCTTAAAGGTAACACCTAAGAGACCAGACCCAGAAACATTTGAAGAAGAGGACACTTCACAAAGTGTCCCTGATTTACGCACAGGGTTTGGAAATAAGGTAGAATCATTACAGAAGGATGATGATGTAGATCTATCCTACTTTGCAAAACTCGCTGAAGAGGACTAATGAAGTCAATCGTAACCGCAGTAGCACTATTTGCTGCCACTCCTGCTTTCGCACACCATAACGGATACATTGATCCTACTACTGGTCAGCGTGAGTATACAGATGATCGCTCTGAATACAGAGGATGGTCTGGTGGGTGGAGATCTTCTCGTAAATGTTATGAGAAGAAGTATAAAGAGGTCTACAGACCTGGTACAGCAGATAGTCCTGGTTACGTTGATGTTTATCGCACTACAGTTGAAGTGCCTTGTGGTTGGAGCAGGTATTCTGCTCCTCCTACATATAGAAGAGACAATGCACCCGATGAATGTAACGAAGACGCTGCATTCCTAGGTGGTATCCTAGGTGGTGGTGTAGCAGCAGGACTATCCGACCCTGATGCAATGGTGTGGTCAATACCACTTGGTATTGTTTCTGGTGCAATTACAGGATGTCAAATTGATTGAGGTTAAATTATGTTTGCCATAATAGGTGGACTTGCTGACGCATACAATGCTATTGCGTGGGAAGATGCAATTCCTTTTACTCTAATTCTTATTGGTCTTTATTGGGTCAAGGTAAAGATAGATACAAGAGCAGGGATTGGTAAAAAGAAATCAAGAGAATTAAAAAAGATTATTGTTGATGCAATAGTCGAAGGTCATAGACAAGCACACAAAAAAGACTAATGGCATTATCAAAACAAGTAGAAGAAAGTCTGAAGGCAGCAGAGACTAACCTTCGTGAAGCACTTGCATTTGCAGCAAGATCTGAGAGACCATTTCTTATTAGAGAATTGGGTGCGTTGATAGCAAGCGTTGAGAATCTAATGAATGTAGATGAAATGTTTGATAGATTAGACGTGGCAATCGATACTGCCAAAAAGAAAGAAGAGGAATGAAGGAAGACATCCTACCTATTCTTATGCAATACTTTAAAGTATATCGAGGTAAAGAACAAAACTACAAGAATATCTTTCGGTGTTGTGATGAGTTAGTAGAAAAACTACAGAAAAATGAGTGACATCCATTTCAATAAGCATCGTGTGTTTAGAGAGACAGACGATGTTATTTTTTATGACATAACAGTAGAAGCATCTAATTCTTCTGACCTAGTAATCCATGACGGTGCTGCAACATCACCTCCACCTGATGTGGTTGGTGCTAAACAGTTTTATATACATCACTATCAAGATGATTATAACAGAGTGGTGCAGGGAGAGAGGACTTTTGAATTAGTCAATGAGACATGGAAGTATCCCTATCATATAGTGAATCTCAATCGTGCTAGTGGTGCTTTACTTATACCTCGTGGCACATTTCATAGGTCACAATCAGGAGAGTCAGGTAGCATCGTGATCAACCAGTCACATAGGTATGAAGGGTTTGATGTTGGCACTGAGTTTATACCAGTGTCGTGTGCAGATGATGCCAGACTATATAATATATTGAAGACAGAAAAACCTGTCATACATACTTTAGGTGAATGAAAACTACAGAATCATATGAGCAACTCATCGCTCGTTTTACTAAGCGTACTATGCAACTGTCTGCTAGACAGGACGAATTAAAAGGTTGGTATGACGAGTATGTTAAGAATGAAACTGATCTCAAGAGACTAGAGGGATCAATGCAAGCAATTCAATACGTTGCTTATGGTAAGATGCCAGGCGACGGTAATCACGACAAATTCAAGGATCACAAACCTCATGGTAGTTAAAGTAGACAAGAGTCAAGAGTTTGTAAACAGTGGACAGAAACTTATCTCAGAGTATCCTCCACTAAAAGAAAAACCTGTCACCATCTATTCGGATGGAGGACAGGAGTCTGAAAGAGCATGCCAACTAGTAACAGCACTTGGTGGTAAGCATATAGAATATAAATTAGATAATGACTTTACTAAGCAACAATTTCAAATGGAATTCGGTGGTGATGCATCCTATCCACAGATAACATTGGAAGGTGTGCATCTTGGATCATTAAAGGAAGCACTGCACTTTCTACAAGAGCATGGTTACCTAAACCGAAATTGACTTCCCGTTCCCCGAGACCCCGAAAAAAAATTCGGGGTATTTTTTTGTCTGGGGGGTCGCGATAAGTAATTATACTTAGTAACCTCCTCCATAACCAGATCCGCTACTTCCACTACTGCTGCTACTAGAGCTACTACTGCTGCTACTGCTAGATGAAGAAGAAGAGCTACTGCTGTCACTAGTGCTACTAGACGTATCTGTGTCTGTTGTTGCACCTGTGCCTGTGAATGTTCCTGATGAGTCATAAGGTGATAGTGTTGCTGCAACATTTGTGCCATTAACTGTAGACCCAGTTGAAGGTGTATACACTCTTGAGGTAAGTTGCTGTTGTGCCAAGAAAGTGATAGATGGTGTTTTTCCGATTTCTGTCGTATATTCCTTTTTAGTCGGTTTGAAGATTTCTTGGACTGTGCGATAAGTCCTCTTAGTATTCTTACCAAAGGCATCTGTCATTAATTCTTCATTTGGAAGATATGCCACTAAACTGAAGAATTCCTCTACAAAGTCATCTAAGTATTCTGGTCTTAAAATGTATATTTGGCGTTTTCGCTCATTTTCCAAACTTTCGTGTTGATAGTAAGAAACAGGATTTACGAGTTTTGCCTTTTCTACCACTACACCGTCAGGGAAGGAATATTCAAAGTTTTCTGGCACTTCGAGTCCTGCCTCTAAATGGACTCTTCCATTTCTTTTTACTTCTTGTGTTACCCAATGTCTTGTTTGACCAATATCACTAGGAACGCTAAAATTGTATTTTCTCATTATATACTGACTCAACTCATGCTCACTCATTGGCCAATCATGGTATAAATTGGTTATTTCATTACATAGCAAAATAACCCAATCATACTTGGTATCACTGTAAAACTTCTGAGCAAGTTGATCTGGTCTTTCAGCATTTTGGATATAATACTTTTCAAAACCCAAAATGATGGAATCTAGCTCATCTCTGATTTTTACTCTTCTAAAGATATTTTTTGCATTAACATAAGGAGACGTGCTATCTTGACGATAACCTGTCTGTCTGATATTAATATTAGGTAAATATGAGAAATAAGTAGACATTAGCTTGTTGTAGTTTCGCTTTCATCACCTTTCCAATCTTCCCAGTTAAATTCACCTTCCTCATTATATTGATATTCTGAATCGTAGAAGTTTTTCACCAGAAGTGCAGTTTCACTGAATGTAAGTGATAAGTTATAGCTCACAGGACCGAAATCATAGTCACTATAGTTATCCGTGTTACCAAAGAATGATTTAAGGGAAGCATAGTTACCATCAGGTGAATAATCAATACCCATGTCTGTTAACACGAGTTTTGTTGGGAATCTGTATAGATCTTGTAATACACCGCCTTTTGAGCCAGGTGTAGTAATTTTCTCTGTTGTGCCATCGTCACTATATCTGATTATACTGATTTTGAAGTAATCAGGTATAGTCAACCACATTTTCTTACTTGAGCCAGGTAACATAGAGACACGAAGCGTTTTAATGATTGTAGATATCATTTCTACGTCTTTTGCACTCTTAGGCACTAATTTGAAGTTAAAATTATGTTTCCTATAATTCATACCCTCAAAAGTAGTCTCTTCGTAGGGGTTAAAGACTCTTTTTTGAGTTAGAGCAGAAAGACTATTAGCAGTAAGACTTGATTGTCCTCCTGTTACACCAACTACTGCATTTATTGCTTGGGATCCCATCTTGAATCCTAATTGTGATTTTGCACCTTTTCCTGCAGCTTCAATTTGCTCTTTGAAACTATCTCCTGCCATACCTTCAGCAGCAATGCCTAATGCATTACTACCTACCTGACCCAACTTGTGATTAGTGTAATTAGCACTAAGTTGCTCTGAAAGTTTGGGTGGGAGGTATAAATAAATTGAGGATCCTACTGTTGCGGTCGAATCACCTCCTATATTATTATAGGGGTTGCCACTCTGACTATCAAATATATCCAATTTAAGGTAATCAACGACCTGAGTCGGGTATGCGTCATGATGAGACACATCGCCTCTAGTCTCAGAGCGACTTGCACCGTAAGGTTTTGATCTTGGAAATACTAGTAGTCTATTATTTGACATGAGTTACTCGGGTAGGTACAGACCATCGCATCCGAAAAAATATAAAGGTGATCCTACAAATATTATTTATAGGAGTTTGTGGGAAAGAAAGTTTATGGTCTGGTGCGATAAGAATGAAAATGTCCTACAATGGGGTAGTGAAGAGATTGTTATACCCTATATTTCGCCTGTTGACCGTCGTGTGCACCGATATTTCCCTGATTTTTATGTAAAAGCAAAGACTAGAGACGATCTTATTAAGAAATATATCGTTGAAGTCAAACCAGAGAAACAGTGCATGGCACCAAAACGACCAAAAAGGCAAACAAAAAATTATATAACTGAAGTAAAGACTTTCGGTGTCAATCAAGCAAAATGGAAAGCAGCGGTTGAATACTGTAAAGATAGAAATATGGAATTTATGATATTAACCGAAAAACACCTAAAAGTATGAGTTTATTCAAGGATATTAAGGATTCAGCAATGGGATCGTCCAAATCTAGGGATTGGTATCGATCAAGGGTTAGATCTGGCTTATCGGCACTTGATCGTCCTCCATCTGAAGGTGATATACTATTCTATGACTATGTAGCACAAACAGACGTAGATTGGTATGATATGCATCCTTTGACACTGGTTACTGACGTAGATTTGATGTTTGGGCAGTTTAGTGGTGGTAATATACACTATTTACGCCCATCTGCTAGACAAGGAGTAGGAAAAGCATGGGCTGCAGGTGCACAAACATATCCTGCCCGCTGCTACCATAAATACTTTATGTCGGCAGCATCGAATATATACTTAGTACCTAAGGAATCATTTACAGATTATGTGCCACTTCCCTTAGAGCAGTTTCTGTTTACAAGAGGTGGAGTCAAAGTGGAAGTGCCAAGCAGCATAATTTGGAGTAAAATATGAGTTACTACGAACCCAATTCATTTAATAATTTTAGAGAGCAGATTAACACAGGTAATAAGACACCTGCGAGATCTAATCTGTTTCAAGTTGTAGTGAATCCGCCCCCAGTCATGACATCTATTGGTGGTCTATTTCACGCAAAGCAAGCTTCTGGTGTCCAATTTTTAGATGATATACTCGGTTTAGATGATAATCAGGCAGGAGTAATGAGTAGATATCGTGAGCATGCTGATATGATGAATTACTATGCTGATACAGTATCAATACCTGGTAGACGAATAACTGTAGGCACAGTAAGAGACGTAGGTGCTATGAGGCGTTTTGCCACAGATACAACCTTTAGTGAAATGCAAGTATCATTCTTGTTACCTAAAGACATGTATCATAGAGAATATTTTGAGAGGTGGATGAATTTTACTGCATCTGACTCTGAGAATAGAGTAGGTATGTATGATCAATACACAACTACTATGCGTCTTATCAAATGGGAATTAGCGTCTAATTACGTTGGATCCCAGAAAAGAAAAGTATTAGGAGAAGAACAAACATTTTTGCGTAGATTTAACGGTGTGTCTGCATGTTGGACAATGTATGGTGCATTCCCATTTGACATGTCTGCAATCACGCTAAATAATGGACCTACTGATCTAATTAAATTAGATATATCTTTCTATTATGAAAGATACCGTATGGATACACCTAATAATGCTAAGATGTTTAAAGGTGCACTTAAGGATGTCACTATTCCAGTTGACAACAATGATGTGTTAACCTCACTTAGTATAGATTCCAGTCTCGAGAATTTTGTCGGAATTGGTCTCTAAATATAGTTACAATTTGAGTATATTATGCCCTTACCCAAACTTGCGTTACCTGAGCATGACCTTGAAATCCCTCTTACAGGTAAGAAATTATCTTACCGCCCATTCCTTGTTAAAGAAGAGAAACTCCTCTACCTCGCAATGGAATCGAAGAATGAGAAGGAGATGGTTAAAGCAGTCAAGACAATTATCAAAAACTGTACATCACTTACTGATAAACAAGTTGAAAAACTTGCGACGTTTGAAATTGAGTATGTTTTCCTCAAAATCCGCTCGAAAGCGGTCGGCGAGGTCAGCGAATTTAAGGTAACCTGCCCTGACGATGAAGTTACACAGGTAGACGTAAAAGTCCCACTAGATCAAGTTGAGCTTGATGTACCTGAAGAACATGATCCTAAAATTATGTTTACTGATGATGTTGGTGTTGTCATGAAGTATCCTTCACTTGACATATTCGTCCAACAAAATATGACAGAAGGAGAGCAAACCATTGATGATGTTTTTCAATTAGCAGCAGGATGTATTGCTCAAGCTTTTGATGGTGATGAAGTTTACGATAGTTTCACCAAGAAAGAAGCAGTGGATTTTCTAGAAAGTCTAAATTCAGACCAATTCGCTAAGATCCAGACATTCTTTGAGACTATTCCAAAACTCACATACACTATGACTGTGCGAAACCCTAAAACCAAAAAAGATAATGATATAACATTTGAGGGATTAGCAGCTTTTTTCGCATAGGTCTGTTGCATGATAGTCTTGAAAATTTATACAAGACTAATTTTGCTTTGATGCAGCATCACAAATATTCCTTAACTGAGTTAGAGAATATGATCCCTTGGGAGCGTGATGTCTATGTTAATTTGTTACTCGCTTTTCTTCAAGAGGAAGAGAGACGACGTGCAGCAGAAAATAACAGGAATCGAGTCAATCTCTAATGTCAGCAATTCGCTCATTTGTAAGAGTTAAAGCATTTAAGTCCACGACCTCTGTAGGTCGAAATATGAATGGACTTAGAATGAGCGTGAACAGACTTGGTAAGACAACCACTAGTATAGGTAAATCATTCGAGTCATCACTAACATTACTTGAGTTTCAAAAAAGTTTTATAATCGAGACAGCAGAAAGAGATAAGGCATATAACCTAGCGAAACAAAAAGAAAAGAAATTACTTGCAGCTCGGTTAATAGTGCAAGAAAAAAGAGCAAAATTTAAACAGAAACGTGAGGACTCTGCAAAATTAGCAAATAAACTTGCTAAAGAGAAGAAACAAATACAAGAGAAGAGGACTAAAGAGGTATTAGCTCCTTTCAAAAAAATGCTTGAGAGGATTGGTGGTCTCTTTGGCACTTTATTTGGAGCATTTGCTGTATTTGGTGGTCTTACATGGATGCAGAAGAATGGAGAAGCAATTAAAACTGTATTCAAAGTAGTTGCATCACTGGTAACGTTTTCATATAAGATTGCTAGTTTTGGTATAGGTAAGGTCTTCAATGGCATGGTTAACATGTTTGGGACTGGCGTGCCTGGTGAAAATAAAATACAAAGGACATTCAGATTCTTTACTGGTGGTCTGCAGTTTTTAGTGGGTCTTGCAGCTCTTAAGGGTGCACAATACCTTCTTATGCCATGGAAACTATTTGGTGATGTTAATAAATTAAAAGATATTTTTGGTGATGCTAAGCAAGCTGAAGAAGGTGCTAACCAAGCGACACAGAGAGTAAAAAGTGGATATTATGATAAGAAGACTGGAAAATATTATACAAAGCAAGAATATAACACAATGCGTAAAGCTGCTAGGAGACAACCTGGTGGTATAAAAGCATTTGAGAGTAGAATTAGACCAGGATCTAAGATAGGTGGAATGAGAATGGGTGGAATGCGACGTATGGGTAATGCATTCAAAGGACTAAAAGGAAGGATACCTGGTGGTGGTGCTACTATGTTGGCAGGTGCTACATCTGCAATAGGTGGACTATCAAGAGCATTTGCAGGAGATCAAGAAGGAGAGGCAGCAGGTACAGCAGTAGGAGCAGGTGTAGGTAAAGCAGTCGGTGGTATAGCAGGAGCAGCAGCAGGTGGTGCATTGTTACCATTCCTAGGACCTTTCGGACCTATGATAGGTGGTGCTATTGGTGACTTTTTAGGTGGATTTATTGGTAGTAAGATAGGACCTATTGTCCAACCTATCTTTGAGCCTATAGCAAGAACATTTGGCATGATGAAAGATATATTCTTAGCACCACTTATGCCAGTAATTGAGCCAATGAAAGAGTTACTTGGCACATTCTTCAGTGCATTGGGTAATATTGTTAGCACTATCGCGAAGGCAATCACTCCTATTATGAAGTTTGTGGGTCTCGTATTGGGTGGTGCTATTAAGACAGTCTTTAGAGTATTGTCGTTTACCTTCAATTTAATTAAGAATATTGTCGCATTTACTATAAATCCTATAGGATTTGCATGGGATGTCATAAGACGTAAGGATCCTGGCAAAGACGTAGATCTAAATCAGGTAGCAAATGCAAAAGGATCAGAAGAGCAACCAGATCTTGATAAGTTTGCTAAGGGTGGAAAATATTTTGGAAAATTTTTCGATGCTGAAGTTATTACAGGAAAAGCAGATGAAAACTTAGTAGCACCTAAGATCGTATTACAGAAACCAAGTGTAGCAAAACCAGAAGAGTATGCTGCAGGTGGAATATTTAGATTTGCTCTTAAAAAGACATTAGTTTTCTTTGCAACAGGTATGATAGCTGTCCTTAAAAAAGCAGTAGCGAAACTAGAAAGAAATGATGTACCAACGGAAGAGAAAGATTTAGGTGGTAATGTAAAAGTCCCATATGACTTTGTAAAAGCAAAGTTAGGTGTAGATGCAAGTGTATGGGATACTTATAGAAATACACTAGCTGGCATTGAATCTAGTGATAACTATCTTGCAATAGGTGGCACTGAAGGAAAATATGATGGTAGATATCAAATTGGTGCCATGGCAAAGACTGATGGTGCAAGGATGTTTGGTATCAAAGATCCTGGTCATAATCTTCCAATGAGAATGATATTCAGAAGGAATGCACAACTACAGGAGAATATACTTGCAGGATATACTGCTGCAAATATGTCATACTTAGCTCCAAATAAAGAGTTTATTGATAGACCTAAGTTGGATCAGATGGCAATCTTGGGTTATGCACACAACACAGGGTGGAATGCTGCATTAAAATGGTTACAGTCAGGTGAGGTATCTGAAGATGGATTTGGCACAAAGAGCACTAAATTCTATGACGCATTGAAAAAAGCATTTGCAGATCAAGTTGATTTACCAGAATCTAGTGCTAAACCAACAACTATTCCTGAGCCTGTAATGAAATCATCAAATGAGGAATCAGATTCAGAAATAGAAACTAAAGAAGATACAAAACCAAAAGCAAAAAAAGGAATTTTGAGAGGCATAGCATCACTAGTAAAGGATGCATTTGATGAGGGTATTACTATGCTTCAACGTCCTCTTACACCTCCTCCAACAGCAAGTAGCAGCACAGATAATACTGGTAAGATTCAAATGGGTGCACAACAACAAAAAGAATTAGAGCAAATGTCTGTAATGTCGCAGATCGTTCCTGTATCTGTACCAGTGCCAATAAATAGTGGAGGAGGAGGAGGTGGATCCTCCCCTGCACAAGTATTTGTTCCAATACATCCAGCTATTCATAAGTAATGGATAAACCTAAGACTGTTATTAAGAAACCGACCCTTTATAAGATGGTATCTTTTAAGGGAGTGGATAATAGTGCGAGTAAAGAAACAAAAGATATCATCATAGATGGATGGCTTCACACAGGAGACATAGGAGAAATTACTAAAG
>PBLX01000032.1 GCA_002722435.1 Legionellales bacterium | reverse complement strand
GCTGGTCTTTATTGCAAGCCTGATGTCCGCTTGATGTCCGCATGATGTCCGCTTGATGTCCGCTTGATGTCCGCTTGATGTCCGCTTGATGTCCGCTTGACAGCAAAAGGCTCACTTGGCAACATAGATTCAACAGTTAAACCCGCATTCATGGCCAGAAAAAAACCGCATTGGCTCAACAAACATATTGAGCTTATACCCTGGATAATCGCTGGCATACTCATCACAACAGCTGCACATGGAATCATTTATTGGCTTTACAATACAGGCGAAACGCACATCTTTTTACATATTCCCAAGACAGGTGGCACTGCAGTCAATCAGTGGGTTGATCAACAACATCAGTACCATCAATGCCAGTCGATTCGCACTGCGCACACACACTATCTAGATGCAGAAAATGCGATCCAACTAGGCTACAAACCATTCACCATCATTCGTCACCCGACTGACCGCTTTATATCCAGTTTTTATTACTGGAAACACGGTTCTAAAGATATCACTGCATGGCGGCGCGCAGATCATTGGCGCAAAGCAGAAGGTATCGAAACCCCAAATGAATTAATTGACATACTCAAAAACCCAAATCATCCTCGGCATAAAAAGACTATTGATGCGCTATTCAATCGCAATCAGTATACCCACCGACACCATTTCCTACCCCAATCAAAATGGCTGAAGACCTACAAAGATCAAACCATCATCATATGTTACCATGCTCAAAATCTTAACAAAAATCTGCAAGAAGCTTTTATTAAACACGACATCCAGTGCCCAATCGAAAATTTGCCCATCATCAACCAATCCATCACGCCTCTTCGTCAAAGAAAAAACCACTTGTCTCTGGAAAACATGCAATGGCTCAAGGCCACATACGATGATGACTTCAAATTATGGCAACAATACTGTGGAGACTAACGTGATCATGGCACAGGCATTTGTTTTTACCCAAGCACAGCATCCACTCGTCAAAATGCATGGCCACAAATAACGCGCATTTATCGAGCAATGACAATCAATCACTAGGCATGCCCATATCTGACAGTTAGGTAGCAGCGATCAGTGGGCACGTGCTTTCAGGCTCAAGACGCGCCGACGTCATCGTAAATGCATCTTTAACCAAATCATCAAGTTGATGATTGAAAATATCGGGGCGAGAGTTGGACAAACAATCAAAATAATCTTTTGCCTTTTCTACACTAGACAACATATTGGACTGGTCATGCTGAGATGGGTATGGTTGTTTTAACCCAGATATCACAGCGCGCAGTGATCGAATAAGGCCATAGGCAGACTTTTCATTTTCCTCAAAAGCACCGTAATATAGGTTCCTATCTACCACTTTCTTGAGTTTTCTAAGCGTATCTATCTGGTTATCTAACTGATCGTCTCGTAGCTGGGGTTGGCGGTTATTTCGGAAGAGACTCATAGCATTTTGATAAGGACCAATTGGGTTATCTGAAGAAGTCATTTCCGACGATGTGATCGATTCAGTGGACAACAACGCAGTCGAACGTTCGCACCATGTGTGATGCATACGTGCACGTCCCATACCAGTACCCAACGGACACCACCAGCGTACAAGCGCAACCGCCCCCATATTACCAAGCAAAAAACCCAACATAAAAGCCATCGCCAGGGTACTATTGACCAGCATGGGCAAAAGCATCGATGAAGTCAACATCACTGCAGGAACCGACGACATAGTCGCCATAGACACCATCAACGCATAAGTAAAGTGCACCGTTAGTGCCCCACCCAATGTTGAAAAAGCAAGTTCTGCAATACTCTGCAGCATTTGTGTGCCACGAGAAAATCGGCGCACATAGGTTGCGAAACCCTTATATCTCCAGTCATACTGGATAAGATGACTTAGAGCAGCGTAAACACCGGTTGCACACAAGACCAGTGCCGAACCCAACATCAATAAACCAATGGAAGAAGGCTCTTGGTCATTATCTTTAGAGACAGCATCCAATTCTTCAGTTTCCTTTCTTTGTCCACGTTTAGCATTCGAGCGCCGCCCGCACGAATCATGAGCAGTACATGTGTTATTGACATACACAGTTTGGCCATTGTACCGATGGGGACGGCCAGTATCAGTTGCGATATCAGCAGCATGAGCGAGGTTACGCCAGAACTGGTTACTACCTAAACCCCACGATGGGTCTGATTGAAAGAGCGCTTGTTTCCACAGTCGATCCATATTAGCTCGACGTGCTTGGTCACTGAAGACAAGAGAATAAGACATTTTGTTGTTATCCAATAATTCAAGAGGGTTACATTATCACACTGACTGCAGTAAGACAAGAGATTTTTGAAAAACTATAGACTCTACAACACTATAGGCATTTCGAACCATGGTTGACAGCCACAGAACCACCATACAACCGACGAATAGCCGCTGGCTTTGGTGACAATGAAACGCCACACACGAACCATCAATAACCTCAACCAGCATGGATGTAAACCACGTGAGCACACACATTAATAGCTATGTGCGACCTGTTGACCAATCACGTCCAGAAAACTACACAATCACAACCACGAAGGACAAGTCACATACATGATTATCTGGCACAAACGGCAAAACCCTGCAGGCATTCAACACCGCTTGAAACCGCTCAACGAACCAGATATAATGCACACGCGATGAGTGATTCGTTGTCTTCATTTGACACAAATCCCCACAACCACTCATATCTGACCAACCAAGGAAATGAATAATGTTCAGCCACAGCTCAGCCATAAACTTAGTAAAAAATCCCACAAACTCTGATCACGAAGAACAAGACATTCACAACAGCGCCCCTCCAAGACAAGACAATTCAAGCATCAACAGTAACACGGCATCAAGTAAAATAGCAGCTGTAAACGATCCAATCAGCATTGCTAACACGCCGGCTGCGACACCAAACAAACGACCATCTACAACAAACCCGCATCTTAATATACTGTACAACAACCGCACCGCCATTCTAGCAGTCATTGGCTCACTCACATTGATTCTATTTCCGCAGATCGTCATGTCACTCGTTGCATTACACCCAATCACTTGTATCGTCACCGCCCTTTATCTCATGGCCATTTATGCAATCAGTCGAGGTAGCAATAGTGACGAAAGCGCATACGGGCTTTTCCAATTTATGCATGACCTCAGCTACTACGGAAACTCCTATCCTCAACTGATCGCCATCACAGCGTTCATCTGCTTATTCAGTACGTCAGCCCCGCTGAACTTCTACTTTTCTTACCGAATGATGCAAGCACTCATGGGCAACTCATTGAGTGATTTTAAAATTGCAAACCAGTGCTATCTTGCCTATATCTGTGTAAGATGGTGGTTTCAACGTTACTACTGTAAAACACAATCTCAAAAAATCGGTGCTCGTCAAGGCGGCGATATGATGGAACTACGTCAACAACAAGAGGTTGAACATCAAGGTCATGATTTCGTAGGTCAAGACCAGGCTTTTCAAGACGCAAGTAAACTAACCAGTTCAACATGGTATTTTATTCAAACATGTATGCAAGCTGGGATCACAATGGTTTCGAGCTTGAACGCAATGGTCAACTTCTCCTTACCCGCAACACTCAATGTTGCTAGACGACTACTGATGATCAGAACCACTGCAACAGCTGTCAGCTTCACATTGCTAACTTACATATCCAGCGCCTGGGCTGCCAAAGCAAAGGGAGAGTTGAATGACCTCAAATACGGAACGGACGATGGACTCCGAAATGAACCCGATTTCCCTACAAAAAACAATAGAGTGCAAGAGAATCAGGCCATTGCCAGTACAATACAAGACTCATTCTATGATATTGCAAAAAACCTCATGAACGATAGTGCATTGACACTATTTTTTATCATCGTGGCTATCGAGCCTGCATTTCCTCTTGGCGCTACTATCACAGTGGCTCAGGTCACAGCTCTAGCAAGTGTCCTGAGTCGAATGACAATTGACTTTCTATCAGTTGCACGCAACATGGGCGCATATTCTGATGCAGATTCAATATTTAAAAAGCTATCAAAAACATTCGGTTTTAGCGACGGGAAACTCACAGTAAACAAGGATAAAACCACAGGCAAGAATGAAACCATAGATTTACAACAATTCGAAAACGGCGGCGCCCGATCCTATGCCAGACGCCTAATGCAAGACACCTATCAATATAGACTCGACGCAAATACAGTCAAGGCACGTATACAAAACGTCACCGACACACTAGCGTTTATTGCGCTCGCGACCGCCGCGCTTGAAATGGCAACCACTCCACTGATTGGCCTTGGTCTCACACCAGCATTCATGTCGGCGTGTGCAGCAGCAGCGACATACCACGTTGTCTCAACTATGTATAATGTACTAACTTCTGCAGATTCAGCCAATAACTCCAAACGCATGAGTGTGTTCGCATGCAACTTTGTAACAAGCGCATTAATTGTCCGTCTTGCAAGCATGTTTGTACCCCAACATATTCTGGGCACACTTTCATATCTTGGCGTAAGTGCAAGCTTAGCGCCACAATTAGCATGCTTAGGCATCATTACCAACTTGGTGATGACTTTATTCATTACACCACTATTCATGCAACAGAAACCTGGGAGCACGAAAGACTCTGCACATGAGGTATTTAATGACTACACGAAACTGGTTGTTGAGCCCATCAGCGCTGTCTATCGCAAAAGTAACGATCTTATAAGGCAAGTTAGCAAAGCGCACAGCAAATCAGATAAAGACGATAATCTGTTGGCTCGTACGGCGCGCATTGTTCTCAGCCCGTTCGGCATAGCATAAGCTGACTAGGAATCATAATAAACCTGGCGCTGTGATCACTGAAGAGACGCTTACCGAATCTAAGCGCCCATATTTAACTGCACACAAATAGTGTCAGGCACAAAAAAGAAGAGCGCATCAAAATGCGCTCTTCTCAGTCAGATGTATATTGCTCATTAGCTAAACAAATTGGCACCTAGCTTTCCCAAGAAAGAAAAGTTATCATCAGGCTTTGGCTGTGAAGATGTCGCGGCATCTTGTTCAGCTGCCACGTGAGGCTTTGGCATAAAAATGTTTGCAAAAGTTTTTGCACTGGCATAGTCAGCTTGAAAAGCTCGATAATTAACATCGAAATCTTGTGTCCAACTATGAATTCGCGCAGCAAAGTTAGCAATCGCTTTAAAGATCGATATAAAAAATCCTAAAAGGTAATTTTTCATCGAGGTGTACCATGATGCGACTTCAGTTTTACCCTGCTTTAGGCTCTTATCAGCAAAACTAGCGGCAGTTTTCAGGAAATTCAGAATATCCCAACCATTACCTTCGCTTTGGCTATCAGCTGTATCTGCATCGTCGATGTCAGATGCTGGCGAAGAAGTAGGCATTGCACCATATAAAGCACTGAGAAATGACTGCACCCAACTTGCATCTTGTTCTTGTTGCGACACAGCAGGTTTTGGCGCGGATTCGTGAGCAGGACGGCTCTTTTTTCTTTTAAATAGATTTTTCATGTGTGTTTCCTTTTTTAGGATTAAAATTGTAATGGTATAATATAACAATTAAAAACCAATGTCCACAACTATCTTCAAAAAATTTTTTAGCCATCATATTTTATCGATGATGATTTGAGAAACCCAATCATTTCCTACGTAGGCAAGACCCTTGCACTGTTTGGTTTTAAGCTTGATGATAATTCTGTAATCTGACCAAACGCCATATACCATCGCGCAACCGATGTTTGACCATTGCGTTTACTAGATGGTGTTGTGCATTGACCAAAGCTAGGCTGTTTGCAGTTTTTAATCTGCTAGCTATTTCGTCATCTATTCGAAATCAGGACTTGGTTGTAGCACATATTTACCCTAAACATTTTGTATGTTATTGATCTGATTGGCTGTATTTTATTGACCCTGCCATTCAAAGATTGTACGCTCAGCACATTCTTATCAATTCTTTTTGTTAATCTGGCATGGTCAGAATCAATCATCTCAAACTCATTAAGAAGCTCTCTGCGTGGCTTGTGTACCAATCAATTTCTGTAGATCTTGCAGATAAGACGGCACGTATACTTGTTGAAGGCGATTTAGCTGGTCACCCAGGTCACGGAGCTGAACGCATCACGCAGATTCGCTCAGGGTTCGCCAATCAAACCATTCAAACAAATGGGCGTCATACAGTCAAAAAGTGTTCACAAACCGTTACACTAATTGATGCACATTATAACCTTGGTTATCCGGTTGTTGAAAAGGCAGTCCATACTGCAGTGGATCTTGCAAAACAATTTGGCGTGGGCGTCTGTGCAGTCAAAAACGCTTCACACATCGGTATTTTAGGGTATTATACCAACCTCGCTAGCCAACATAGTTGTGTCTGTGTGATATTATCGAGCACCTCTCCTGCGGTAGTGTTGCCAGGTGGAAAAGAGCAACTCTTAGGAACCAATCCAATCAGTTATGCAATTCCAATGGCATCTGGCCCTTCCTATGTTGCTGACTTTTCAACTTCATCAGTTTCTCGTACAGCCCTCATTGAGCACATGCAGAGTGAATTGTGTTTTGATAGCGCAGTTGGTGTAGATGCCAATGGCACACCCAGCCGGGACCCTCAACAAATCGCACAGGGTGGCCTATTACCTTTTGGTGATTTAAAAGGTGCACATCTGTCTATTTTATTCAGCATCCTCTGCGGACCCCTGATCGGCACGGTGACCAATGATTTTGTCAAAGGTACACGCTCAATGGAACAATCGCCCAACAAGGGTGATTTTGTGCTCTGCTTTGATGTTTCCTCTTTCACAGATATCTCCACATTCACCCGTTCCGTTCAGAGTTTTTCAGAAAGAATCGCGGCTTCTTCAGAGCGATTTCGTGTACCAGGTGCTCATACCTCTGAGACTAGGAAAAAAAACATGCGAGACGGTGTTGTGCTATCAGACAAGTTACGCCGTTTTTTCGAAGAGGAAGCTATCAGCCTGTGAGCATAACAATCCCTACCAATCCATCAGCTGCATGCAGCAAGTGACCTTCAGCCTGTGGACACGACAATGACCGGCATCCTGGCGCTGATCATGTGTAGCTCTCAAGCAGATGACACCTATCTCGTCGAAATGATCTTGACTCGGCACAGTGGCCTGGAGTAGTTGCCCTTGAAGTCTATGTTCGACAATATCATTGTTAATGTATTGTTTATATGGAGAACTGATCCATACCATACAAGACATAGCTATGGTTGTGACGAGTCAAAAGATCAACCCATCTAAGAAGAACATGTACTCAAAACACTAGCCAACAATAAGTCCCTTCACATAGCACTGGGGTGTACGTTATGTTACGATGGCAAAGATTTCTAATTGACGATACGCAAACCACTTAAGGACAATAATATGGCAACAAACCAAAAAAATCATAATGAACTGCTATGGAGTAATCGGATTCCAATAATATTACTTGCTGGCGCTTTGTGGCTTGTCTGTAGACCGCAGGACGGACTTGCACTGGCCACTGGCCACTTTATCAGTTGGGGAATAACAGCAGGGTTCGCAAGCCTAGCTGCTTTGGTTCATTACTTAATGCCCAACGACGTCAAACTGAGCGAGAAGTCATCTGGCAGCGGAATGCTATCATGGATTCATCTGATGTCACTTTACGGGCAAAAATATCCACAGCTCATTTCAATCATTGCGCTCACATGCATTTACAGCACACAAGCCCCGTTCTACATCGGCTATTCTTACCAAGCCATGCAGGCACTGATGGGAGAGTCCAGCGCTGCATACATTCAGGCATCCTTAGAGCTTCTGTGCTACCTCATCGGCTGCTTTTTTTTCGATCTGGGGCTAAAACTGTGGTCAAAGGATGTCAGCGGAGAAGAAGCTGGCAATTTCATTGATGCCCATTGCGAGTACAGAAAAGCACATAAAAGCAATGTAAACAACGAGGAGAACAAGCCCTTCCAGAATATTGCAAAACTTACCATGAGTTTCTGGTATTATGCTCAAACTTGCACTAGAGCTGCTGTCGCAGTGGCTTCCAGCTTATATGCCGTCATCAAATTTCCGATACCAATAGCGTTTGCAAAAGTCAAACAGCTGCTTCTGGTAAGAAGCACAGCAGTTGCGTTCAGCTTTACTTTGCTTACCTACATCAGCAGTGCTTGGAATAGCCAAGCAAGTAAGTGGTTGCAGAAAACGAAATATCTTATAGCAGAGAAAATCCAAGAGTACACCAGCGGCATCGGTAAAGAAAAACCAAGCAAAGAAAAACCAGGCAACGACTTCACAGAAGCACTCAGGCAAACAAACTGGTGGAGCACCGTGCAGAATGCGAACTACGACTTGGCAAAGGGTTTAAACAAGGGCCACGCATTGACTATGCTGATGATTGTCATGACCATGAATCCAACATTCCCTCTTACTGGCGAGTTTACCGTTGCCACAATTATCGCACTGGGGAGCGTTCTGGGAAATATGCAAAATGAATTTCTTCAGGTCGCGAGAGTTATGGGTGCACACACTGAAGCACAATCCACGTTTGCAAACCTTGCTGAAACAGACACATTCAAAGCACCTCCTGGAGAGGTTATATCCGGTTGGTATAAAAAGGAAAACGCTTTATCACACAGCACTGAAACCAGCTGGTGGTATAATTTTCTAGACACGATCTCGCTGATGACATTGGTCTTTTTTGTACTTGAAAACCGATTTGCATCACCATTGATAATGTTAAACATTCCATCTTCGATATGGGCAGTTGGCGTCACATTAGCAATCTATCACGTGGGCGCATCTCTCCTCAATGCTACCCTACCATCCAATGAAACATTAGAAGGAAAACAAAAGCAAGAAAATAGCTGGCTACGATTACAAGTTCTATGCTGCAATAGCACAACCGGCTTATTCGTTACACGACTTGCAAGTATGTTTATGCCTGCGACCATGCTCCATGTATTTTACTATGCCGCCGGTGCCTCTATCTATGCGCAACTTGCATGCCTAGGAGGGTTAACCAGCCTAGTTATGACCCTATTTGTCACACCTAAGCTGGTTGCACAAGAGTCAATAAGTGATTATTTAACTGCTGGGTACGAGGTAATCGCATTACAAGCATCCGCAATTCCTAGAGCGGCGAACACCATCAAAAACACAATCATAAACAGTAAAGCAGACACAAAGGATAGTGCGCCAGACAATGGCTATTTCTCAGGGGTTCTAGCTGCATTCGGAAACATCATCAGCCCAATCACAGGATAACAAGCACCATCATCTTAGGAAAAAGCGCATACTTGAAGCAGATTTTCTGTCAGTACGAGTGATATTGTTAGCACCTCAACAGCATCTACAGGGGTAAGGTTGTGCCCTACTGCTCACGAGCGTCGAGATGTGTAGCGCTGTAAAATCCGTTCCAAGCTAGACTTGAGGCCAGCATGCCGACATCGACTTGCTAAGCCCGCAAGATGTTTTTGTGACCCGGACGATAAAACATGCCCTTTTGCCAGTGCCTGTTGCGTATGATGACGTTGTTGTGGATCTTGCTTCACTGTCCAAGGACGCACAATCCACTGAATATCGTTTACTTCGGGCGAAACCTGACGAACCGCTGCCAATAACACAGCATGCTGTGCCTGCAGCGCCAAACGAATGACCGGCGTGTGTATTTGGCAAATCAATTGATTAGATCGAACACCACATACTTGCACTCCGTCCACTAAATGATCCGGTAAAACAGTGGCGATGACAGACTGTAACTGGCGAATAGTCGAGGCTTTTCCACGAAAAAATCGCAGGCTGCGATGATGTGTTAAATCCATGCTGAATACAATGGGTCGTGCTCATCATCATAAACAAACCAGAATTGAAATACTAGAGAACCAGCATTCAAACAGGATCAGTCCAACCCACGTAGCTTAATCACTTACTGATAGCCAAATCGCATGTGTTCAATAGAATAAATCAGTGACACCAGTTGCTGATTTATAAGAAACTGCGTTATAATAACGCATCTAAAACCGAGTGCTTGCCGTGCTAAACTATCTATTAAAACTCGTCATTGGCAGCAATAATGACCGTTTCCTCAAAAAATGCAAACCCATGGTTAGCGCAATCAATGCGCTTGAAGAAACATTAACCAAGCTCGACGATCAAGCAATTCAGGCACGCTTTAAAGCACTTAAAGATTCGATAGATGAAAATAGCAACCTAAGCGACTACATCATTGAATGTTTCGCGTTGGTTCGCGAAGCCAGTAAACGCACCATCGGCCTACGACATCATGATGTACAGTTAATTGGCGGAATTGCACTACACGAAGGAAACATCTGCGAGATGGCAACTGGCGAAGGTAAAACACTTGTTGCCACCCTACCGATCGTACTCAACGCAATGACAGGACACGGAGTTCACCTGGTCACTGTCAATAGCTACCTTGCGGAGCGAGATGCATCATGGATGGGTAATATTTATCAATTCCTTGGTTTATCAGTTGGTATGGTAATACCCAATATGAGCCAAGAAGAAAAACAAGCAGCTTACGCATGTGACATCACCTACGGCAGTAACAACGAGTTTGCCTTTGACTTCCTACGTGACAATATGGCCACAACAAAAGAAGGCAAGGTGCAACGCAAGCTACAATTTGCCTTAATCGATGAAGTAGACCAAATATTTATTGAAGAAGCACGAACACCACTTATTATCTCTGGGCCAATTGGCAAAAGCTCAGAAATGTATGCAACCATCTACCCGCTTGTAGACCAACTCTTTGCAGACAGTAAGAATCATAAGCCCCATACAAAAATAAAAAAGAAACGTCTTGGACATATCTGCGCTGAACTGAAAAATGCAGTAGCCGAAGCAGAGCCTCACGCAACAATCAATATCAAAGAAAAACAGGTCGAACTGACCGAAGCAGGACATGAAAAAATTGAAGCACTGCTTCATGAGCACCAGATCCTACCAGAGGACCAGAACCTCTATGACAATCATCATGCCCAGTTACTACACTACATTGATGCCTGCCTACGAGCCAAATTCATCCTCACCAAAGACATTGATTACATCATCCATGGTCAGGAAATTGTGATCATCGACGAACACACCGGCCGCGCGATGAAGGGACGGCGCTGGTCCAGCGGACATCACCAGGCAGTTGAAGCCAAAGAGCATGTGACCATTCAAGAAGAAAACCAAACATTAGCGTCTATTACATTTCAAAACTACTTCCGTCTATACGACAAGCTTGCTGGCATGACCGGAACAGCAGACACGGAAGCTACAGAGTTTGAAGAAATCTATAATCTACAGGTCATCGTGATCCCGACCAATAAGAAGTGTTTACGTATTGAAGATAATGACATTATCTACATGACCAAAAAAGAAAAATACCAAGCCATCGTTGATGAAATCAAAGCTCGCAATGCCAAAAAACAACCCCTATTAGTTGGCACAACCTCTATTGAGGACTCAGAGTATCTATCTACTTTACTCAAAAAACACCATATCAAACATCGCGTTCTCAACGCCAAACAACATGCCCAAGAAGCTGAAATCATCGAACAGGCTGGAAAACCAGGCTGTGTCACTATCGCAACCAATATGGCAGGCCGCGGAACTGATATCGTTCTGGGAGGAAATCCAGAGGCAGCACTTCAGCAAGCGTCACCCGAAGAAGCAGAAGCCATTACCGCTGCATGGAAAAAAGAACAAGCAATCGTCAAAGAAGCTGGCGGCTTACATGTGCTTGGCACTGAAAGGCACGAATCAAGACGTGTTGACAACCAGCTTAAGGGCCGCTGCGCAAGACAAGGCGATCCTGGCTCATGTCAGTTCTTTCTCTCGCTAGAAGATCACCTATTTCGCATATTCCCTCAGGGCGTACTCAATTTCATCAAATCATCCTCATCAAAACCAGGCGAGTCTCTGCAAGCCGGTATGCTTAATAGTGCCATTGCCAGCAACCAGCAGAAAATGGAAGCACACTATTTCGATATCCGAAAACAGGTGCTTAAATACGACAATATCGCCAATGAACAACGTCTAGCCGTCTACCAACAACGCAATGATCTTCTAGACATGGCATCCATTCATGATGAAATACTCCCCATGGTTGAAAGCGTACTACGAAAACTACTACTCAACACACCATCTAACATCGATAAAGAAAACCCAGCGAGCTCCATCGCATCACTACTCACTAAGAAATTTCGCTATCCTGTCGACCAAAAGCTCCTGACCAAGTTGACTGCAGAGAAATACCCAAGTGCCATTGAAAGCACTGCAAAGCATAATTTATGCCAACAAATTGCATCCTTTTACTTCCACGCTTATGAGCAAACCACCGAAATCGTGCCAAGTGACCAGCGAGATATGATCGAAAAGTCCCTTCTACTACAAACCATTGATCAACATTGGAAAGAGCATTTACTAACCATTGAAGATCTTAGAGAAAGCATTGGGTTTCGTAGTTATGCACAGAAAAACCCTGAGCATGAGTATAAAATAGAAGCACATACACTCTTTAAGAACATGCTCGATCGCGTTAAAGAGACATTTATCGTACAAATTATCAACATTGAGATAAGACAAGAGCCAGAACGCTCTGACAAAACACCTCAACAACAGGTTGGTAATCGTATGTTGACCCCTTTTGATTAACAAACCTGTGTATTTTTCAGTAGCAACAGTTAGAACATCTACAAACTAGTAGCGCTCATTTTTCGTAAATAATCCTTGCTAGAGATACCCACAAAGCCAAGAAAAGCATTACTACATAAAAACACTCAACTACAAATAATCAAGCGTAACATTGTGACAATAACATGGGCTGCGTCAAGACCCCCACTGTCAGTGAAAATAAAGCCGACCATACGTGATCACAAGAACTCGACACCAACTTCGCAAAGCAATGGTGGCACAACGATCATGACTTAGGAAGTGATGCGCTGACTTATGGTAAGCGATCCAGAGGAAATGGCTTTTCCGAGGTCGTATACGTCAAGTACTCAGTATACTGATAGAATGACATCAATGCTAATTTGACATAATTGGAGACAACATCAAGGACCTGACCAGCAAATAGCAAGCATATGGTTTGGGCCAACCAAAGTAAACACAAGGCGTAGAGTAGGTAATCCCAAAAGATACACAATACGAACAAGACTAGAAAAGTGTACCCGACTCGTAGCCAAATCTTTCCGTCTTTTAAGTTATTCAATGACCACTGCATGTAAAAATCCTAAAACCATATGTAATTCAGTATAATGCAGCCTTAACAGACTTACAAGCCTTTCTCCACGCCAACGTCTGCAAACAGCATATCAAGAAAACAATGTTGCGTAACGCGCATGAAGTTGGTCAATCTGCTCATGATAAAATAAAAAGTCTTTCACATTGTAAAGCACATCATCCGCAATCGACAAGCGCTGCTCTGAAGTCGCCTGCGACTGCATAATTGCCAGTGTAACGCCCTCGGATAACCCACGATCAAAGCATCGACGTACCCGTTGATCCAATGCCGACTCAACCACGCAGACTCGGTCATAGTTTTTAGCAGTACCCGTTTCATAAAGAAGGGGGACAACACAAATACAGTAAGGGAAAGACTGTAAATATTCGTCAATCATAGCTTGTGAGCGCCGACGAATATGGGGGTGAAGCAATGCCTCAAGCGCCGACTTCTCATCGGCATTAGCAAATATTCGCTGTTGTACCTTGATTCGATTGACACCGGCCGAGGAAACGATCTCGTCACCAAAAATCTGCACCACAGATGCTTGAATCTCAGGCTCCGTGAGCAGTTGCCGCCCAACATCATCCGTATCAAAAATCGGAATAGCATAATGTGACTGCCAATACTCCATCATGACCGACTTACCGACTGCAATCCCACCTGTTAACGCCACTACTGCCATACTACCCTCTATTTGATTGATCAGTCATCATTGTTGCTGCCAATCTTATCATGTAAAAACATAAAGCGCCAAACACGTTCCATAAAATAACCCGCCTCCATCGAATCTGCACCCTGATTACAACGCAGCAGATCATCATACAAACGCAGAGGATAACGACGGATCATATCTCTAGTGGCCGAGAAAATAGCGCCATGTTGACCATCACCATATCGACAGTGCCCCTCAAACAAATCACGTGCAAAATAAGCATGCATCCACTTGCCCAAAGGGCGTTGTGCCGCAAGCTGGATCACACTGCCCTGTGCACGATTGTCATAACCATCGCCAAGTGAAGTAGCAACCGTTGGCTTAGGATCAAACTGAAAATGACGGACTGTTTCGAAAAACTCGGGTGAGTAACAATGTTTGTTCGGCCGGCTCGTTTCGGTGAGAGAAAAAAGGAAACTAAGCTTACGCATCCAATTACCATTTAAAGATGCCATGGTGAATACCGTACGAGGCGCCAGATCATCATAGTGATGGATGATGTGGTGTAAATAAGTATTTGCCTCACGGCCCTCATTAGGTAACTGCTGGACCAACAGCGTTGCACCACGATGATCTGTCGGCAGCCCCTTTTGACAGCTCTCCTGGTCCTTACAATAAAGATAAAGATGATCAATTTTATCTAAATAAGCACCAAGCCACCCTAAATCTTCTTTATAATGCGCCACCACAACATCAACACGACCTCGAAAACGATAAACACGGTAATAAGCAAAAAGCCAGTCACTAGGTTTCGTGAAGCTTAGCTCTCGTGTTCGACTGGAATATTGTTTGGCAACACCAACCCAAGGTGCTGGGGCATTAACAATCAAC
This sequence comes from Legionellales bacterium, assembly GCA_002722435.1. Classification (GTDB taxonomy): domain Bacteria; phylum Pseudomonadota; class Gammaproteobacteria; order Comchoanobacterales; family Comchoanobacteraceae; genus UBA7916. Next base: position 101 of record PBLX01000032.1, on the reverse strand, counting down.
AAAAACTGCAATACACAGAGGACAACATGATGCACAATTTTTGTAATCCAGTAATTGGCATGCAAAGCGGCAAGGGCAAGAAAAAAACTTGTCGGCACACG
>PBLX01000031.1 GCA_002722435.1 Legionellales bacterium | reverse complement strand
TAACACTAAATCAACAGATTCGTCTAATGACATCAAGAAGCGGGTCATTTTAGGATCAGTAACTGTAATCGCTTCCTTCTCTTTTATTTGTTTCACGAACAAGGGAATAACCGAACCTCGAGAAGCCATGACATTTCCATAGCGAGTCCCGCAAAGCACTGTTTCCTCTTCCCTTCTATTCCTGGCTTTTGCAACCATCACCCTCTCCATCATTGCTTTAGACATTCCCATGGCATTTATCGGGTAAACCGCCTTATCAGTGCTCAAAACAACTACCCTACCTACTCCACACGCGATAGCCGCAGACATAACGTTTTCCGCGCCGAGTATATTAGTCCTCACCGCCTCAATAGGATAGAACTCGCATGAGGGAACTTGCTTCAGCGCGGCGGCATGAAATACGAAGTCGACTCCATTCATCGCATCAAAAACGCTGTCGTAATTACGAACATCCCCGATGTAAAACTTAACCTTATCGTTGTTCAATAGAATTCGCATGTTTTCTTGTTTCAATTCATCTCTGCTAAATATCCTAATTTCATCAAAGTCTTCTTTAATTACCCTCTCCAAGACAGCATTCCCAAAAGAACCCGTGCCTCCGGTGATCATTAAAGTTTTATTTTTAAACATGTTCGGATACCCCCTACCTGAAGTCACACATTCTCTCTATCAAGGTTCCCCAACTTGGGGGTTTATACCCTGTTCTACGATGAAACTCCCCTGAATCAAGCGACCTATCTATCTTCACGTTAAAGTCTTTTTCTATTCGAACATTCTTCTCATAAACCTCTGCTACCAATTTTAGCAGACTGTACTTGTCAATCGGCTCTGCAGACACATGGTAAAGACCCTTCAGTTCAGGATTCGGCAAAACATATGTCTTTATAATTTTGGCAATCTCTATCGTGGGCAAACCGGAAAATATCGCTTCCTTATAACCCTTTACCAATTTTTTTTGGCTAAGAAACCAATTAATAAGACTGCGATTTCCATTCAACTCATGCCCGATAATGGAGGTGCGTAGGGTCAATGCCTCCTTTTCTGTCACCTCTCCTAGCCTTTTACTAATGCCATAAAGATCGGTTGCATCTGGTTCATCGCTTTCTTTGTACATTCCCCTTTTACCGGAAAAAACACAATCGGTACTTAGGTGAATGAGCCTCGAGTGAATAGTCTCGCATATTCGCGCGAGCTGGTGGGGCAGTATTGAATTTATAGTGAGTGCCTTTAAAGGATCGTTTGATTCCTCAAGCTGTTTGATGATCCCTATACAATTTATGACCACTTCCGGATTGAATCTTTCAATTAGATTGGCCAAAGAGTCCAGAGATATTAGATCCGCATTCGTCAGATTGATCTCAGTTTCGATATTACCACGTATTTCTTTGGGGAAGGCTTTCGTTAATCGTGCGTCTCTGACAGTGCCGATTACTGATAAAGCGCTGTCCATTGAAAGGTACCTCATAAGCGCGTTCCCTAGCATACCCGACGCACCCAAAACCAAGATTTTTTTAGACATCTATGACCTCTTCTACGCTAAAAGGCGTTCTTTAATGGAGGAAAGATTGTTTGTGACCAAAACCATGGATTTTAGCTCATACGACGAGCTATTGCTCCCGATGCCAAGAGGTACACGATGGTCACCAGGCTAGTGAGGTAAGATGTAAAAAAAGACAAGGCGAGGCAAAGGGTCAATGGGCCCAGTTGAACGAGGTGTTTTATGCTCCCGTACCTTGCGCGCACAAATGCATAGTTGCAGTAAAAGAAGAAAGCGCAAAATATTAACGATGCACCTCCCCATCCAAAATCTCTTACAAACGGAGTTATGAACGAGGTTGTGTTATACGTCGGGGAAATAAGCTTACCATAGTGATCCTCCAAGTCGTCGGGTGTTTCCATAATTTTAGTCCTTATGACACTAGGCAAAAGGGAAATTAAAGTATTGCGTGGGTTAAAATCAAAAACAGGGGCAACATCTATATTCAAACCCGCATTCAACGCTGGTGTCGCTATATAAAATAACACCGGGTCAAGGAGATACTTTTGAGTTTGCCCATCTTGAGTGACCAAGTAATAAATGTCACCCAGTTCTTCCAAAGGATCATCAGACAAACGCAAAAATTGAGTAACGGCCAGCGCAAGAAATATGCAAATAGACAGGCCAATACCTTTTAATAACGGGACGATACTAATCTTTTTAAATATGATTATTGGTGGGATTGCAAAGCAAAGAGTCATAAGGAAAGCTCCCCTTGATTGCTCCAAAACTAACGCGCACATAAGTGGCAACAAGGAAGAAAGAATGAGTAATTTAGACGGCTTAAAACTAACAAGAACAAAAATAGAAATGTTCGCGAAAATAAGACACCGGATCATATTCGATAAACCGTGCAAAGTTGGAATCCCGAAATTCACGTAAGTTCTCCCATCGCTCCAAAAGAATGGAAGGCCACCAGAAAAAAATATTTCTACAATAAAAAAGGAATACCAAATCATGCAAAGATTGATTTGGAATTTTATGGCTTTGTTGCGGTCAAGTTTTTTAACTAAAAGCGCCACCTGCGTAGGCTTATTAAAAGTTGTTGTAAAACAGAAGCTCAGTAAGAAAAAAATCGCGATCAAGCCCACAATAAAGTAAAGCGACAGATCAGAGAGTCCCACATTGAAATCGGATTCCCACCAAACCGAAGAGGAAACAGGTAGCATCCAGACCGCCAGGTACAAAAAAAATAATTGCATTTAGATTATTTTAAGAGCCGAAGTTAACTTCTTTTTAGTATTCGGGTGATGAACAAACCTCCATATAGATGGGAAATATGCGAGGACATAAAGGAAAAAGAATAGGCTACTCGATTTATAAGTTGCCAATAGCTCTCGCGCTTTTGCGTGCTCTCCACGAGACATTAATGCACATGCTTCATAATAATCGGCTTGACGATGCGCTGCTTGATATGCCTCCGAACCAGACAAATGGGGGTGCCTTTCAAGCAAGTGCCTTAGAGTTTCACGTCTTTCTAGCGCCCAACGACCGAGCTTTTTATAAGTCAGTGACTCTGCATAGACCCGATACTTAGCCAGTATTTTTTTTTCAACATGAACCGAACCATGTGGAAGCAACCTCATAAATAAATTGTACTCTTCCGAAGCCTGCATCCCGCCATCAAAATTTATTTTTTCTTCATCGAGAACACTCTTTTTCACCATTGAGGTCACGAGATTTATCTCAAAGTAATATAGTTGCTGCTCTAGCGAGTAACCGCTGTCCCACTTTGGAACCATGGTCCTGATTTTTTTTAAATCATGATCGACTTCCTCTATCCCAGCATAGCCAAGAATATGATCAGAGTCTGACAATGCTTCCATTTGCACCACTAGCTTCTCAGGGTGCCAGATATCATCAACATCAAGAAATGCCAGCCACTCACCTCTGGCATGCGACACCGCCAATCTTCTTGCTTCACCTAGACTGGTCGTCACAGCTGACCTGAAAAGTCTAATTTTCGGCCCAAACGAACGGGCGATTTCCCAACTCATGTCATTGGAGCAGTTGTCCCAAAAAATTATTTCCCAGTTGGAGTAGGTCTGGCTGAGTACCGATCGCAGGGCAACTGAGAGATATTTCTCTCCTTCATAACAGTTCATTATCACGCTTACCAATGGCGTATTAGAAACTCTCAATAACTTCCTCTAATTTTTCAACGATCAAATCAACATCTTCGTAATTTAGTTCTGGGTGAAGAGGAAGTGTTAGCAAAGTTGGAAAGACAGCCTCTGTAACAGGTAGCGAGTCAGGCGCAGATTCAGAAAAAAGAGTCAACATGTGATTAGGCTTATAATGTATGCCAGTAGGAATACCCGCTTGCTCTAAAATTTGTTTGATTATGTCTCTATCCAGGCCTTCTTCTAACTTAACCACGAAGATATGAGGAACCACCTCGTTATAATCGTGTTTGATGGTTTCTATTCCAACTACGTCACTAAGACTTCTTTCATAATATTTAGCCAATTTTTGGCGGCGACTCTTATGGTGTTCGAAATTCATTAGCTGAACTTTGCCTATAGCGGCCATAATGTCACTCATATGATACCGCCAACCTTGAGAGGTAACATCGAATTCCCAACTCCTTTTGCCTTTGTATCGTTTTTCCGTATCCCCAATCACACCCAACAAACGTGAATCTCGAACTGCAGAAATCACTGCCGGGTCGTCTGTAACAATGCACCCTCCCTCTCCGCTTGTTATATTTTTGATTCCATCAAAACTGAAGCATGCTATGTCTCCGTGCGAGCCAACGAGCTTTTTTTGAACTATGGAGCCGAATGCGTGAGCGGCATCCTCGATTACTCTTAGCTTATTCCTCGCTGCAAACCTGTAGAGAGAATCTAAGTCCCCGCCTCCCCCTGAGTAATGCACCGGCATAATTGCTTTGGTTCTTGCCGATATTTTGTTTTGAGCGTCTTTTAAATCAATAGTGAAATCATCAGGATAGATTTCACAGGCGATTGGTTTTGCGCCTGTAGCCCTTATCGCCTGAAAGCTCGCAACATAAGTCATCGATTGAATCAACACCTCATCTCCTTCCCCGACTCCTGCTGCTTGCAAGGCCAATTGCAGAGCAGCCGTGCCGTTCACAACGCAAATTGCTGGTCGACCGAAGTACTTAGATAACTCATTCTCAAAATCACGCACAGCTTCTCCCATACCGAGATAGCCATTGTTCAATACCCGCATCACGGCATCTTTTTCTGCAACGCCAATACATGATTTAGAAAGACGCAACTTATTCATGTAACTCATATCCATTTATGGTTATTTCACTAAGGTTCTTGTTAAGGGCCTCTGAGGGATCGTGTTCCATGTCTGCGACGTTCAGTATCAAATTACTTCCCGATCCTGCACCTTGAAACGCCACCCAATAACCTGGGGGAATCGTCAGTCGAGAGAAATTGCTCTCTCCAATTACTACATTCATGTACGCGTCAATTTTAGCACCGGGAGTTATCTCAAAGCTTGACGGAGATACCAGAAAGAATCGAACATCGCCAACTGGTACAACTAAATTGGAGGTCATCTTAGTGTGGAACTTCCATCCCTTGGTTCTGTTGGTTTCAACAGTTGAGAAATATGCTTCCCCAAAGCCATTGAACGATTCCTCCGAATCCTTCAGAGCATGCATTACCATTCCTGCTGATTGATTAAATGTCTTTAACCTCGTGACAAAAGGTTTCAACGACACCAGATAGCACCTCTCTTCGCTGCTTGGTCCGAGTACAGTTTTATCTGGTCCATGGTGAAGTCGAACATATTTGTTTCTCCCTTCAGGTTAACCGCGTACCAACTTGCGGTAGCGGCCACCGTCTCTCTATAGTCATAGGTAGCATCCCATTTCAGTTCGAATAATGCTTTGTCACAGTTTAGTTTTAGCAGACCAGCCTCATCAAATGGTATCTCATCAACTATGACATATGGATTCGCGGGTAACTCTGCGTCCCAAGACTCTGACATTTTGACAAGCAAATCCACCACGGTTCTGTTTTGCTCAGCTCTCGGCCCAAAGTTAAAGGCTTCACCATCTAATTCAGGGTTAGTAGACAGGTTTTGGCCAAGAGTCAAATAGCCCGACAAAGGTTCTAGAACGTGTTGCCACGGTCGTGTTGCGTCAGGAGAGCGAATTTCAACACTTCTTTCTTCCGACCAAGCCTTAACAATATCTACGATTATCCGATCCTTTGCCCAATCTCCACCGCCAATCACATTACCAGCTCTGCCTATACCCAGGCGGACCGGTACATCGCTTTTTTTGAAAAAAGAATGATAATAGGACTTTATTATGACTTCGGCAGCTGCTTTAGATCCACTGTATACATCTTTTCCTCCAATGGCGTCATTTTCCTTATAACCCCAGACCCACTCGACATTGTCATAGCTCTTGTCGCTGGTGATTAACACCGCAATGAGAGGCCAATCCGCCTTTTTCAAAACCTCCATAATATTCATAGTGCCAACGGCATTGCTCGTAATTGTCTCAATAGGGTTTGAATAAGAAACTGAGACTATAGCTTGGGCTGCCAGATGGAAGAGAAAGTCCGGTTTCTCGCTCAAAAAGATTTCCGAAAGCGCCGACGCATCTCTGATATCGACGTTATAGTTTCTTATTTTGGTGCCGAGGCTCAGTTCATTGAACATTGATGGTTCGGAAGGAATGTCCTTTGAAACACCAACAATTTCTGCGCCCAGACTTAGGAGCCAGCAGGTCAACCAACTGCCTTTAAAACCAGTGTTACCAGTAATAATGACCTTCTTTCCCGCATATAAACCACTGAACATCTCAAACCCTCGTAAGCATTCAAGTAAATTACCAAATCATCCATGGAGCATTTTTATTTTCCACCATGGTTGTTAATTCATTTTTATCTTTAAGCGTATCCATACATTTCCAAAAACCGTGGTGGCGATATCTGTAGAGTGCGCCGTCGGACGCTAAAGATCTCAAAGGGTCTTGCTCAAATACAGTTTCATCGCCATCTTTTAGATAATCAAAAACTCCAGGATCACAAACAAAGAATCCCCCATTAATCCAGGATCCATCTCCTCTTGGCTTCTCCAGAAAAGTTCTTACCTGCCCGGATTCGTCATCCTCAAAAGTACCAAAACGCCCATCTGGCTGAACTGCCGTCATCGTTATTAACCCATTGTGACTTTCATGGTACGAGACGAGTCCTTTTAGATCTATGTCTGCTACGCCATCACCATAGGTAAGCAGGAAGCTATTCTCACCTATCAGCTCCTGAACCCGCTTGATTCTTCCTCCTGTCAAAGTGTTCAGACCAGTATCGATCAAGGTAATCTTCCAGGGTTCACTTGCGCTACTTAACACTTCGACTTGATTCTTCGCAAGATCAATTATCAGATCGCTATTGTGGATAAAGTAGTTACTGAAGTATTCCTTGATGAGATACCCTTTGTAACCTAATAGAATCACGAATTCATTGAAGCCATAAGCAGAGTAAATCTTCATTATGTGCCATAAGATGGGCTTTCCATCGATCTCAACCATTGGTTTAGGTTTAAGGTCAGTGACCTCGGCTAGACGAGTGCCCAATCCCCCCGCTAAAATTATTACTTTCATATTTACTAAAGTTTTTCCCTCAACCAAGAATAAAATAAATAACTACTACTCCTCTTTAACAGACCTTTGCTCAAAAGGTCGTCCCAAAGACATTCGGAATGGTTTAGAGCCTCTGTCACACTTCTTATAATACTATCCACCGAATGGTTCCTATCGTAGTAATTTTTCGACTGAGTAGATTTCATTTCCGGCTTGTCAAGAAGCTCTCCAATGCGGTCAAAAAGAAAATTGACGCCTTCGTCAATATAACTTGTATCAATCATGTCCCCTAGCGTGGACCCGTCTCTATCGCTAATCCAACGATATTTGTATCCTTTGGGAACTGGCTTGTAAGAAAAGTCGAGAAGGATTGTGGGGACACCCAATCTAGCCCCAGACAAGGCTGAAGTGCCCGTTGCAACCAACAAATCGGTTTCTTTCTCGAGGAACTCCCTTAACTTGGAGGGCTCAATATGATCAATGAATCTTACGTCGACTCCTTCCAGTGCGTCGACTTGACGTATTAGTTTCCCCCGAGCCTCCCCCTGACCAACAATGGTAAAAGAAAAACGTGGCAGTTTTCTTGTTGAGGCTAACTCTTCGACATCCTTGAGAAAACGGACGAGGATATGGTACTTGAAGTCCACGCACCTACCTATCCAGCTTATTCTCAAATGGCCGTCGACCGCGGGTTTCGCGACATATTGGGCAGAACACTTTGTTTCGTAAGGTATAGGTAAAAATCGCGGAGTTTCAATCTTAATATCCAAATAAGATTCCGTATTTTTAAGATTGGCATGATCCATAAAGTACAGAGCACGTTTTTCAACCAGCAAATCTATGAACTGAGTCACTTGCTTTCGGTACCCCCGAAAAAAGAAACTTAGTAAGTACCTCCCCAGCGATGGGCTTCCCTGCATTAAACCTCTGAGCCCCGGCACTGTCGGGACAAGGTTAAAAGGGTGACAATTCCAAAAGAATATTTTTGTTGAACTGGATACCTTTAAATTAGGAAAAATGGACCACGGTGTCATCGATTGGAACACAAGGAATCCCCCTTCTGGTAGGTTAAGAACTCTGTCGTCTCGGTACTCTAAGAGACCAATATCGTTTCTCTTGAAGCGCGCCATGTAGCCGTCGGCATAATCGATCAGGTAACATTTGTCCCCTCCGTCAATCAAGGCTTCCGCTAATTTCATAAAGACAATCGAGACGCCACCCACGCCCCTATAAGGAAAGCAAAAGAAAATTGTCATCCAGGCCCCTTATTCACTCCAGCCCCTAAAGCACTAAAAAGTCTCTAAGTTCGTCTTCTATCAACTGAATAGCTTTACTATTTCTCTTTGTTTTCCACGGTTTGAAGTTGTCCCTTGATTTCTCCGGCGAGAAATGTCTTCGTATTACACCGCGCTCCAATTCTAAAAACTCTCCCAAACTGCTTGTCGCTGCCTCAAAATTTAAAAACAAATCTTCGAATTGAAAACGCAGAATATTAGGGTGATCGAGAGCTTCTATGAACTTATCACAACGATAGTACCGGAAATCCGAGATAAATTTGCACGCGATTTCTTCTTTATCAAAGGAGTCTTTGGTCTTTGGATCAGAACAATATATTCCCCTAGGATCCCGATCAACAACAACAAGCTTACAGGGTTGTATGGCATCCAAAAAAACGCGAGGGTTATAAAACTCAAGCATGTTACTGGTCACGATCGCCTTAGTATCTATACGTAAACTACCAAGCAACACTTCATGCAAATAATCACGGGCAGCCGCATCAAAAGTTTCCGCGTCTATATGGGAATCGAATTTTAATCTCTCTCTGCGCTGTTGGAAAAAATTCACCCACTTTTCCTTCATTGCAACCAAAGATTGATCATATAGCGCGGGAAACGGCCAGTACTGAAGAGAGGTACTGCAAATGCGTCGAATAAAAGCTTCAGTCGCTCTCTGAAAACCAGGAAAAATTTTCGTATAGTTTTGTCCTGGAGGCCGAAAGAGACTTTTGGGCTCCCAGAATGATGTTGGTTGCGCAGCCAAATATTTTGTTAAAATGCAAAAGCGGCGAATGGCCATGTCGTTTCTAATATCGGAGGGGTTTTGGACGATTGTTGAGCGAAGATCGTACAAACCATCGGTTGCTCGAACCAAGAGAAACTCAAATTCCTTTTGATGAACCTCAACGCTGAGAAAATCCCTCAAGACATCCATAACCGCACCCTTGCCAGAGTAGGAATATCCTGAAACGTCGACTATCATTCCGAGATCAAACTATTCTTGAGCCATTCCTTAAGATAATCGACAACATCTATAGTTGGTTCCCAGGATAGATGCTCGCGAGCAAGCGAAATGTCAGCAAGCGTGATTGATGCCTCGCCAGCCCGAGGATGGATGAAGTTTATTTTTGAGCTAAGCATATTTGCTATCTCTATTACCGCGCGAGCTTTGCCGAATCCGACATTGAAAATTCCGAAGTCTGTCTCAGACATTGCTGCGCAGACATTCGCATGAGCGAGGTCTCTTACATGTATGAAATCTCTTAGTTGACTCCCATCTCCCGTTACATCCAAGGGCTCTCCATTGGCTACTCGATGCTGGAATATTCCGATAACTGAGGAATAAGCACTGTATTCGTTCTCCGGATTATAGGAGCGAGGACCGTAAGGATTAAAATACCTCAAGCTAACAAATGGCAGTCCAATATGCCTTCCGATAAGCAGTCCGTATTGCTCAGCTGTAAACTTCTGCAAGGAATAGGGGTTTAATGGCGCTATCAGGCAACTCTCTGGCGTGGGTGTCTCCTCTGGCTGGCCATAGACAGCTGAAGATCCCGAATAAACTATCTTTTTGACCCCTTGACGCATACACGCCTCAATCACGTTCAATGTTCCGTCTATATTTGCGACGTGATGTTCAAACCTTTGATCAAAAGAAGGAGAAATCCTAGGTAGAGCTGCCACGTGAAAGACGAAATCGCAGCCTTGAAGATAGCTGCTGAAATTTTCATTATTTATGTCATCTTCGATGAACCTCGCCCCAGTGTTGATGTTATCACCGGAGCCGGTTGAAAGGTTATCAACGATTGTGACTTCCGCTCCTTTTTCCAGAAGATAATCTACGAGATGCGATCCAATAAATCCTGCGCCACCCGTTACCAGTGATTTCACCCTAGTTCCTCAGATAACTCCATTGCTTGCTCAATGGCATCCGTAATACCCGTATACTTGAATTTACCTAGGCGGCCGATCGCATAATAATTGCTAGGGAATTCGCTTTTATAGCGATCAAAGATCTTTAAATCTCTCGCAGTCTGCTTCGGATAAAGACGTGTTTCGTCTGACAGCATCTCTAGAGTCAACAGACATGTCTCTGACTCGTTGTTCGTCACTTTCTTGAAGTCTACCGCTCGGGTATAAGGTTGTTTTCCTGAGTAATGAGCCCAGAAATAATCAGGGTTATCAAAAGCAAACTTGCTAGGCAGCACAACTGGAATGATTGTCCTTCCAGAGTATCCCAATTCTCCGTGCTTGAACTCAAAAATCTCATCGGTATGTCCGGTGTTAATTAAGATATCGTATTCAAAACTTTGGTTGTTCGCCTCCACAAAACCTTTATCGGCATCGATCCTTGTAACCTTTGTTTGATAGTGCACCTTCGAATTCTCAAGACTTTTCAGGAAATAATCGTTGTAACCCGTGATGGCAAACGGATAGCCCTGAAATTGATCGCCAAACAGTCGGGAATCACCATCTCTAATCGGTGTGCCTCTGTTGACCCACTTAAAGTCAGCCGACAGTTCTTCATTTGAATCAATGGCCCACATTTTTTTGGAGTAATCATCTACAAATTTCTCATACAGAGAAGGGCCAATCGCGCTTAGCCAATATTTCTCAAAATTATCAAAATTCAATTCACCCTCTTTTGCTATTTGAAGCTCTTTTGCTATCTGCTCGTAATCAGGCATTAACGGCAAGTCATCGTATTGAAGCGGATAATTATAAAAACAGTCGTCTTTCTCGATATATGAAATCGTTCTAGTATCGAATTTTCTTATTTTTACAAAGCTGTCAAGATGCTCATAAACATCCTTGTTATACGAGTAAAATATTCTCGGACCAATCGTATAAGGATGTTCACCATGGAAACGAGTCCAGCACCCCCCACCAGGGTGGGCCTCAACCTCTAAAACCGTTACATCGTAGCCCTTCTGGCTGAGAAGATAAGCCGCTGTACACCCAGAAAATCCAGCACCAATAACGACGATTTTGTCTTTACTCATTAGTCGATTCCTTATTACCTGTTAAATTCGAACTCTTAACACTTTCGTAGTTATAGAAAGAGATTCCTCGTAATTTTAGCGCCGCGAGATCTGCACCACAGTCCCAATCGTTCAATTCATAATGGAGCAACACAGCCTGGTGATTTTTGCCGATCTATGACCAGCACAACTTTGTTGACTCCAATCCCGCTGCCACTCAACTTTCCGCATAATGCGGGTCGTTAGAGCGTTTACGAGAGTAATAGCGTATCCCAACAGAAAAAAAAATCCACGGAAACAAATCATAAATACTCTACAGGGCTCGCCTATAGAGATTCTCTTCAAATCCCTTAGGACTTTTAGCACCACTGCACAGGTCAGGGGGTTATTTGCGCATTAACCTTTTTCTTAAAAATGTTTGCAAAGGTACCTCAAAAAAGCGATAGCTAAGATAAGCGATCGCTATGCAAAGTCCAAGGTAGGTGAAAAAAACAGCGGGAAGAGTGAAGTCTATTTTCACACCGGAATAGACACAGTAAACCACTAAAAGTAGCTGCACTGGAAAATGAATTAAATAGAGGGAATAAGATATATCTCCAATTATTTTAGTTCGCCTAAAAGATCTAAATTCCATTTTGTCGCCCAATGCCATAAACAATATGATCAGAGGGAACATGACAAAAAAACAAATCACGTCCAATCCTGTATGGCCCACGAAGCGAAGGTCAATCATCCTAAAAGGGTCGCAATAAACAAAAGCCACCATCGCGACCACGGAAGAGCCTAACGAATAAAACCAAGTCTCTATAGCTCCGCCCTTCTCAACCCATCTTAGAAGATAAAACGCTACTCCTCCTAGATAGAAGCAGACTATTGCGATACCAAAGGAGTCATACACTTGCATCACTGTGAAACCTAAAAGAATAGGCACTATGCATTTAAAAACAGTAGGCTTGTTTAAGAGGCAAAAGAAAAAAAAAGTTGAATAAAGAAAAATCTCCACGGAAACAGACCAGATCGGACCATTAAAGGAAGTCCCATCCTGGAAACCCCAATGAGATAAGAGGAATAAGTTAAGAATGAAATGTTTAAGGTCGTTTTCAGGATAAATAAAATGGAACTCGGAGTGGTTAAAAAACATGGCGGCCATTAGGCAAACCGCGAGAAGGGTAACTATGTGAAGCGGGTAAAGCCTTGAAAAGCGCAAGATAAAGAAATTTTTTGCAGATATCCCTTTATTGGCGATACGTTCCATATAAAAATTGAAGAAGATGAAGCCCGAAATGCAAAAAAAAAGTTCGACTGCTTTACCGCCCTGTGAATATAAGATGCTCAGATAATCAAACATCGGAAGCATATCTGGAGACCAATTTTCGGGATAACCATTTTTTTCATATTGAAAAAAATGTCCGTAATGCGAAAGCATGACGCAAATAGCTGCGATACCCCTCGAAAAGTCAATTATGTAGAATCTTGCCAACTTCTTCGACTGCGCTAGGAAATACCAGCAAACATAACGGATATCATGAAAAGCTCAACTCTATTCTCCGGTTTTCAAAATGCCCTTCTATACAAAATTGTGTCGACCGTTCTGTTCTTTATTTCATCGACTCTCGTCTTCAGATATTTCGGGCCCGAGTTACGCGGGGAGATTGCGATCCTACTCGCACCAATCCTTCTCTCGCAAATAGCTTTGTTCGACGGTGGGACGAAGGTTCAAGATTTCCTCTCCAAGGATATTCGACTAGCGTCTGATTCCAATCATAGTTCTATTTGGAGCAGTTTTTTTATCAAAGCCACCTCCGGAGTGATTCTCGCTACGATTCTCGCGGTCTCGGGGCCAGAAATTGCAGATTACTACGGGCTCCAGGAAAAACGGCATATTTACGAGCTTGCCTCCATCCTTTTTTTGACGCACTTCCTTTGTGGCCCAGTAGACCTCAACGTTCTTCAAGCCCTAAAAAGATATTCAGCCATGAAAATCTTCGGAATCATTGAATCAACGGGACCACTATTTGCAATCCTCGCATGCTGGGCTGCAGATGGTTCAGTGGTCTTCTACATTTATATGTACATATTGATGAGACTGATATTGGCTCCTTACTCGCTTTTTCTTCTGGCGCAACTGGGCCTCTATCGATACCTGAGCAGGATCAGAAAAGATGAAATAATAAAGATCTTGCTGTTTACTGGACCACTTTGGTTCGCTGCTTTGTTAGCACACGCCTCATCTCAAATAGTCCCCCTGCTCTCAGGTATATTTTTCCAATTAGCAACAATCGGCAACATATCTTTGGCATTAGGCGTTGGTTTAATGGCCGTTTCTATCATAAGTCTGGCGGACGGCTTTGCACTTCCCAAACTGAATGAAAATAGAAAAAAAAATACTTCTGCTGATCGCGCTCATTGTTGTTACCTACTCCGCTATTGGCAAGCTTTGTTCTACACATCCGCTTTGCTCGCAATCGGGACATTCGTATTCAGCGATGTTCTAGTCTTAATAATTGGTGGCAGCAGCTATACAGAGGCTGGAGATATATTAAGGTGGCTAGCCTTGCTTGTCGCGGTTAAACCACTGGGAGTACTAAGAACAATTATCTACACCGGTGAATCCACAAGCCGTATTGCATCCCTAACCGCGATGAGATTCTCTGCAGAAATAGTACTGTTGTGCCTGTGCTTTAAATTTCTTGGAAGTCTCGGCTTAGGCATAGCCCTTGCCACGGCGTTCTTGGTCTATGGAAGCAAAATCCTAATTTTGATCTCAAGATTGAGTGGTTTGTTTTCTCCGATCCTTATTCGCCTGTTTTGTCATCAGTTAGGGCTTGCAGTGTTTCTATCGATCATGGCGGTTCTTCACTTTTACTCACCGTCGCTTGCACTGATCTCGTCTGTTGCGGGAATTCTATTTATGATGATTATCATCTCGGCCAAGCAGCGAATAATAAAAAAGCTGCTATTGTCGTAGTCAATCAAACAGTCTATTCACGCCATATCCCATCGTGTCAAAAAAAGAGGCTATTTTGAATTTCAATAGCTGTTTTCTACCCTCTCGATTCACCAAGTAGGATTGCGGACACCATTTTTCATAGGAACTTCCATATTCTATCTCTTCTGATAGCACCGCTCTTACCAATTCAAAAATCTCACCAACAGATGGGTATTGCACGGGGTGGAAAATACTCTCTATGTTAAGCTGGTTTTCCTGGTGGAATCTTGAAGCGTCTCTTCTCAAACCCCATGTGACAACGGGAACGTCACAGGACCTCGCGACGACCATAGCCCCAGATAGACTGCCAACCGCGATTTTTGCTTTCTTTAAAGCGGCTACCTGTAAGTTCATTCGTTGATCATTGGGCAAATTAATAAAATCACTGCAACCTTCGGGAACGCCATCGTCAAAATATGCTTCTCCAGGAGCACCAAATATCCCAATCACTTTAGTTGGAAACTGCGACTTCAACCGTTCAATAAGCTGGATATAGCTGTCTCGATCCCAGTTTTTGTCGGGTCGCCTGTTTATTCGATTTCGAGGATAGATGGCTATGAGATCCTTATCGGGTGATATGAGCTTATTGAGACTCTGCATTGTCGCATCAGGCGCCTCAAGCACTTTAAATCTTTGCTCTTTAAAAGGGATCGGCTGTTGCACTATTTCTGTCTGAGAATTCGCTTTCTCCGTACTAGTCACGCCAAACTTGAGGCCCCTGAAAGTATTATCTCTGAAGGGGACAAAGTACTCTGTATCAGCAGGTAGCTTATCTTGATATTTCATTAAAAGCTTATCTGCATGCCGATAAACCTCTTCTTGATCTATTTGTGCGTCAAAGAAACGCCAGCTTTCATATGGCAACACTCCAAGAACTTTCTTTTTTACTGATGCATTACCCTTCGGTAATCCTTGCTTCCAAAAATCTGTTATGTATCCATTACAAGATTTAAAATACTGCAAATACTCCTCAGGGTGTGCCCAATATTCATCGGCGAGCGGATAAAAACTCTCCCTCCCCGGGAAAGAGGCTATAATTTTTCTGTGATGTTTAAATGTGCCTTCGGAGACCTTGTTTATCCAAGCATGCCAATAGAGCATTTCCCAGCCAAATTCACCAACGAAAGGTCCGAAGAAGACAGTTTTCACCGGACGGACTCGAGATACTCTTCCAAATTCGCTATGCCTTCTTCTAAAGTAATTTTTGGGGAGATGCCGAACTTTCTCAACTTAGAATTATCTCCGTGGATATGTTCGACCTCTCCATAGGTTCTTTCTATATATGTTTGATCGGGACTAATAATATTCGCTAGCTCTTGAATCGTAATGCGTCTCCCCGAGCAGACATTAAAAATATCATCCTTAATCTCCTCCGAAAGTGCCACCTCGTAAAATATCCTTGCCGTATCTTCCACGTTAATAAAATCTCTACTCTGTGATCCATCCCCAGTAATTGTGAGAGGCCGCTTATCGAGCTTTTGTTGCAAGAATATACCAATCACGGGGCTATACGTATTAGCCGTTTTGGTGTTCTGAAGAGATCTAGGCCCATAGTTAGCAAACAATCTTAAGGAAACGACAGGGATCCCATATCGTTGACCCAGCAACAAACTGAACTGCTCGCCACAGAACTTCTGAATCGTATACGGCCGTGAAAGGAGATCTACCGCCTCTCCTTCTGTAATTGGAAGATTTTTGGATTGGCCATAAGTCGCACAAGAGCTGGCATATAGGAATTTTTTAACCGACGACCCTTCGAGTGCTTTTAGGCACTGCATAGTACCAATGACGTTTATTTCCTCGTGCTCAACTGTGTCTTCAAATGGAGGTCTTACAATAGGCATTGCCGCAGCACAATGGATAAAATAGTCGCAGTCTGTAGCAATCTGTCGCAAACCTGAAAAATCTCGAATATCGAGCTCAACGAATGTCGCTTTTGGATTGACGTTGTCTTTAAGGCCTGCCGATAAGTTATCGACGGCGATCGTGTCGAATCCTTCTGAGATAAACTTGTCAACGATCGTTGATCCTATGAAACCCGCGGCGCCTGTGACTATCGCTTTCATATATGAATTTCTTTTATCTGTTACTAAGTATTAACCCGAATCCTCTCGGCTTTGATTCACCATTGAGTATTTGCACGATTACATCCTCAATTTCTTTCTGAGGGAGTTTTTCCCACTTGCCTGTGGGAACGCCTTTAAAATCGCCCCAATGATTACGATTGAATTCGATGGATCTGAACTTTTTGAATAGAAAATCCAGGAGCTCCAAAGGATCTTCACCAAAATCATTCTTAATTTGAGGGACATGAAACTCGAGGTAAAGCGTAATATTTTTTAGTATGCTGTCTGAAATCGAAGGAAGTATTCTTACCTCCGCGCCTTCTACATCTAATTTTATTAAATCAGGCTTTAGACTCTTATCTGCACAGAAATCATTTATGCTAGTCGTGGTCTC
>PBLX01000030.1 GCA_002722435.1 Legionellales bacterium | reverse complement strand
TTTTCCTCCGTCATAAGCAAATCTCTAAGCTCAACTTGTTGACGATCGTTTTCATGCTCCAGCTTATGAATCACATCAGCCATTTCCTCAATCTCATCGATCAATGGGCCCTTAAACCCAGATTGCATCACAAGATCTTGCTTGCCTATGATTTTCTCCGCCTCCTCACATACGGAAACAGCTGAAGCAACAAACCGCACAAGCCCCTTATGCATTGATGCAGGAAAACCTATTTTACGACCTAATATATAACCGGCAATATCTTCAGCTTGGTTTGCAATCGCATCCTGCGATTTAACCATAGACAATACATCATAACGAGAGACTGGTAAAAACAACTCGTGATGCAAACGTCGATTGACTTGTCGTTGGAGACGATCAGCAGCACTTTCTAGCTGTGAAATTTCTCGCTGGATGCTATGTGCCTTTTCCCAGTCAGCAGCAAGCACAGCTGACATCAAATCATTCAACAAGCGAGCCGACGAAACAGACACATGCATATGCTCATGTATGAGCTTAAACGGCGATTCAGAGAAAACACCTAACAACGCACTTCTTATACTCACGGAAACCTCCTCAAGTTGTCATTATAAAAAAACTCACCAACATAATTAAAAAAAGTGCCAATACACCAAGCGTAAATAAAGCACTTTGAAGCGCCTCTCCTGCAAATAATTGCGGCTGATGGCGAATTTTGAGATAGAGAAAAATACCAACAATCGCGGTCAAAAAAATAAGAAAGAAACTACCCATCAGAAGACTCAACCGTTAATTCATTATAATACGCTGAAGGCGCACCATCACTACCATAGGATAACACATCAGCAACCCGGCAAACCTTTAATGTACTTGTTGCCCGATTACCTGTGAGATCATCACCATGCGTGAGCAAAAATGCATCTGAGTCCTTGAGAACCCCTTTATCTTTAAAGTAAGCAACAATACGAGTTACAAGCTGACGCGAAGAATCAACCTGCGACAAATCAAGAGAAAAAGAGTAAACATCACGTAAAAACGCCATTTTAGTTCGTGAACGATGACGTCGGCTCAATGCATAAATAGGGATTCCAGTACGCACACGCGACATAATACGTGGGGTCTGTCCATACTCAGTGACAGCAATAATCGCAGAAACAGACATACGGTTCGCAAGATACATAGCGGCATATGCAATGGAGCCATCCATTTGTTTATGAATCAATCGATCCTGATAGTCCGATTTTCTCGTCAATGAGTGGGCTTCGATACGCTGACATATGGAAGAGACTTTTTCAGCCACTTGAACTGGATACTGGCCCGTGGCTGTCTCAGCTGAAAGCATAACACAATCAGCTCCATCCAAAACAGCGTTTGCCACATCAGAAACCTCTGCCCGAGTTGGCGTTGAAGCAAAAACCATAGACTCCATCATCTGTGTCGCGACAATGACAGGTGTTTCCTGGACTCGACATAATTTGATAATATGTTTTTGCAAGACAGGGACCTCTTCCTCACCAACCTCAAGTGCCAGGTCACCTCGGGCAACCATGATCACATCGGAGTGATCGACGATATCATCCAAATTATCAATGGCCTCTTTACGTTCAATCTTTGAAATAATACCGATACTTGGGTCATGTGCATCAATCAATTCACGAGCACGCAAAATATCATCACTGCTTGCGGGGAAGGACAACGCGATCATATCAACACCCATCGCACAAGCACTACTCAAATCATCAAGGTCCTTATCGGTAAGCATCGGTGCACAAATACCACCACCCAAAACGCTGATACCCTTACGATTAGACAACTTGCCGCCTGCAATAACTTCGCACGAGAACCCACGATCCTGCACAGAAACAACGCGAAGTTTGATACGTCCATCGTCTAATAAAAAATAAATCTCATCTCGGTCCGCGACGTCATTTAACAAGCCCTCATAATCAAACCAGACCCGATGAACATCACCCCCATGTGGATCACAGTCTAAGTCTAAAGAAAAAGGGGCACCCGGCTCAAGGACAACCTCCCCATCCAAAAACGTACCAACACGTATCTTAGGACCTTGCAAATCAGCAAAGACAGCCACATCTTTACCAATCAACTCCGCCTCAGCGCGAACCATTTTCACCCGTTTGGCATGATCTTCCACCACACCGTGAGAAAAGTTCAGACGAACACAATCCACCACACGTAATAATGCTGCCAATGTCTCAGGGGCATCAGTTGCAGGGCCAAGTGTTGCAATAATTTTTGTACGCCGCAGGTTCATACTGTCTCCTTCAATCTTGTTCTAGCATCTAAAACATACGTCGTGCCATTGGCAAGATAGTGCAGAAAAGCACCACCACCGGTACTGACATGAGAAAACGCATGGATTCCCAATTTATCCAATACCGACAGCGTATCCCCACCGCCAACTAGAGAATAAGCATGGGCATTCGAGATCGCCCGTGCCAGGTCAGCACTACCGCGAATACCAGACGGGTATTCATAGATACCCATTGGCCCATTCCAATAAATAGACGATGCTGACTCGGCATGATCAACAAAACTCGAAATCGAGGCCTGACCGATATCAACGATATTTTCGTGAGGCAAAATCTCATCGATGGCAACCACTCGCGGATCTCGAAAATCCGTGTTATCTGCAGATACCTGAACATCCGACGGCAATACTAATTTGACAGAACAGCGATCTGCCAAATGAAAAAATTCGGCCACTTGCTCTCGACAGCTATACTCCACCCACGAGGTGCCTGTTTGATAGCCCTTAACATGAAGTAGCGTACTGGCAATCCCGCCACCAAAGCAAATCACATCCACTGTCTCAAGCAGCTTTGTCAACAAAGGTAACTTCGTAGAAATCTTTTTACCACCAATAAATGCGACACGCGGTGACGATGTCTGCAAAAAACGATCCATCCCCTGAATCTCTTTTTCGTGCTCTGGTCCTAAACACCAGGTTTTTGCAGCATAAAGCACACCAAACGTCGATGCGTGGCGACGATGGGAGCAAGCAAAAGCTTCCATCATCACACAATCAACACCATCCACCATATGCTGTGCTAAGCGCATGTTATTATCGGTCTCACCAACAAGAAACCGTGTATTCTCAGCCAATGCGACACTACCTGCAGCCAAATAGGTCTTTTGTTTAGGCCAGTCAGATAAAAAAGTAACTGACTTACCCAGCAATCGCTCCAATGGTTCGCAAAGTGTAGATAATGAGAGACTGCTTTCCCAAACACCTGGACGAGGACGCCCCAAATGTGACACAAGAATCACACCAAATTGCATGGCCAGAAGCTGCTTGATGACAGGGATCACTCGGTATAAACGATCGTTAAGCAACCAACAACCCGTTGAATCACGTGACAGATTAAAGTCCACACGCAATAATACTGTACTACCTGCATTGAGATCGCGGCATGTGTCACGAAACGATTTTTCTTTATACTCATTCATGCGCGAAACTTTCTTCCTCACGCCGAGACTGCAGTCGCGTCTGCTCTGCAAGCAAATTGGCCATATCAAGCATGCGCAGCGCATACGCCCATTCATTATCATACCATGCAACCACGCGGACAGAATGGCCATTTACTTGAGTCTGAGATAAATCAATCACTGCAGAATGAACATCCTGATTAAAATCACACGACACCAGAGGCTCATCCGTAACAGAAACATAGGGCGACGACTTAACCGCATCTTTAAGGTAATCACAAAATGACTGAAGCGAGACCGACTTGGGAAATTCAATAACCGCATCGATAAGAGAAACATTCGCAGTGGGCACTCTTAAGGCATAGCCTTCCACCTTTCCAGACAACGAAGGTAACACTTGAGCCAATGTTTTTGCAGCACCTGTTCGGGTCGGAATGATAGACATTTGCGCCGAACGCGCACGGCGAAGGTCGCTATGATGGGAATCGACAAGCGACTGATCCTTCGTATAGGCATGGACAGTTGTGAAAAAGCAACGCTCAACAGGCTGGAATTGTTGCGTAATACGTAAAATAGGCGCTAAAGCATTGGTTGTGCACGAGCCAATCGAAATCAACTGGTGACTTCCTTCTAGATCAGATCCATTCGCACCAAGAACAATAGTGGAATCAAGCGCACCTTTTGCCGGGGCGGATAAAATGACCCGCTGCGCACCGGCATGCAGATGTTGCGTGAGACCAGCACGATCTTTGAACCGGCCAGTACATTCAAGAACACAATCAATGGAATGACTTGCCCATGGTAACATTGCTGGATCCCTTGATGCATACAACCGAATAGACTCTCCATTGACAAGCAAAGCGTCTGGCTCATGACTCAACTGTATATCAAAAGGAGCCTTTCCGTGCACGCTGTCGTAACGTAGTAGATGCCTGAGCGTGGAAAAATCATGCGGATCATTCATTGCCACCAAGCGACAATGAGGAAAACGCGACCGATGCTCAAAGTAAGCTCTAAACACAGCGCGTCCAATACGCCCTGCACCATTGATCGCTATAGAAATTGGGGCTGTATCATTCTTTTTCATATCATTGTGACAAAATCATATTCTATTTACTCTAGCACCCTTTACCACAAATGTTAAGCACGACAAACCACTGACACCCATTACAAAAATCAAAGCATTCGTGGATGTGATGAAACATTACTGACAACAAAAGCCCGGACACAAAATTAGATAAGCGCCACTTGCTTATGCAATTGCCGCGCTTTTTCGCATAGTTCATCAACCGAGAAGCCATGGAGGTGATAGACTGCCTCACCATTGCCAGACGTTCCAAAATGATCGATACCGCAAACACAACCATCCACACCTTGAAGTAACTGGTACCAACACGAGCTTGAGCCTGCCTCAATGATCATCCTGAAGCCCGACGCAGTAAGTATTGACTTCTTGAAAGCATCAGAAGCACCCAAGAACCGCTCTAAACACAACATACTGATAACGCCGAGAAGCAGACCTTCTTGAGCCAAGCGCTGTTGCACTTGCACAGCAACATTCACCTCTGATCCAGTTGCGATCAATAAACCATGACATTCAGAACCATAAGCATCGAGACGGCTTGCACCATGATAGCATTGCCAAATCAACTCGCCACGGTCAATAGGCATAAGCTTTTGACGAGTTAACACCATGCAGCTCGGACCATCTGTTCGCTCCAGTACAGATTTCCATGCAACAGCAGTCTCTTGCGCATCCGCAGGCCGCCACACTTCGAGCTGAGGAATGGACCGCAAATGTGCAAGATGCTCAATCGGCTGATGCGTTGGGCCATCCTCACCAACAAAAACCGAATCATGACTGAATATAAAAATCACTGGCAAGTTCATTAGCGCAGCCATGCGTACCGCATTGATACCGTAATCAGAAAAAACCAGAAAAGTACTCACAAAAGGGCGCAACCCACAACAAGTGGCCAAACCGTTCGCAATGGCAAACATTGCAAACTCTCTAACACCAAAATGAATAAACTGGCTAGGTTCACCACAGGGATCCCATGAGCCCAGTGACGGCAATGATACACCGGTTGACTCTGCCAGATCAGCTGATCCACCAATCAAAGACGGCATCTGTTCAACTAGCGCAGCCAAACATGACTGTGAGCTATGGCGAGTTGCAGTCGGCTGATTAGAAACCACAGAGTCATCTTGCAACCAAGCAGCCCATTGATCTTCCCAGTCAGATGGTAGAATATGATGATTATTTTCACTCAATCCATCAGTGTATGACGCAAAGTAATCGGCCCAATACGGGTCAAGTATTTGCTTAGACAATGCCGACCACGCGTCACGCTGCGAGGCCAATACGTTTTGTCGCCAAGCACCATACACATCATCAGTAAGTGTAAAATCGTCCAAAGCCCACCCAACAGATTGCTTATACTGAGAAAAACGCTTCTCTCCAAGCGGCTTACCGTGCACCTGAGCGGTCCCTTCCCAGTCAGTACCAAGACCAATTCGTGTCTTAAAACAGATGAGACTCGGCTGCGATTGACAAGATTTTGCTTGCGTAATCGCATGATTTATCGCCTCAGGATCATGACCATCCACACCATCAATCACTTGCCAGCCATAGGATTGAAATCGGCCAACAACCGATTTTTCTGCCCATTGCTCCACCCGGCCATCAATAGAGATATCATTATCATCCCAACAAACGATCAGACGACCAAGACCTAGCCGCCCAGCCAAAGAACACGCCTCATGAGAAATGCCCTCCATCAGGCAACCATCGCCGACTGCAGCGTATGTATGAAATTGAATAGCGCTTTGCGGTTTTTGTGTTTTTGTCTTATGGCACAAATAATGCTCTGCCATAGCAATTCCAACAGCATTCGCAAGACCCTGCCCCAACGGTCCCGTCGTCACATCTGTACCGAGCTGAACATCGCGCTCTGGATGACCCGGCGTTTTACTACCAAGCTGTCGGAACTGCCGCAAGTCATCAAGCGATAGATCAAACCCGACACAATGTAAGACAGCATAATACAGAGCGGAAGCGTGTCCATTAGACAGGACAAAACGGTCACGAGCTGGCCACTCAGGATACGTAACGTCATAGCGCATATGTTCTCGCCACAAAACAGTGAGCACATCCGCAAAGCCCAACACAACACCTGGATGTCCAGAGCGTGCTTGCTCAATTGCAGCAAGCCCCAAGACCCTCACGGCATGGGAACAGCGCTGATGGTCATTGAGACGAGACATAGAAAATTCCGATTGTTGCGTCATAATAACAGTACGCTGTTAGCAAAACAAGAATGGCCATCACCACTAAGCGCAAAAAATGAAGTCGCATGCACAGAAAAAAATGAACCGCTTCATTCGCATGCGCAATACATAGACTATGCTACGATAGGGCTTTCATTTCACCCCAATTATTCCCCACGGAAGCATTCACAATCAAAGGCACATCTAACGACATGACCTGAGTCATGGCATCGCGTATCTTTGGAATCAGCTGGTCAACACACTGAGATTTCACTTCGAAAATGAGCTCATCATGGACCTGTATGGTCAGATACGCCATGTCATCATACGATTGCAGCACATCCTCAACCCTCAGCATCGCCAATTTAATCAACTCGGCAGCTGTGCCCTGCATCGGTGCATTGATCGCAGCCCGCTCGGCAGCCTTACGAACACTGACCTTATTGTGCTTGATATCTGGCAGGTGAATCTTTCGACCCAACACCGTTTTCACATAGCCATCTCGAGCTGCCTGCAATCGTGTGTCAGCCATGTACTCCTTAACAGATGGATACCTAGAAAAGTAAAGGTCGATATAAGCTTGAGCAGTCGATCGGTCCAAGCCAAGCTGCTTTGCAAGACCAAAAGCACTCATGCCATAGATCAATCCAAAGTTGATCACTTTAGCGATTCGACGCTCATTTGCCCCAACATCTTCGGGCGACATGGAAAAAAGCTCAGCGGCCGTAACGTTATGGACATCAGCACCTGTGTTAAATGCCTCAACCAGCGCTGCATCTTTTGAAATATGCGCCATAATCCGTAGCTCAATCTGAGAATAATCAAATGACAGAAGTTGGTAACCATCGGGCGCAATAAATCCTTTTCTTACTGAACGTCCCGCCTCAGTTCTGATTGGAATATTCTGTAAATTTGGATTTTGGCACGACAAACGACCTGTGGCTGTTACCGTCTGCTGAAAAGAACAGTGCACACGACCTTGATAAGATAATGCTGGCAACGCATCAACATAGGTGGACTTGAGTTTAGAAATACTACGAATCTCAAGAATCAGGCGAGGCAACTCAAATGTCTCACCCAAAGTTGTCATGACTTGCTCCGAAGTAGATGGATCCCCTTTTGGGGTTTTTTCAATCACCGGCAATCCCAACTTATCATATAAAATAGTCTGTAGTTGTTTAACCGATGCTGTGTTAAAGGGCTCGCCTGCAAGCGAATGAGCCTGTATGTTAAGTGAGTCAATCTGAGACGCCATGACAACAGACTGGGACTCAAGCAATGCGGCATCTAAGAGAACACCTCGATGCTCCATTTGGGCCAAAGACTTTATCAGTGGCGCATCAATTTCATCATAAAGCCGATAAGCATCGACATCTTTTTCACACAAAATACCCCATAACGATTGTTGCGCAAGCGCTTCCTGAGCCAACAAAGCACCCAAGGTCTGGCCAGAAAGAGCACCACTGTCAGGCCGCTTGGCCCCCTTACCAAGCACATCGTCTCGATCTGGCAGTGGGTCTCCAGAGAATTCACCAACTAAATCAATCAAACCAATGCGATTAGGTCCCTTGATTGCATAGGCTAGCGCAGTAATATCTTCCAATCGATTGGGCAGGACCATCCCATGGAACAATAAATGTTTATAAAATGGCTTTGCATTGACTAGAACGACCTGATTTGAAGCAAAAACGCTGGACGCAAAGACTGAAAGGACATCCGGCCACTCACAACCATGAGTCACATCTCGCATAGGCAAACAAGGAACAACCAATACCCCGCCTTCATAACTCAAACCAAGAGCCACCATATCGCCGGTGGGCTTTGTATCTTTTGGACTATCTATCTCGTAACAAGATAAACCAACCACCGTGCCGGCCTGTATGGCTTGACAACACACCTTGAGCTGCTCGATGTCGTTGATCAGTTCAAATGCAGTGGTGAGCGCCGTCTCAGAGCCACCTAACTCTTTAAGCCATGTTTTGAAACCAAGATCCTTAAATGAAGACAATAAAAATGGAGTGTCTTGCCTCCCACGGGTCAACTTCCGCCAATCAAATGGCAAATCCACATGTTGACATATTGTCACCAACTTACGGTACAACGGTAACGCATCGATCGTAGACCGAAAACTCTCGCCAACTTTACCAGACAAATGATCCGCGTGATCAATCAGCGAATCGATATTACCATATGCATCTAACCACTTGACAGCGGTCTTCGGACCAACCTTCATCACACCAGGAATATTGTCAGATGTGTCACCAATCAATGCAAGATAGTCAACAATCTGATCGGGTCGAACACCAAACTTATTAATCACCCCACGGCTATCTAAGAGCTGATCGCGCATCGTATCAAGAAGCACCACATCATCTCCAACCAACTGGGCAAAATCCTTATCACCGGTACAAATAATGACGGTTGCACCGTCCTCGATAAACAAACGCGCCAGTGTTCCAATAACGTCGTCTGCCTCTTGTTTAGGAACGATACATAGTGGATAACCTTTTGCCTCGATCAGTCGATGTAAGGGCGCAATCTGCACAGATAATTCGTCCGGCATCTTTCCACGATTGGCCTTGTAATCAGGAAAAACATCGTGTCGTGCGGTTGGACCTGGGGGATCAAACACCACCACCACTTCTGCATCCGGATAATCCTGATCCAAGCGTCTGAGCATATTCATCACACCATAAATCGCACCCGTCGGCATACCTTCAGGATTGGTAAGTGGCGGCAGGGCATGGAATGCTCTGAATAAATAGCCAGAACCATCAACCAAAACCACCTGTCTTTGCATGTGTTACCTTTCTGTCCAATAGTGCGGCGAGAGTACCACAAAAAAAGCAAGAATTTCAATTCTACCAATCAACATGGTTAACGCCAACCAACTTTTCACCGATGCACTCAAACCAACAGCGCCTTGCGACGCAGTCAAAAAAACGCCTGTATTGGATAAACTGGCACAAATAGCAAAAAAGGCAGATTGAAAATCAAGACCAAGACCTGTCAATACCAGCAAAGAGAGGGTGAAATAACCAATAAAAATCGAGAAAAACCCACGTAAAACCACCGTTTGATTATCCACAGAGCTACCTGACATACCAACAACACTTGCAGGGTCTGGCAAGACAACGCGTGGATGAATTAACAAGCGACATGCCCTGACCGCCTCTTGAAAAAAGAATTGAAGACGAATCATTTTGATACCACCTGACGTCGATCCGGCACATCCACCAACCATACCTAATAAAATCAATAGATAAGGCAAAAAACCTGGATAACTGAGTATGTCTCCGACGACGTAGCCAGATGACGTACTCAATGAAATAACCATAAACAAAGCATCCTCAAATGGAACCGTCCCAGCAATGAGTAAAGCCACCACATAAAAAGCACACATGGCGCATAAAAGCTGTAAATAACCACGCAACTCTGAGCTCAAACGATAGCCCTGATATTCTCGCAGTACAAAAAACTGGTAATGCAACAGAAAATTGATACTGCCAAACAGCATAAACATCATCATCAAAAACTTCACACCGACAGACTGATAATGCGCAACACCAGCATCATAAAGACTAAAACCACCTGTTGAGACAATCGATAAGCTCTCACAAAAAGCCTCAAACCAAGACAAACCTAGTACTTTCATGGACACACCGCAGAGGACAGTCGCAATAAAATAGATAAACCATAGATATCGGGCAATGTCAGACATCTTTGGCTTCTTCTTACTATAGCTCACCACAGGGCCAGGAAGGTCTAGCTTGACTCCCCTGGTCACTGAAAACCCTCCTGACGAAAAGGCAGTGATCGTCATCAAAATAATACCTAAACCACCAATAAACTGTAGCCACATTCGATAAAACAACAAAGATGCAGGCAGCCGAGACAACTTTTGAAAGACTTCCAAACCCGTTGTTGTCAATCCTGAAACACTTGCAAAAATCGCATCATCCCAACCTATCGCATGAGGATACATTCGAAAGATACAGGCAGCCAACAAAGCAGCTCCGAACCAAAGAAAAACCAACATAAAATAATGATAACCATCAGATAGCAACGTACGCCCTCGAAAAAAGCGGTGGACGAGCAACAACAAGACCGCAAGACAGACACCCATCACCATGATATTCTGCGCCAACATACCTAAGTGGGGTTCAGAAAAACACCAACTGACCAGCAAAACCGGTAAGGCTAAGGTGAGGTAGAAAAACACAATCCAACTGGCATACATATAAATTAATCCACCTCTACCATTGCGAACACGCCAAAGGCCGGGACTTCATAGGGGTGACTGATTTTCATGGCTTGGACAACCTCAGCGAGACAATGGCGATCACAGTATATTTCCAGCTTAATCTCTGTTAATTGGGATCGCTCATGCTGATGGCCGATATACGGATTAGCAGATTCATCAGGCATAAACTGTGCAGTACCACGCGTTTGCCAGCAACAATGTGAGTAACCGTTAAACTGGCCAGCCCCTGCAGCAAACATCGCTTGTTTTACTGACTCAGTATGCGACTCAGGAACATAACAGACAACCTGATAACGTGATGTTTCATTTTTCCCCATCATTTGACCATACCACGATCCATTCAGCAGTGCACCACAACACCAGTAAAAACTTGACACACTGGGGACAAACCCTCAGTATTCTATAAACAAACCTGCGAGACCAATTAGATGCAAAACACACCTAGCAAAACCACCTGGATTGTCACTGCCCTCCTTGGAATCCTAGCGGTTTTCGGCGTCGTTTTCGCGCATCTCAACCAACAGCAAATCTTTCCATCGATAAACACAACCATATCCATGGATAACACTGCCGCAGTAGCGAAAGCTGCAAATTTGGACAAAAAATCGCCCTTAGGAATGGGAAAAAACGCCAAGCTAGCTGCTGCATACTTGACAGACTCCAGCGTAAATGACTACCTATCCTTGGAAGACACATCAAACCAATTACTCAACCAGTCTCTAAAAGATAAAACAATTCAAACCAGCTTTTGGAGTGTAAGAATATTCCGTCCCCAAACAATACAGGAAAACTATTATTTCTTTGCTCCGAATGGTAGCGCTTACGGATTCAAAATCAAATTACCCGAGTCGAAAGAGCTACCAAACTTAGGAGAGAAAGCTGCCCGAGATCTCGCAACAAACACTCTCAATAACTACCGAATCCAGGGCATTGAGCCGAAAGACTATATCCTGAAAGACTACGCACATGAGCGTGTCAAGGAACGTCTCGATCATCATTTCATCTACGAGAACAACAAGAAAAGCATCGCTGAAGCCAAACTTGAAATTCGCATGACCATCAGCGGTAATCAAGTGACGAAAATGGCACCAAATGTCAAGTTACCAGAGAACTTCACCCGTGAGTTTGACAACATGCGTTCTTTCAATAATGCATTCGGACAAATCGGCTCGGCCATCTTAATCATAGGATATGGAATCATTATTTTAGTAAGCATGTTTACAGGGTGGCAAAAAAAAGCACTTAATTGGAGTGAAACAACCGCAATTAGTCTTATCATCGCAGCATTTGGCGGATTAGACGGCATCAACACCCTACCGCTGGCATGGTATAGTGGCTATGACACAGCACAAACTCCGGAAGGCTTTTTTGCACGCACCATCTTACTGATAATCGCATCCATGCTGACACAGTTTATACAGGTATTTATTACACTGTTGGCAGGTGAATACCTCACGCGTCAAACACGACCACAACTACCACAATTATGGAATTGGTGGCACACAAAATCAGCCGCATCTCAAACAACAACACACTTAATTGCGCTTGGCTATGTCATTTTTGGACTTACCGTTGGGTATCAAGCCATCTTCTATATTGTCGCACAAAAGATCCCAGGCGTATGGATACCGACAGGCCCACTGGTCAATCCGAATATTGTCAGCACATACATACCAGCTTTATCTCCCTTCAGTATTTCCTTGAACGCAGGCATTTGGGAAGAACTGCTCTTTCGCGCCGTCCCCATTGGCGCAGCACTGATCATTGGCAAAAGGTACAATTGTATGTGGTTAGCCTTACTGCTCAGCGTCCCCCTCCAGGCGGTCATTTTTGGCATGGCACACGCAAGCTACCCACAACAACCCTTCTTTATCCGCACAATCGAACTTGCCATACCATTTACTTTTTTTGGCGCCATTTATCTATCGTATGGACTGCTTCCAATCATCACTGCACATTTTTTGTTTGATGTGAATGCATTCAGTTCGATCATTTTTAATATGGACACCCCAGGAATTTGGATCCAACAAGGACTGGTGATCGCGACGCTTGCATTGCCAGCACTGATCGTACTCTATGCAAAAATAACCACGGGGGACTGGATTGGCCAAGCACTACCAAGCCAATTTCTCAACAAACAGTGGAAACCCACCGAACAAAAAAAAGATAATGACACAAGAAAAATCATTACCTATGTACCTACGGCGACCTACCAACTGGTCATCTACTGCATCAGCAGCCTATTAATTGCCACCGCACTAGGAAACCTTTGGACGCAGTTTCCAACGATCACAAAGCCTCTCTCGATCAATCGAACTGCTGCTGTAGAGAAGGCATATGAAATCGCCACACAACAAAAGTTAACACCAGAAAAGACATGGACTATTTCAACCATCGCAGCATTGTCGGAACCAGAAACCGTCCTCGATTATTTGATTGAAACCTTAGGCAAAGAAAACGCAACAACGTTCTTACAAAACCCTGTGATAGAAGTTGATGGAAAAAATGAAGATCTATCTGCATACCTACCTCATTATGCATGGCATACCCGCTATGCAACATTTGAAGGCACACAAGATGACCGCGCCGAAGAGTTAAACATTGAGAGAGGAAATGCGACAACTGACTTTGATCATCGCATTTCCGAAAATATCGTCATACCATCAATCAGCGAGAGCGAAGCCATTGCGCTGGCACGCAGTCATCTATCGGAATTATCCAAGTCAACAAAACCGTTTAACATCATTAAAAAACAACCGACGACAACACCGAAAAATCGAACCGACTGGCAAATCACATTCGAAATGGAAACAGATGGCGCCTTCGCTAAACTACAGCCTCGAGTTGACATATCGATCACTGGCAATCAAATCAGCGGACGACAACAATATCTACATATCCCAGAGAAATGGATACAAACCCAAAAAATCAAAGAACAAAACAGCATTCTCATTCAGATTAGTGAAAGCATTCTTTGGACAATCGTCACGTTAACAATACTTGGATTTAGCTTACATCATTTTGTCAACTCGTCGATTAACTACAAGGTACTGCGTAATTTCTCTATTCTACTGGTATTGATGTATGCGGCCGTTTATATCAACAACATGAACATCACATTTATGCAGCTCTATTCGGCAATGGACATGACCAATCAGCTCATTTCAGAAGTTGCCAGCTGGGCGATATCCCATTTCTTCAAGATCGCTGTAATTTGCCTGCTTGCGCATTACGTGGTGACAACACAGTCGCACTTTAAAAAAGCACCCTCTCTATTGCCATCCATCATCAATGGCGCCTTCCTCGGCTGCTTGCTGATGGGTGGACGCTACCTGATTACGCAATATTCGTTACCGGAAGCAGACTGGCAGCTTGGCAAGCTTATCTTGGTGTCTGGGAAAATACCATGGCTAGGCGCTGTAGACATCAGCCTTCAATACCTGATGATCACCCTGTTTGCCCTCGCCGCATGCCTCTATACCATGACCAGAAAACCATCGATCTATCGTTACTTATTCGCTATCGTTATGCTAACTTTAGTCGTCAAATCAGTCAGTTTTGAGCACAGAGTCTTTATCACGCCTGAATTCCTACATCTCAAAGTCTATGGCGTTATTTTCTTGATCATTTGCCTTTGCTGGAACCGCATCATTCGTGATGACCCACTCACAATACCTGCCCTAACCGCAACGGTACTGATTATCCACCTTTGTATGTTGAACAAAAACCCGGTGTCACCAGACTATGCGTCCGTAATTGGTGTGTCCATTGCAAAAATAATGATTTGGGCGACTGTTATTTTGACATTACTTCACGACAATCAAAAAATACAGCACAACAAATAAAACCGTGGTTTGGGCCATGATTTACCTAGCCATAAAACTGAGGATATTACTCAGAACCTGAGCAAGAATATAAATCGATACGCATTGAAGATAGGAAATCAGTGACGGATTCTGTTTACGTCAAACGATCTGCCGTTTTGGCAACACGTTTTGGTCACGATGCTCGAGCAGGCGTCGAAACAAATCATTGTCACATGAGCCTTTATCTTCACACAAAGAAAGATAGATTTGACATGCACGACTGTCAAGTGAAGCACCTTGGCACTGGTCATGCGAACGTTCTCTGATGGACTGCATTAGCTGTGTCAGTTGATCCTGACCGGCAGACATCATCACATGTCTTACATGATCAGCACAATCTGCACAATCCGCACGCGTTGACGTCTCAAAACACGCATCACAGCCTTTAGTCACCACTTCCGCATACGCATGTGGCAAAACTAAAGAGGCTGCCAGTAACCATAATCTGACATTCATAAATCACACTCCTTGATTATATAATACCGAAAGTCGATGAGCATGCAAGCAGATAATCGCTTCTTCAAAGTCAGCTTAACGATCTAAAATAACGACAATGTTGACTTAAAAAACAATCCGCGCACAAGGGGGCTCGTGCTTTACAGACATATCGACCATGCAAAATCAACCAATGGTGTGCATTGAGAAGGTATTGCTTTGGTATCTTAGCGACCAAATCTTTTTCAACACCCAAAACCGTTTGGGCATCCGTGAGCCCTAATCTTCTTGATACACGAAATACGTGTGTATCTACCGCCATTGTTGGTTGCTGAAATGCCAAATTTAGTACCACATTTGCCGTTTTACGACCAACACCGGGCAGTGCGATCAACTCATCCAAAGTCTCTGGCACCTGCCCATCATGTACTTCGATCATACGTTGACACAATCCAATGATATGTTTTGCCTTGTTATTAAACAAACCAATGGTTTTGATATATGGCTTAAGTCCATCAACGCCTAACGCAAGAATAGACGCTGGGGTATTGGCATCGGCAAACAATACGTCTGTGGCTTTATTAACACTGATGTCCGTCGCTTGAGCTGAGAGAACTACTGCCACAAGCAACTCAAATGGCGTTTTAAAATGCAACTCAGCAACCGGCTGCGTATTATGCTTTGCAAACAAACGAAAGATAACGCAATAAGCGCCAATCGATGATTTACTCATACCAGTAAGTCCCGTTTAATAAGTTGCTTTGCCTTGAGATAGTTTTCCGTTTTACTCTGGTTGGCACGAACCATACGCGCCTGTTTCGCTTGATAGCGCGATCGCGACTGCTCACGCATAGCATCATTATTTGAGCCGCTCCCATCATGTGGAACAATCTCAATACAGTCAACGGGACAGGGCTCGATACATAAGTTGCACCCCGTACAAAGTGCTGAAATGACCACATGGGCTTGCTTTGGAGCACCTACAATAGCATCCACCGGACAAGCCTGAATACACTTCACACAACCCACACACGTATCCAGATCAACACGGACAGTGGTTGGCGGACGGTATTGATCAAGAACACCCTGCAAATAGGGTGACGGATCCACTGAAACCAAGTTTGCAATCGACTCCAATGTCTCCTGGCCACCAGGATGACATCGATCAATGGGGGCTTGCCCTGACGCAACAGCCTCAGCGTACGGACGACAGGCA
This sequence comes from Legionellales bacterium, assembly GCA_002722435.1. Taxonomy (GTDB): domain Bacteria; phylum Pseudomonadota; class Gammaproteobacteria; order Comchoanobacterales; family Comchoanobacteraceae; genus UBA7916. The sequence continues at coordinate 5,086 of PBLX01000030.1, read as the reverse complement.
GAATAATCACACGCCTGGCATTGCGTTTGAGGCAACACAGCGTCAATTCGATCCACTAAGGATTCCAATGCCACAATGCCTCCCAACCGTTAGCTCTGGGGACACATATCTAATGTGATTCTCTCAAGAATACGCGAAAAAGCATCAATTTCTTGCCCTAAAAACATAATCTTTACATCATCAAAAGACTGAATATCACGATAGAGAACCTTTGAAATCTTAGCTGATGTATCTGGTATAATTGGCTGCAAATACACAGCAAGTATCCAGAACAAATGCATTGCGGTGGTACACACAATCTGCACCTCGTGCTCACGCCCATCCTGTTTGATCATTTGCCAAGGCTTTTTACTGTCTACATATTGATTGGCAAGATCTGCTAACTGCATAAGGTCTCTAGTCACCAAATGGAATTTCTTTTCGCGATACAACGACTTTATTTGATCCAGTTTACCGATAAACAAAGAGTATGGGCTCTCATCGTCAAGTTCGCCAGATAAACGACCAGAAAAATATTTATGAATAAAACTCGCGGTGCGACTACCAATATTAATCACCTTACCAACCAAATCAGCATTACATCGACTCACGAAATCTTGCCAATTGAGATCGATATCAACAATTGAGTCACTCAGTTTACAGGCAAAATAATACCGTAAATACTCGGGGGACAGTGCATTAAGGTAGTCCCTAGCGGTGATAAAAGTACCTTTAGACTTAGACATCTTTTCACCATTAATTGTGATGAAGCCGTGAACATGCAACGCAGATGGCGGTCGATAGCCTGAGGATAGCAATACAGTTGGCCAAAAGACGCCATGAAAGTTTACCAAATCCTTACCAATAAAGTGGACCAACTCCCAGTCACTTTGTTGAGAGAAAATGGGTTTGAAAAAATCCGTATCATGGTCTTGGTCATATTTCTGCACAGCGGCCATATAACCAACGGGAGCATCCATCCAGACATAAAAATATTTGTCCTGGTACCCTGGTATTTGAAAGCCAAAATAGGGAGCATCTCTTGAAATATCCCAGTCTTGAAGGCCATCATCGTTATGTAACCACTCCTGGATCTTATTAGACACAGCATCCTGTAAATGAGCCCCCTCAATCCATTGGCTAAGCATGTCAGCCTTACGACTAAGCTGAAAAAAGACATGTTCTGAAGTACGTGAAACAGGCGTCGATTTACTGATCACAGAGTATGGGTCTTTCAGCTCAGTTGGCAGATAATAAGCACCACAACGCTCACAATGATCACCGTATTGGTCAGGTGCAGAGCACTTGGGACAAGTGCCTCGAATAAAACGGTCTGGCAAAAACATACCAGCCTCAAGATCATATGCCTGCTCAACAGACTTTTTCACAATCGAGCCATTGTCCTCCAGCTGCCGGTAGATCCCTTCAACGAGAGCTTTGTTTTCGGGAGATCTTGTGGTGTAAAACACATCCATATCCACGCCAAAGTCAACAATATCAGCTCGATGACGCTGCCAAATATCTTCAACCCATGACTCTGGGGTTACGCCTTTTTTCTCTGCAGAAAGCATAATTGCAGTCCCATGCGCATCATCACCACCAGCAAAGAGCACCTTCTTACCACACAGCTTCAAAAAACGACACCAAATGTCTGCTTGTATTTGTTCTAAAATATGGCCTAGATGTAAATCACCATTTGCATACGGTAACGCAGTCGTTACACAGATCCCTGACGACACAAGATCACTCCAAAAATATGTCGAATCATAACACAACGAAGAGAAAAATCCCACATGTTGGGCAAAACGCATACCCATTGATATCCATTACACTGGAGATAGAAGACGCCATAGATGGTCCCTTAAGACATCAAAGGAGAAAAGACGCCTGCTTTGAGAACAGCAAATCTGGCAATAAATCAGTAAACATGATACCATCTGCGCACATTTCGCCAGAATGGCAAAATCATGCTAGACAAACAGATCAGTCAGACAATCACGACCATCATCTCTGAGCTTTACGGTGCGGATAATATGGTACTGCCTTTAGAGAAAACACCCAAAGAACAGAGCGGAGATTTTACAGTCATTATCTTCCCGATACTCAAACTGGCCAAACAAAAACCCGAAGATGCCGCTAAAGCAATTGGCGACGCATTAATAAAATCATGCGACATCATTGAAGGGTTTGAGGTCATCAAGGGGTTTCTCAACCTTCGCGTCACAGACCAGGCTCTCTATGAGGCCATCAAGAAACATGACTGCAGCATACCAAAAATCGCAGACGACGACAGCACCTATCTCGTAGAATATTCATCGCCAAACACCAATAAACCACTACATCTCGGCCACATACGAAACAATCTAATCGGATATAGTATCAGTAAAATCCTCCAAGCTTGCGGCCACAGAGTCAAAATGATTCAGATCATCAATGATAGGGGAATCCACATTTGCAAATCCATGCTAGCATGGCAACGCTTCGGTAATGAGGAAACGCCAAAATCAACAAACACTAAGGGTGATCATTTTGTTGGAAAATACTACGTCGAATACGAAAAACAATACCGTAAAGAAGTCAAAGAACTGGTCGATCAAGGCTTAACTCAAGAAGCGGCTGAAAAGCAGGCACCACTGCATCAACAAGTGCAAAAAATGCTGCGCGACTGGGAAAAAAAAGACCCCGATACGCGGGACCTTTGGAAAAAAATGAACCAATGGGTCTATGATGGATTTGACGAAAGTTACCAACGACTGGGTGTATCATTCGATAAAAATTATTATGAAAGCAATACCTATTTACTGGGAAAACAAGTCATCGCAGACGGGCTGGCAAAAAAAATCTTTTACCAAAAAGAAGATGGATCTGTATGGGTGGATCTTACAGATGAAGGGCTCGACGAAAAACTATTATTGCGTGCCGACGGCACTGCCGTTTATATCACACAAGATATTGGCACTGCCATCGAGCGTTACCAAGATTACCAGTTTGGACATATGATCTACACCGTTGCAGATGAACAAGACTATCATTTTCAGGTACTGTTTTTGATTTTGAAGAAACTAGGATATCCATGGGCCAAAAATTGCTACCACCTCTCCTATGGCATGGTGACATTACCATCTGGCAAAATGAAGTCGCGCGAAGGAACAGTTGTCGATGCAGACGACCTAATGAATCAAATGCATCAAACGGCACGGAGCATCTCTGAATCAAGAGACACACCGCAAGGTGATTCCATCTACGAGATGATCGGCATGGCAGCATTGAAATACCAACTATTACGAGTCGACCCTAGAAAAACCGTTCTCTTTGACCCAGAAACATCCATTGACTTCCATGGTAAAACAGGTCCATTCATTCAGTACACTTACGCACGAATACAATCAATTATTCGTAAATATGGCGCGGTCAAAAGCTATACTCAGCCAAAAAGCCTTCACCCCGAAGAGCGAAATCTCATAAAAAAAGCATGTGATTACCAAAATCAAGTTATCCAAGCAGCCAAACAAAAAAGTCCTGCTCTGCTAGCAAATTACCTTTATGAATTGGTGAAGATTTACAACGGATTCTATCAAGAAAACCCCATACTCAATGCGGATAAGCAAGAAACAACGCAATTCAGAGTAACGCTCAGCCACCACATTGCTTCAATCATCGAGCACGCAGCACAACTTCTTGGCTTCGATGTTCCTGATCACATGTGAATCAAATATAAAGGGATACTAAGCTAAGAATCGTGGTGTTTTCTATTTATAGTGCCATGCGAGTCTTATACAAATATTAAATGCAGTCACCATAAAACACCCAGCAAGGCATCTAGCGCTCCGTCCACTGGTCAAATGTGAACTCAATATTAAGGAATGTTAAGCTAAGAATCGTGGCGTTTTCTGTTTATAGTGCCATGTGAACCTTATGCGAATATTAAGAACAAAGCATTTTAAGTGAACTAAAGTAACTCGGCTGCCACGGCAAAGACTTCTTTCGATCATGTATGTAAACTAACGTCCCAACATGCATCTCAGAGTAGAGCTTCGCCACATCCTCAGGGCACATACGCACACAGCCTATGGAAGTATTCTCCCCATTCAATACCCCATGACTTGGAGAGCCATGGATATAAATATAGCGCTGGAGAGTATTTTTATTACGCTGTTGCAAACCATCTAGACGAATAACACGGGCAAGAATAGGGTCTTGCTCAGCACTCAATTGACCATCGTATTTACCGTGTGGTTCGCGCCCTTTAAATACAACATCAAGATCAGCCTGTCCACCGATACATTCACATATTCGAAACCACCCCCGAGGTGTTTGATATGAATCCTGTTTTTCACCCATCCCAAACTTAGAAGTCGATACCGAGTAGGATACCTGAGAAACACCATATCGGTACAAAACCAAATGCTGCGCATCCACGTCAACAACAACGAACTGGCGCCCGAGAACAGCTTGAACGGTATAGTAGAAATGCAAATACAAATCCACCAGGGTGTTAAGCATGCAAAACACCATTCACCTCATATTGGGCAAAGTTTTTTTGACATGAAGCATGTAGTTTTCGAGCATTATCCTCAAACGCACCCACATCAGACCAAGCATGAGCAGGGTTTAGCAGCTTAGTATCCACACCAGCCAATGTGGATGGCACTTGTAGATTAAAGATCGGCATTTTTGCTTTCTCTGCAGACAAAACAGCACCTGAGTGAATATGATCAATGATCTGTCTTGTTGTTTGGATAGCAAAACGCTTTCCGCCACTCACGAATGAACCGGAATGCCAACCTGTATTCACCAAATACACATTTGCACCGCTAGACTCGAGTTTCTGCATTAACAATTCTCCATAGACGACAGGCGACCGTGGAAAGAACGCTGCACCAAAGCATGTGCTAAAAGTCGGATTGATGTCTCTCGTACTCCCAACTTCTGTACTACCCACAAGGGCAGTATAACCATTCAAAAACCAAAAAAGCGCCTGCTCCTTGTCGAGAACAGATACCGGTGGTAAAACACCATATAGATCGCAAGTTAGGAATATCACTGATCGCGGCACACCGCCCATATTTGACGGCACACAGTTTGGGATAACATCACGTGGATAGGC
>PBLX01000029.1 GCA_002722435.1 Legionellales bacterium | reverse complement strand
GTGATGGCTTGAATTCGTCTCGCTGCATAGAACACTTGGCCTATGATTTCTGCTGTTGATAGATTTCGTAGGAAGCCAGCCATGCCAGTTGCACAGAATTGGCACGACAGTGCGCAGCCCACTTGTGATGATATGCATAATGTGGCTCTCTTCGCCTCTGGGATATAAACCGTTTCGACTGCGTTTTTCTTGTCACAACCAATAAGCCACTTGATGGTGCCGCAGCGGCTGATATGTTCCGACTGTATCTCTGGTTCCGTGAAAACCAGCTGCTGACTAAGTTGTTCACGCATGATTTTCGGTATGTTCACCATCTGCTCAAAGCTTGTGATGTTCTGGTGGTATATCCAGCGCATAATTTGCTCTGCACGGTAGCGCTCATGGCCAACCTCTTCCATGAAGTTGGCTAGCTCATGTCGTGTGAAATTCAGTATATGTGGCACTATGCGTTAAGCTCAGGGAAAAATTGTTCGATCTCAATTTTTGCATTTTCAAGACTATCTGAACCATGTACTGAGTTTTCACCAATAGAGAGCGATATATCGTGTCTTATGGTGCCGGCTTTTGCGTCGTCTGGATTGGTTGCTCCCATGATGTCACGATTTGCTTGAACCGCGTTTTCGCCTTCAAGGACCAGTACAACCACTTTGTCTGAGCTGATGTAGTCGACAAGCTCAGCGAAGAAAGGTCTTTCTTTATGGATGGCATAGAACGTGCTTGCCTGTTCTTTTGTCAATGTCATCATTTGCATGGCGATGATTTTTAGTCCCGCATTCTCAAATCTTGACAGAATGTTTCCTGTGTACTGTCTACTCACAGCGTCTGGTTTTAAAATTGATAATGTGCGTTCGCTTGTATTTGGCATGCTTACTCCTTGTTCTAAAGCGAAATTAGTGTAGCACAGCACCCCAGTGCAACTCAACCATCACATGACTTTACAAACTGGTTATAGAGCAGTTACACTATGCTTACTGTGTGATTTTCACTGGACTGACTGTTATGTCTTACTTTTCATCGCCACTACAGCAGGTATCGCTCCTACTTCAGCGCTATTTTTTTGGTGAGCTTACGCTTGGTGCTACGATTGTTATTAGTCTGCTGTTTTTTCTTTCTCTTAATCAGATGCTGGTCATACCTGAATACTTTTGTTCCCTGGCGAATTTACCTGCGCCCGTTATTGTTGCTTTGAAAGCGACATTGCTTTGTACCATCATGTCTGTTATGCACGTTGCACTGTGGTTATGTGTTTCATCCAGTCATCTTCTGATTCGATGGGGGTTACGTCTGTTTGTGATTCACAATACGATCATCCTCATGGTTTTTCTACTCTCTTCTTATGGTCTGTTGCCAAAGCAGTCTTATCAAACGATTGATAATCCAAATGCCCCTCGATCTTTTGTGCGTTCACGACTTTAAGCCGACTATCGCGTCTTTGGCTACGGTTGCTACGTGCTTTTGTATTTTGTTCTCTTTTTGAGCTCTTTTGCTTGACTGTACTCACTATGTTCTCTATGCTGAAAGTGTGGCATTTAAAAGAAGGAGTGCGCTATGTTAACGCTAGGACAACACCGTGTTTACCGTTTTATTCAACAGTTTGTTGAGCAACACCAATATTCGCCAACAACAGCAGAAATTGCCATGGGTATTGGCATACAGTCTCGCGGCGTGGTGCATCGCTATTTAAAAGCACTGCATGCTGCCGGTTACATTGATTTAATTCCACACAAAAGACGTAATATTCATTTGTTGCCACATGAATCAGAATCAACTGAATTGACTTTACCACTTCTTGGTCGTATTGCTGCTGGTGAGCCGATTGAGGCTATTCATGACGATGAGACGGTCAATGTGACTGAAATGTTTTTGACGCCAGGCCGCTATGCACTTCGCGTCAAGGGGGATTCAATGATTGATGAGGGTATTCAAGATGGTGATATTATCATCTGCCAACACGCGAGTCGTGCACACAACGGCCAGATTGTCGTTGCGTTGATTGATCAAAATGAAGCAACGCTGAAGCGACTACAAAAGAATAACGATGCTACAGTAAGCCTTATCCCTGCTAATGCACAGCATCGTGTTCAGATATATCCTAGTCATCGAGTAACGATACAAGGTGTGTTTATTGGTTTGTTGCGCTTATCGCCGCAACCAATGTAGGGGAGGAGGCGTTGCGTGTTTTCGGATTGGCCTAGGTGTATTGTTTGCGTTGATATGAATGCGTTTTTTGCATCGGTTGAGCAATTATTACATCCCGACATTCGCGGAAAGCCACTTGCTATTACTAATGGGCACCACGGTTCATGTATTATTACTTCATCCTATGCAGCCCGTGCTTATGGTGTGAAAACAGGTATGCCGCTCTCTCATGCGCGATTGTTATGTCCTCACTTGATTCAAATGCCTGCGCGAGGTTCGGTTTATGAAACCTATTCAAAGCAGTTGATGCGTTTGTTGCATGATCGGTTTACACCAGATATTGAAGTTTTCTCGGTTGATGAAGCATTTTTGGATATGAGCCGTGTTTATCATCGCTACCGCACACCGAGGATCTTAGCGCACGCAATTCGCGATGCCGTATGCCAGCAGTTGTCGCTGCCATGTTCTGTTGGTATCTCTGGTGATAAAACCACTGCAAAATATGCTGCTAAATGCCATAAGCCCATGGGGGTCACTGTGATTGAGCCGATGGTTGCTGAGCGCATACTGGCACCTGTTGCAGTTTCGGAGTTATGTGGTATCGGTCCCCGGACAACCCGATATTTGTCGCAGTTCGGTGGCGTTAACTGTGGCTCTGTACGCCGCATTCCTGTGTCTATGTTACGCAAGAAGTTTGGCATTAAGGGTCAACGTTTATGGTTGATGTGTGCTGGTCGAGACCCGGATTGCGTTCGTGCTTATTTAAAGCCAGCACAGACCATGGGGCATAGTAAAATATTACCGCCAGGGGTTAATAGCGCTGCACGATTGATGGCCTACTTAGATGCGATGGTTTTTAAATTGGCTTATCGTATGCAGCTACAGCCTTACTATGCACCAGAGTTTTTCTGCAAAATAGCATTTGCTCAAGGTGCTGTTGCTTATCAATTGAACTTGCCGCAACCTACTAATCAATATGCAGTGTTATCACAATGGATGAAAGCACTGGTACCCCATGTGCCTATTCGGTCAATGGTGCGTCGGGTCCAGATCAATGCTGCTTCACTGACGCAATGTGTACAACGTGACTTGCTTGAAGATGAATATCTGTCGTCACAAAGTCCTGTGGATCAGTTGGTTGCACATGTCAATGCTCGTTTTGGAAGGTCAACGATTATGCCTGCACGTTTGACGCACTTACTCGAGCGTATTCAGTCAACCAATGTGATATCGCCATCGTGGAAGGGTGGGGTTCCCAATCCTGGGCGGCAGACTATTTGGGATTAATATGCTTTCGTCGTATAATACTGTTATTTGGGTGATGCTTTGTTATTAGCGTGCTGTGTGATGCAATCTGACTATAGGTTGTTGCATTATGATTTGGATCTTGTGCTACCCTGTACGCTTGAGTCTGTATTGCTTGCTCTGCAGAGTAGAGGGTGGATAGATTCTGATCAGCGTTATGGCTATGCGGTTTATGGGCGTCGCGTTAAAGGTGCTGATTTGTTGTATCCTGGTGACCGTTTAGATTGTGTCCTGGATTTAAGTAGTACGCCAATTGAGCGCCGCCGAGCACTCGCTTTAAAAAGAAAAAACCGATAGTTAGTTATCTATCCACAAAACCTGTGGATAACTTTGGGGATTATATGGTCTTTTTCTTTGCGGAACCTGAATAATACGTTGTTTCGTGCGGATTGGTAAGTATTTTACCACCTTTTAACATGCTGTATTAATACATAAATATATCATTGAAGTGTGTGTTTTGCGTTTTTGTGTGAAACATTAAGGCAACATGATATCCATTGTCTGGCTAATCTTTCCTTAATGTTAGGATATTGCGTAAGTAGATTGCCGTTATCTGATCATTAATTGACCACTTTGTATTTTCTCGTTTTATGGTTTCACGGTTGGTCAGAAATAATTAGTTTTGTGGATCTAGAGCTTTGGTGAAATTACTCAAACTATCTTCTCTCTCAATGATGGTCATGCCTTGATTGATTTTGAGTGCCCTGATATCTTGATGATACTGTGTGTGTTTGGTTGTAAATAATGGTTTACATTCGTAGGGCTATTTCTCTTATAGTTGTCATGTCAATAGTTAATGTCTTTGCAGACATTTCAACATGGCTTAAATTTGAGTCTGATTATTTATACAATGGAATCACAATGTGCAATGGTCAGGGTTCTGTGAACCTTGCCGCTCAATATAAGCATACATCAACTGCGTCCTTGTTGTTTTCTGCTCGTACAATCGACTTTCCGTTCGATGCACCTAGTGATCATGTGCACATACTTGAATTCGTGTCGTTGCTCCAGCTTGGTAGTGTGCCGGCAAGTGGCTATCCTTACCTGACAGTAGTGCCGAAACTGCTCAAAGGTCACCAGAGTCATAATATCGCATTTGTATTTCATAGCTATTACGGGGAAGATACGCCAGGAAGTTGGTCTGGTTCTGGTGTCGGTGATAGTAAACCTGATATCTGGACTGAGGTTATAGCCGCCTATTTCTATGGAATGGGTCGAGACCTAGTTGCTGTCTCTCAAATTGCTATTTCAAATGATGGGTTTTTAAATACTGGTAAAAGTATAGTTCCAAGTGTCGGTGTCAATGGTGATCTAATGTTCAGGTGGTCATATACCACTGAGCTCTTTTATGTTTATCTGGACTCAGTGGGTGATAAGATGCCAGGGTCCACAAGGCGATTTTATGGCGATCAAACACGCTATGCTGGTGCTCAAGCTGTCATAAACTATGATACTGATGATGGTATGCGATTCTCAGTGCTTTATTCGAAAGTTGGTGCTAATGTGGCAGGAGACTTTGGTGATCTGGCTTTGAGACTATCCTATAAGCTTTAATGTCTTGGCTACATTTGTCTCGCTTTGCTTGCTCTGCTCTGTCTATTCTACTGACTATCGTTGATGATGCTTGTATGATCTTATGATCTTATGATCTTATGAGCTTCATTTCCCGATTCTGGCTAATACCTTCTGTTAAGAATATATTAACTATACTCTTGCATTTTGTTTAGGCTTATGTTTTATTTAATATACTTACAACTTATTCAGGATACATTTTATGTTCAAGTCTAACAAGCAACTCATTTTAGCTGCAACTGCTTTATTGACAGGAAGTCAAGCATTAGCCGGTGCCTTCTCAAGCACAGCAAGCATAACATCAAATCTTCTGCTCTCAGGGGTGTCTATAAGTGATGACCATCCTTCAGCTGCACTTGCTACGGAATACACTTTCAGTAATGGAATTACTTTCTCAGGCAAGGTTCAAACGGTTGACTTTGACTCATATGCAAAGGCTCACTATGAAATATCACCTTCTCTCTCTTATACCACGAATGTACTTGGTGGAGATGTGAAACTCAGCGGAGCATTTTACAATTACCCAGGTGATTCAACGCCTGACAACTGGGGTGAGCTTGGTGCTGCTTTTGACCTGCCTCTATCCGGAGGAACAATTGGTATGGGGTTAAAGTACACTGACGATTGGATTTTTGGGGGTGAAACGCTAACAACGCTCGCGCATTTCAAGATGCCATTTGGGAAATCTGGTGTTAATGCTACTGCATTCTATGTAGATACTGAAGATGCTGTGTCCGCTATTGGATCTGAGAACCATTGGTATGGTGTTGAGGCTTCCTATGACTACTCTGTTACTGATAGTCTACTGGCCACCGTCAGCTATACCTATGCAGATCTTGATAAAGCTGCTGATAATGGGTACCTAGTTGCTAAGATCTCTTACAGTTTTTAAGCATTAGTTTCACCCACACCATCGCGTGTAATTGAAACTAACCATTAAAAATCCCAGAAAAACCGCGTATAGTTGCGCGGTTTTTTTCGCGCGGTATTCTATGTCACGCATATGCTCTATATAGCGATAGTGTGTGCAAAAAATAGAACACCTTGCTATCATCTCACTCACATCTCACCGTTTTATGTTGAGACACAAAAAAATTGCAGCAATGATATTTTCCGCTGACTATTCTTGAATTACATATCTATGAATGGCTTTTCAGAAGTTCATTGATCCACCGAGTGAGAGCATTGTCTCACTGTGTCGTTCTCCAGACGTTATATCACCGACGTAGCGTAACATGAGATCTACAGTGCCATGTTTATTGATGTCCCGGCGATAGCCTAGGCTAAACAATACACCTTGTACATCCTTTGCCATGGCATATTGTGTTAGGCCGACTTGGTAAAAAGGTGACCACGTGTTGTTTGCTTCGCTATGGAGTTCATATACACCATAGCTCCATTCGTTTGGGTGCGTGATATTACCGCCAATCGCGACTCTACTGATTTCACTGATACGGTAACCTAACTCAAAGTATTCATTGTTAGTTTCAAGACGACCAGTACCTATGTATATGCCAGCGGTATAGGGTTTGATAGTCTCGGGTTTTGGCTGTGCTCCTGCACTGATATGGCTATGAAGTATGATAATTGAACCAATGATGCTATTGATTAATCCTTTTGATTTTCTGGATGTGTTATGCATCCTAATTTATTCCTTTGGATATATTGCTAGACAATAGCAAACTCTCGTAAAGTCTGTCTAGGTTCAGGCAACGATATCCATGTTCATGCGAACCACAAGTTCATCATGCCCAGTGGATTGCTTGCATACTAAAATACTTTTACCATATTGAGATATTTGTCAACCCGCTCTGGATGCGAAAATATTTTACCCTTTAGGATTTCTCCTGCTTGACGCACCTGCTCAAGATTGTGACTATTGTTACCAACTTGAATTACACCAACATGGCCAACGATATAGTGGTAATTACAGATGTAAAGGTAAACGCCTGGCTTTGAAAACTTTACAATCAGCTTTTCATTCATTGCCCCTTTGAATGGCTCTGCACCTGAAGGAATTGCCGTGTCCTTGCCTATGACCTCTTCAGGAGTTTGCACATTGTGTCCATAGCTTGCTGGCAAGAACTCGATCGAGTCACCAGCCTTTATATGGATGTAACCCGGCTTGAACACCATAGCACCGTCGGGGCTATTGTTGAGCATCTCTACGGTGTGCGTCGTCGGCGTATCATTGGCTTCTTCTGTTTGTGTTGCTTGTGTCGTCTGGGCTGTGGCAGGTTTTGCTGGTGCATGTTCTTGCTTCGGTAGGCTCTTGGGTACCGGTTGCGCTGTCTGATTGGGCACTGTAGAATTAGACTGGGCATGCTGTGCGGGAGAGGTGTTGCAGTTGACGACGATATCTTTGCTGCTTTGGTTAGCTTGCTCTAATTCCTGGAAGATGGCATATAAATAACTGCTATTGTATGCGATGACCAATAACAGGAGCAATTGTATCGATTTCAGTATGGTTTCAATTGGCACAGATTGTGGTGATGTGCCTTTCAGTAAATTGAGCATATTGCCTTATGGCTCGGTGTGTCTTTAATCATAAAACATTACTTTAATCTCTGTCAAACTGTGTTGTTTACACGGAGGACTTATGATTGCTCAGTTATCTTGTTAATTTTACTATATTAGGGTAGGATTTATCGTATGTGACTTGTTGAAACTCATGACTACAAAGCAACACGATTACCAGATTATCGCTCTCTTTTGTTTGATGGGGTTTGTATCGGGTCTTCCCTATGCACTAGTCACCAGCACATTCCATGCTTGGCTTTCAGTCTCTGATGTTTCGATACAATACGTTGGATGGTTTGGTTTGGTTGCAATTCCTTTTGCTCTAAAACCGCTATGGGCTGCGATGGTCGACTGGTTGAGGACTCGTTGTCGCTGGCCTTTAGAGCATGTTTATTTGCTGGTTACATCCTTACTTGCCGTCATACTATTATCGGTCTCTTATTCTCCCAGAGCGATAGCCCAAACGACCGTTGTTTGTATGGCTCTGGGTTGTTTTCTTTGTGCTACAGCTGATATATCAATCGATGCTATGCGAATTTGTTACGTTACAAGTCATCTCCAAGGACTTGTGACGTCTTGGTTTGTGATTTTTTACCGCGTCGCATTTGTATTATCTGGGGGGCTCGCGCTTGTGATTGCGCAGCATACTGGTTGGTCATACCTCTATTTTTATATGGGCTTGCTCTACTTTATATCGTCTTATGTAGGTTATCTCGGTATTTTGTATTCTCGTCATTTGTTCCAGATAAATGCTATAGACCGGCCGCAGGTGTCGATGGTTCACGACATTTGGCACTGGTTTACTCGCTCGCGACGTGAAATTCTCAATGTGGTATGTTTTCTGTTACTGTTTAAGTTCCATGGTATATTTTTGACAAGCCTATTACAGGTTTTTTTACTCCGTGAAACGGGCATGTCTCTGGCATTTATAGGGTTGATGCAAAAATCATTTGGTATGATCGCCACTTTTCTCGGTGGTCTTCTTGGCGGTTATCTTTCCAAGTACTTGAATGTGGCCCACGGGGTCAGGCTGACAATTGTCCTGCAACTAATTGCTGCTGCTATCTTCATGTCGATGGCCTCAGGTGCATTAATACCAACACCTTGGCTTGTTGCCTCAGCTGTCTATATGGAATCCTTTTGTCTAGGTATATCGACAACTTTCGTGACGGTTATGATAACACGTCGATGCGATCTTACGCTTGCAGCAACCCAATATGCTCTGTTTACAGCGATGATCGATTGGCAGAGGGCGCTGATTTCACCATTATCTGCAGCGGTTCAGACAAATCTCGGCTGGTCTGGTTATTTCTTCGTCAGCACCGTCATGATTCCATTTGTCTTGCGGGCTGTATCTCGGCATCGTGCGCCATTGTCTTTTGTGGATCCTGTAACAATTACTGACGGAAGTACAACATCATAAGTGCTATGATTCATGCTTGTCATGGTCTATTTGTGAATGATTGATTAGAGATACTGTATTGACTCATAAATCATTTGTGTTATAATATACCCAATTTTGTGTGGTCTTGTAATGGAATCTTGTTGTAAACATCATCAACTTGAAGCTGGACAACGCCGTGCATTGCTCGCTCGCAGTCTCGTGACGTTGGCTTCTGGTTTACTGCTTCATGTGCATTCGCTGGAGCATCTACTGCTTTCATTGTGCACGCCTGCTGGGCTATTTACATCTGTTAGTGCGCTGGTTGTTTATCTTCTATACATGGATTTCCATCACATTTTTACTGAATCATGGTCTAATCGTCTTCGATCATTCGCTTGCTACGCTTGCTTTGGCCTCTTTGCATATCAATTTTCTATGAGTGTAACGCCATTGCTCAGTATTCCTATTTATATTTTATACCTCTCAACAGTTGTCTCCATTGTAATACTGCCCCTCATAGCATATTTGGCCGAAAAGTTCTCCATAATCAATATTTCACCCCGATTTCAACCAAGTGCATTGTTGACGAAGGCGCTTCATATGGTTCGCATCACTGACTTTATTCCGTCAATGGATCATATCGTGCTCTTTTCTGCCCTGACTACATGGGTAGCCTCTGCATTTGTGATATTTCACCCAGCGGTTAAAGGTGCAGAACTACTACTTAGCGATACCCTCATGACACTCGGCGTTTTTGGATTCGGTCGCTGGTTTCGCTCTGGTTTTCAATCGCACCGATTGATGCACAACCATATGGAGCGTGTGCAATGTTATCCTATGTCTGGTCACAGCACCCCACTTATGAGGCGACTCGATCAGTTAAAGTGCAATGATATGCTTGTAGTCGATAATCCTTATGGTGTTACCATCCCCACCGCAGTCATTGCAATGAATGGTGTGCGCTATTTGGATCCGCAGAGTGAAGAAGTGCGCATAGTGACCGAGTCTGAAGGTAAACAACTATTGTCTCATCACGTGGTATATTCTGGACAGGTGCTCTGTCTGGACGATTATAAGGCACCTTATCATCTAGACTATAAAAAGTTAAAGTCACAGCATGCTGACAGTAAAGAGTGGGGGATACGATTGTACATTTTTACCATGTATCTTGCTGCTGTTGTATCTTCGTTATCGCTTGCCTCTACGGGTGGTTTAGTGCTTGGTATTGAACGTCTTTGTGCATGTTTGATGGTTGCCTGTCCTTGTGTCTACATGGTCATTAAACCGGCTTTACAAGGCCTCATCCCTGCTATATCTCGCAAGCTGGGGTTTATGATGAATACCACTGTTTTGCCACTTTTGTATCGACGTAAAACGGTCATCTTTGACCGCACCGGTACGCTGTATCATCCTGCGGTATGTGCTTCTTCAGGTTGTCATGCTGCATACGTGATGACTGATGCCGCAAGAAAAATGATTAAAAATCTTCTTGCTATGGGTGTTGATGTTAAAATCCTCAGTGGACATTCGACAAAAGATTGGAAAATACATCTCGCTGACACGCGTCAAGAATTTAAAAATCTCGGCATTGATAATCCTGAACAGAATATTATTTTTTCCGAAAATCTTCATGGTGCTGAAAGCCTCAAGGGTGAATATCTGCGCCGTGTTCGTCGTTATGGTTCATTTGAGGTGCCTAACTCATGGCTAAAGAGGATGTGGTGTCATGTTGAGTCTGTTCTTTTTCCTAGAACCATTATGATGGTCGGCGATGATATAAATGATAAGTCTGCGATGGAAATTGCTGATCTTGCTATTGCGGTGGGCAGGAAAGTTGATTCTGTCGGTATTTGTAAGAGCTGCGCTCCGGATAATACATGTAAAGCCGTGCACGATAGCTTGAGTAAATTGCCCATGAAGCCATCAGGACATTTTACCTATCACGATATGATTGCACCTTATGCTGACTTTGTTGCTGAGTCACGTGGGGTAGAGCATCTTGATCAATTGGTCCATATCCTTGATAAGGTCTCTTATGTTGCTCGTATGCTTACCTCTGTTTCCGTTGTTGTTGGAGTCTTTTTTATGCTTATCGTCTCAGGGGTTATTCCAGCTATGCTCCCGATTAGCTCTTCATTGATTTGTGGATTTTCAACTTCATATTGCATTTTTGTGTCCTATCTGGTTCATCAGCCTGATTTCCATGCGCTGATCGGTCTTAGTGGTAAGCATGATGGATCGAGCCCATCCATACTCAACAAGCTTAAGCAGTTTTTTTCAAATACTATCTTAGCTAAGCTATTTCTTGAGCAACCGAAGTTATCATCTGCAGAGCCAGTATACAAGGCTGCATCGTCTATCAATGCTCCATCAGAAATGAGTAAGAAGCATTCTGCTGTGCATACTAATCTTCTTGAAACGCTTGCCCAACCAGGCTGTTCAATATCTTAGCTAACTTTTGTTTCGTGTTGTATTGACTTGATGATCTTCTTCACTGCTGCAGGGATCCCCATTCGTTCTGCTTGATCTAAGGCAAACCAAGCCCCGCCAGTATTTCTTCTTGGATCTACTGTATGAATAATGATTGGATGAACGAGCATATGAAAATGGGTAAATGTGTGCCGAAATGACGCAAGTGCTATATGCCGTGTCTTCTCACATGGTTTAGTGGTGCAATAGGGTGGTGACCATAACTTTGGCCATATCCCTGATGATGGCCGCTGTTCCATCCACAAGCGATTACTATTCATATAGCATCTAAAATAGCACGTTTCTGTTCGCTTTAATTTTTTACGTGGTTTATTCGGTATATTGCCTTGTGTGTTGTATTTGTAGGCTTTGCAACCACTCTGTAGTGGGCATAGATCACATAATGGTTGACGTTTACAGATATTTGCGCCGAGATCCATGATGCCTTGTGTATAGGTTCTGCATTCTGTTTGAGACATTGCTGTTTGTGCGATCTTCCATAGATTACGCATTGTTTCTACGCCAGTGAGCACATCACTTATATTGTGATATCTTGCCAAGACGCGTTTAACATTGCCGTCGAGTATTGCGTAAGGCATGTTATGACTGATGCTCAGTATCGCGTGTGCGGTTGACTTGCCAATGCCTGGTAGAGCGATCAGCTCATCTGCGTTGCTTGGGAAGTCACCATTATGCTGATCCCTTACCACCTGACTGCATAAATGAAGATAACGCGCACGTCGATAGTAGCCAAGTCCAGCCCAGTGCTCAATCACTACATCCTCACTAGCGTTTGCCAGTGAAATTAGACTGGGAAACCGGCTCATAAAACGTTGGTAGTAGGGTATCACAGTGGTTACCTGAGTTTGTTGTAACATGATTTCTGATACCCAAACTCGGTATGGGGTGATGTTGTGCTGCCATGGTAAACCATGGCGACCATGCTTTTTTTGCCAAGCAATAATTTTTTCTGCTATGCTCATTCAATTCTACGATTGTTTTCTGTTTCTATGCTGTTGTAGATGAAATCGCACACTCTGTAGATTCATGATGCTATATCCATTACCTATCGTAATGGATGCTGTGTGCAAGCAGATCATCCTTTTTAACCAACTGTAATGCTTTCTCATGTGTGCTTTCAGGAATGATCATCGGTGCTGCACCTGCGTTTAGAGCCTCTTGCCAGCGTAGTGCGCACAAGCACCACTTGTCGCCGGGCTTTAATCCTGGAAACCGATACAGAGGGTTTGGTGTCGATAAGTCATTGCCTTGTGCTTTTGTGTACTCCAGAAATGTTTCAGTAACTTCAGCGCACACAACATGTGTGCCATGATCGTCTGCGTTTGTGTTGCAGTAACCATCACGAAAAAATCCAGTTTTGGGATCCATCCCACAAATCATCAATTCCGTGCCAAGAATGTTTTTTGCGTTCATTGCTGCTGAACCTGTCATTGTTAATAGCACTATAAATAGTACATTGACGGTTATATGCCTATTAATCCTCATGACCATTCTCGTCAGTAATGTACTTTTCACTATTTGACATTACGTTTGTATTGGCCTTAAGGCCACTATGTCTCATTGTGCTGTCTCCCGATGAGCATAGCATCGACTGAGTGGTCATTCAAATAGCAGTGCGTCAAACCATAAGAGTATTCTAGCTGACTCTACATGAAACACCGAGTGTTGCTTGGCCAATGCTCAGTGTATCAATCTTGGATGCTCCCTTCGGTTTTTTTTGTCCTTTGCTAACGCCTACTGTGTTTCCAATGGTGCATCCATTTCCAATGGATATGCTGTTGGATGCAAATAGTCGCCAGCCATAAGAGTCTTGATAGTGATTGTTGTTTTTTTGCCCGTTGGTCACGGTGCCAGATGTACCGAATCCAGTTGATAATCCATCAACTAATAGGTCGCTGACGGAATACTCAGTAGAAATAGATAGATTGAACGTCTGGCTCTCAGTGTTGCTACTGCTAGCAGTGTATGTGCTTGGGTGGAAACCAATGATAAAGACGCTGGCAGGATCTAGTGCCTTATTGATAGCAACATCTAGTGACGAACCAGCTGGCGTGCTTTTACCAATTGTTGCGCCCATGGTGATGAACGGTTTTGTCTGAGCCGTTGCGCTCAAAGCAATAATGCATAATACTAACAAAATGCTATCGATGTCTGTTTTTTTTGCTGTGGTCAATATGTTGAAGGATCTGAAACTCAACATGCAAATCCTGCTCTAAGTGATAATCCGCCCGCGACACGTCTATTGGTGGTCGTTGATCCATCATCTGGCGATTGGCGTTGTCTTGTGCCGCCCATGCCAACCCCAATGTAAACGTTTTTTGTAAAAAAGCGATCGTAGAACTTGTGCATCCGTATGACATATGAGTGACTGAGTTTTTTTCCGTTCAGCTCGCCATGGTCATATAGATATGTCAGGCTGTATCCTTTCTTGATGCGATTCAGTGGGTATACATACTCCATACTACCACCAGTTTTGTTGGTTATGGTGGTTGTGCTTTCTTCTTTGTCAATGTAGGGTGATTGTTCAATCGCAAAGCGCATCAATTTGCTGCTGTTGATTGCAAAACTGTAGCCAATGCCTAGCGTTGTGTTGTCTGTAGTTGCAATATCCATCGTTGACCTAATGTCCCAGCCATATAGGTGCGGTGTCTTATTTAATTCGCTGACAGCCATACATTGGTAATAGACCAAGACTAGAAGCAAATACCACGTGCTCTTCTTAGCACTCATAGTGTCACCATGTTTGTTGTCAACTTTACTTGTTTCGTGTGCCATTCCTCGTATACGTCATTTATCATACGTTCTTACCCATTCTATAACCCGCTCTAGCGATTATACCTGCTATGACTTTCTGATTACTCTTGGTGCCACCGTCGGGATCTTGTGTTGAATAGCTCGCACTGACGCCAAGCCCAGCATACGTGCGCTTGCAAAGCTGGCGATCTCTAAAAAGATATGGTCCTGTCAGATATGAATTTTTGTGCTTTTTGCTATCTGTCTTACCGTGGTCCGCTAATACACGAAATCCGATCCCGGAACTGTGCCTCTCACGCACCGAGGCTAGCTCGAATGAGATGCCGGTTTTGTTATTGATGTCATCGCTGCTATCGGTTACATCGATGTATGCACTTTGTTCAATTGCCAATCGCGATCTGACGTGTGTGCTTGTTGCAATGTTGTAGCCAATGCTTAGCGTGCTGTTGTCAGTGTTACCCATATCTCCTATGGCTTGTGTATCCCAGTAGTGTTTGGGGATTTCTGATTTTTTATCCGGATAGGTACTGTTCCGCGAGCCCGCAGTTGCTGCGTTTACTAGTAATATGCAAAATGTCAGAGACCTAAGCAGTATGCAACGATTTTTGAATTTCTGGGTGAACGAATACAAACTAAGCCACTGAGTAATATGTTTTAATGCTGTCATAATATCGTAATATTGTCAATGATCTCATGCTGTTGCATGTAACTGTATTATTGTCTGAAACCTGTGTGATGACTGGATGGCATTGCGTGCTATGGTGTCTGGTAAGACCTACTGATGTTTAGTCTACCTTATCATCATTGGGTTCTTTTTTGGCTGCTCGTTTGATGATGCCATGCAGAAAACTCAATTCATCACTCGTTGGATTTGTGCGATAGAGTAGCTGGCGCAATTTATGTTGCGATGCAAGATGATCGCCTTTTTTGTCAAAGGCATGTCTGGTTGCTGTCTCTAATATGGCATTGTATTGTGCTTGTGTTGCAAGGTTTGATGCCATTTCTTGTGAGTCTTCACGATCGAATTCTAGCTGACACTGAAAGGTGATAAGTTGCACGCAGGCAGCTAGATTTAGTGAGCGAAAATCAGGGTTTGTCGGTACGATAATTTGGTAGTGTGCCTGCTGTATTGCATCGTTGTCCAAACCGTTTTGCTCGTTTCCAAATAATAGCGCAATCCGTTTTTTTTCATCAATGGCTTGTAGATATTTCGGTAACTTACGTGCGCATATTGTCGGTGGCCTTTGTTCGCTTCGTCTGCGTCCGCTAGTTGCAAGAACAAGATGACAGTCTTCCATTGCATGCTGTAATGTTGAATATGTCTGTGCGTGGTGTAGTATGTCTTCTGCACCGCTTGATCGTGTATAGGCACCGCTGACACGATGATCAGTGCAATTTACAAGACGTAAGGATTGCATGCCCATGTTTTTCATCGCACGTGCTGTTGCACCAATATTTCCCGGATGGCTGGTGCGTTCTAGTATGACGACAAAGTCGTGCTGGATCATGTTTTTTCTCTTGTTGCGAAGTTGTTTATGATCGTCCTGGTCCATAGCACTCCGATGCTTTCAAGCACTATTAAAAACATGATTACCATGCCATCGGATATATTTGAATATGGCGTGCTCTTTTTGTTATCCTTTGTGATTTTACTATGTAAAACTGACTGCTCAGCAAAAGGCATCTTTTTTTCAATCTTACCTGCAGCTGTGATATGTGCACTGTAGCCACGGTTCATTGCGAGAAGTACTGGCTTGTGGTACTCAATCGCACGTTGCTGGGCATGACGTAGAAACATGGTTTGCATCAATGAGTCTCTAAACCAAGTGTTTTCAGCAATAACAATGATGCCGTTTGTGTCACTGAGACGCTCTTTTTGAAGTGGTTCAAAGAACAGATCATAACAAATCATTGGAAAGAAGGTATACTCACGATATCTTAGTTGGTGCACTGAATATTCTGCGATCGGGTCTTTTTTGTTGTCAAAATAGTGTACAAAATGGCCAAGTAAACCTGACATAGGTAGATATTCACCAAATGGTACGTAACGTTGTTTGCGATAGTGTCCGTGTGCTTGATTTGCGCCGACCAGCATGCTGTTATAGCTCT
>PBLX01000028.1 GCA_002722435.1 Legionellales bacterium | reverse complement strand
TGGCAAACATCAGCGGTGTTTGGTCAGATTGACTTGTTACGTTGATATACGAATTTGTCTCAAGAAACTTTGACACAAGTGTCATGTTTCCACCCATGCAGGCGTACATAAAGACATTTTTGCCATCTTTACTCTTGGCTTTGATATTCGCTCCTGCTTCGATTAGTTGCGTTGCAACCGCTTCATCACCGCGATGACAGGCCCACATCAGCGCTGTTCTGCCAGACTCATCCTTCGCGTTGACATCCGCTCTTGCTGTGATCAGTTGCGAAACAATAGCCTCGTTTCCCTGTCTGCAGTCATACATCACCTCCGCTTTTGTCAATCTCGTTTCATACCATTTCTGTCCCTGTCTGCAGGCACACATCAACGGTGTTTCGCCTTCATTACTCTTCGCGTTGACAACTGCTCCTGCTTTGATCAGTTGTGTCACAACCGCTTCATGGCCGTGACGGCAGGCCATCATCAACGGTGTTTGGCCGTTATCATTCTTTGCGTTGACCTTCGCGTTAACATGACCTGTTGCCTTGAGTAATTCTGACACAACTGCTATGTCTCCTCCCACGCAGGCGTGCATTAGCACTGTTTCATTACCGTTGGACTTGACGTTGATGTCAGCTTTTGCTTCAAGTAATTTGAATACAATTGCTGAATGGCCCTTCTCACAAGCATATATCAGCGCCGTCTTGTCAAACACATCCTTCGCGTGGATATCAGCTTTTGCCTCGAGTAATTTTGACACAACTGCCTCGTGTCCAAGTAGGCAGGCATCTATCAAGGCTGTTCTGGACTCGGCAGAGGGGGGCTTAGCGTTCACATTTGCCCCTGCTTCGATTAGCTTCTGTACAACTGTTTCATGCCCCATCATGACAGCCATAGTTAAGGGATGCCCAAAAATCGAACACACAGAGCCATTGATGTCAGCTTTTGCTTCAAGTAGTTCTGACACTATCCATTCATCACCGTGCCCACAGGACGCTATTAGGGCTGTGCCGCCAGATTTATCTTTGGCGTTGACATCAGCGCCTGCTCTAATTAGCTTTTGTACAACCGTTTTATGCCCCATCTCACAAGCCAGCATTAAGGCTGTTTTGCCTATAACTGTTTTCGCATTGACATTTACCTTTGCTTCGATTAGCTTCTGTACAACCGTTTCATGCCCCATATCGCAAGCCACCATTAAGGCTGTAATGTCATCTATTCTGGCGTTAATATCCACTCCTGCTACGATTAACTTGGTTACAGCCTCTTCGCGGCCCGCTTCGCATGCCTCTAGTAGTTGCTCCGTGTGTGTTTTCAGTCCTAGCATATCTGTCAGTATATTTTTCATTGGGTTGTCCTATCTATAATTCTTTGCCAGATACTAACTCAACCGTTAAATCTTGTAAAGACGCTGCCCTGCGGTTCGAGGTTCAAACTCCGCGCATGCGCAAATTATGGAGAAAGAGCTGAATTAGATGTCTCGTCTGCACGGATAAGTGTGCTTTTTGGCTAATACTAACTGATGCATCAAGGGCTGGCGTATTGACATCACGTGTGACTCAGCCCTATGCGGCTGAGGGCTCCAGTGTACCTAGCAGTGCTCGGCATGGTAATGCCTAGCAGAGATAAATCCGTCACCATTCGACCGGTGGTTTTATCGACACATTAGCTGATGCATCTCTGTATCCTGGTCTAGGTCCCTAGTAAATACAGATCTAAGAAGCTCTTCGAATCTATCAATACATGTGGATGACTCGTTAGTGCTCATATCAATTGGCTTCATTTCATCACTGACATTATTGGACTTTTCTTGATAACGGGATGTGATTTGTTTTGCAACATAATTTGGTCTCAATTCATTTTTTCTCATATGAGTCCTATGCATGGGGTCAGTGCTATATTTATCGATCCAATTTTCAATTGCCTTTCTTTCATAGGTGACACCAGTGGGCGCGATGACAGGGTCAAACATCAGCCTCCTTGTTATTGGGCATATATACTTCTCAGGGTTTGAGTCAACTATGATGTCTCGCTCCATATCCAGTGAGCTTACAAACATATTTTGATACGAAGCCTGATCTGATGAGAGGATTGTATGTCCACTCTCAGTGACGTAACACTGCTTGAGCTCATCCTTGCTCAAATTCATTTGAATGTTGATGTCTGAGCTATGGATGGCATTAAAGTGAGTTGCTTGATCGTCTCGTGTTTTTAAGTTGACCTCTAGTGATGCTTTGGGATCTGTGATCAAAAAACTTTGCGATATGAAATGAGATATCAACGTAAAAGGCATGCAGGCAAGTGTCAGTCCAGTGGCTAATATCGTACGAGCGAGTAAGATTGGAGCTGAGATCAGACCTGTCATGATTCGTAGTGCAATGTGATGCTCTTGGTTGAGAGTCAGCTGCCATAGATGTGTTGCTATCACAGGTAGGAGTGTTAAATCGAGTAGTCCATAGCCGAAGCCATGAACGTTTTGTGGGTCAACACGCCGACCTGCAAAGCAATAGTATGTTTTGAGTACTCTTTCACCCAGAGTGTCATCTAATTTTGCTGTGAAATAAGAATGTCGACTGTGTGCAATAAACTCCTTGATGTGTCTCACCTGGATACTATCAGCTTGAGACTTTATGACTCTACTTTCAATGCTCTCACCATCAAGTGAAAGTCTCATATGGGCAAGTTTCATTTCAGTAGATGTATCTGGTTTGGGCCCATCTATCTGATCCTCTGGGAACTGATACGATATGGCTTCAGCGATAAGTCGTCCCATAATTTTTGCGCCACGTCTATTTGGCTCAATTTGAGCAATATGATTGTCTTCAAGAGGGTTTATGGATGAAGCCATATCAGTGACTATGATTTCTTTGTTATTAGGGTTGTTGTCAACAACATGTTGTTGTATTTCTGAGTAAAGACCATCCATAAGATCCTTAATGTATCCAAGGTGATCATCTGAGCCATAAGAGTGTGCAACATGGGCAAATCCAGTGTATATGAAGTAGGGTGTAAATGTGCCAAGTGCTGGGTAATATTGTGTTGTTATGATAATTCTTTTGGTGCTCTCATCATCTAAAAGCTTATTGAGTATTGTCTTATAATGCGCAACAAGATTATGTTTGACGTCATCAAATAACGTTTTGATATCTTCCTTGCTTTCGTCTGGCGTGCGGCGCAATAGGAACCCAAAAAATCCTGTTTGTGCAAGAAGGCCATTGTGTGGTGATTGAAGTGCTTCTCTATAGTCATTGCCACCAACACTGAGTACGACAGTATCTGGTTTGTGCATTGCGACGCAATTGAGGGGTGATGAGAATCCGAAGGGATGATCTTCATCTGCAGGTAAAACTTTATCCATTCTGACACAGTTATGATGTGAGGCTAGATCTCTCGTGGTTGCACCGTCAATAGCAAAATTAGCGATTGAGTATTGATCTCGGTAGTTCTTCGACTCAAGGTGATATGCGATCTGATAATTGACTGTATCGGTTTTTTCTCGGTAGTTTAATCCTTGCTGGACCCAATAACTATTATCAATTGTCGAGTCTCCTATAAGGGCTACTGATTTTTTATTGGTTTGACTGTGACACAGACTATTCACTGCTAGGTAGCGACCGGTGTTTGCTGGAAAACTTTCGTAACTCTTTGACTGAATCACGATGTGTGGATGATTTTTCATAAACGAGCCTTAAACTTATTTGTAATATTATAACAAGTAATGAAAAAAGTTCAATAGAACAGTAGCATATTTCGTTTTTAGAGACGAATAGTTGTGTGTATGGAAACTACGCTGAAACAGTATTACTTTACCATCGAGATGGTGAGAGGAAGATGATCACGCTTAGTGCACTGTGGTATGCATTGGGTCTACCAGAGATCACATGGAAAGAGAAAACCATTCAGATTTTCGTTTTGGTACTGATCTGGGTTCTCATAGTCCATAAAAAACGGTAAGTCAGCTTCTGCGATCTTTAGGGTGCTGCTGAGACTATGGTCTGCTTGTATGCTTTGCACCATCTATTTCTTCATATAGCGACCCCACCGGTAGTTTCTCACTGAAGATACTCGTACTTATTAGCGACGCGTCAACTTGATCACCGTCATTCTCAACGGCCACCGTCTCATTACAACGCAGACTATTGTCATCTTCATGCAACTCTCGAAGCTCTTCTTTCGCTGTCATGGTAACGGATGTCTCATCGGTATCCTCCTGGATAGTCTGTTGGAAGGACGCCTCTCCCAGTAAAGCCTCTTCAGATGGCTGCTCCAATGCTACTACTGGCGCCTCCTCCGACTCTGCTGACGATGTGATGTGTGATAGTTCCATTTCCACTTCTTCGCCCGAGATTTCACGTTCCCTGACTTGTTCCACTTCCATCTTACTAACTGTGGCGCCTATCACCGGATCACTAGAATTAATGACCGCTCTTGCATCGACACCAGCCTTCACTAGGTATTGAACAATAACGGTGTTATAACGAACAACAGCGCGCTGATTAAGATCAACACCAGCACTTGCCAGTATCTTTATTACTCCTCCGTGCCCATTAAGACAGGCTTCAACGATTGGTTGTCGACCACGCGCGTTGAACATATTCACATCTGCTCCAGCTTCAATGAGACGACTCACAATTTGCTCTTGGCCTGCTGCACATGCGGCTGTTAACGGCGTATGTTCACCATACTCAGTAGAGTTTAAGTCGTTTCCATCCTGAATCATTCTATTTAGATAGTCGATTTGACCGTTTTTGCATGCGCGTATCATCTCATGAGGCATTATAGTTTTTCGCATCAATACATCAATACAGCCATTGCGATCAGCTCCTGCCTCTACGAGTTTTTTAAATTTTTCCATATTAATCTTGACAGTTGCTACCATTAGTGATGTGTTGCCCTCTTGGTCAGCCACATTGACGTTTGCATCTGCATTAATTAAGCGGTCAATAATAGTAGTCTCTCTATTCGTTAAGCATGCAAACCAAAGTGCTGATAAGCCATTTTGGTCTACTGCATTGACACTGGCGCCCATTGAAAGAAGATTTTCTACAACGTTGTCATGCTCATTCAGGCATGCAATCATTAGCGGTGTGATGCCTCGATCACCTGCAGCATTAATATCTGCCCCTTGCTCAATTAGTTGGTTCATGCCATCGATATGACCTTTCTTGCATGCACTCAATAGCGCGCTGGCCAAAATTAACTGACGAGGCTTCTGCATTTGCTTTTCTCGATGGGTTGCTTCAGCGTGATCTTGTGTTACAGGCATCATTGGTCTCTCCTTTAATTATTTTCCTCAGTGACTGCATGCTGTTTTTTTTAGAAATTACAGGCTTAGTCAAAGATTATAAAGTTTTTTTCATTGTTTAGAACAAGACGACTGTATCGGATATTTAGATAGATTATAGCAATCTTAAACCTCAAGCATCACTGTGCCAATATACCCTACATGACGGCATCCGGTGTGGAAGATGGATCATGAGTACACCTGTTATTATTGCAACTCAAGAATACCACAACGATTTCTGTTGTCTATTTGGGCTGTCTTTGCATGATTTAGTGGACTGTCGTGCGCTATCTAAAATACTGTGATGCAAAGCACATTTTCTATTAAGCCGCGTAGACGATCTTGACTTGCAAAGAATACTCAGAGCCTGAAATAAACCTTACTTTCATTCATTATTGACCGATGATAAACTGTTTTGATTAATGAGGAACGCATTCATGAAGACATCCGTCCGGTCACCACTGCTTTGCCAGCTTCGCACCGGAATTTTCTTGTTGTGGATCTTGTTCTCCACGCTCACTACATACGGTGACGCACAAATTGATAGAGGCGCGCTTACGCAGGTGATGTTAGCCCATCCTGTCGATGTTTCCTTAGACTCTACCAACACTGATCCGACCGCTAGTAAACAGTCCGGCAGTAGTCTGATAACCGCGAACTCTGCTGGCTCTGTTGCGAGTTCCCCAGTTAAGCATATCAGCGACACGATTGACCGACTGACAATACAATCTGCAACGTATAAACAACCCATAACCATTTATCAATCACGAATTAGTGATCGCGCCGAAATTTTCCTTAGCCAGTTTTATCAACGCTTCGATTTCAATCATAACCAAGTAGCGAAGGATAGTATTTTTTATCAATCCATATTCAACGATGCGTTCGTTTTTTCATTCAATCAAATCAGTGGTCGCTCTGAAATCTCGTCGACACACTTTCTTGGCGATGCGAATTTCTTTAACAATCGTTTTATGCAAGAAAGTGCAGTCTATTTGTCTACATTTGATAAGATTGCCCATTTCAACCATTCAACATACTCAGGGAAATCCACATTTGAAAAAAATGTTTTTCATGATGCGGTTAGTTTTGAGTCGTCCAGATTTTTTGAAACGCTAAGCTTTAAGGGTTCTACTTTTAATAGTCATGTTCACTTTCACGGTACTTTTTTACCCCGCAAAGTCGATTTCTCCAATGTTGCAATCAACGGCCCGCCCATTCAACTTGACTCTGCCAAAGCCCACGATAACACTCAGGATATTCTTATCAACTTACTAGGGACAGATCTTCAAAAAATTAACTTTAAATATACCGTTTTCAGGCTTGATTTTCCTGATATTGCCACCTATCAAGACATTACAAATATTTATACCCAGCTTCTTGAAAAGTATAAACGTGCGGGCATGAAAAAAAGTTATCAGAAACTGTATCGAGAGTATCGAGAGTACGAATTCACGGTTAGAAAACAACATG
Organism: Legionellales bacterium; assembly: GCA_002722435.1. Classification (GTDB taxonomy): domain Bacteria; phylum Pseudomonadota; class Gammaproteobacteria; order Comchoanobacterales; family Comchoanobacteraceae; genus UBA7916. The sequence continues at coordinate 11,265 of PBLX01000028.1, read as the reverse complement.
TACTCAATTTTGTACATAAGTATTGGTGGGATTATGGCTTAGATAAAAACCGGCTATTTGGCTGGTTTCTACTCTTAATGACTGCACTTTCACTTATGAATTGTTTTTTTTATGACATCCTCGTGACTAAATATTTTAATATTTACTTTCTGGATTCTGTTAAGCCTGATATTGCATGTCAACAAAACCCCATTCTCAATTACCTGCATCATATCCCCCGTGCGATTTTCCTAACAGTATTTCTTGTGTTTGCGAGCTTCCTACAACACCTGGTGGGTGAAGAAAAAATCTTTAAAACCGACCACTTTTTGATCAACTCCTATGTGATTTTTATCAATGTTTTAGGATATGTCTTTTTGTTGTTTTTTTTAGAAATTCTTTTCAATTAAACGAGCGCGCCTATGTCAAAAAATCACACCAATCACCTAATCGTTATTAAACGCATCACTTATTTTTGGGTTGCCTTACTCGCTTTCTCTATCATAAGCTTAGCCATCAATTTACAGCTCAATCGGACTATTGCGACCGAGCGCTTGGTGCATAAAGATAAGCTAGAGATGTCTTCAATGGGCTATTTACTTGCGCAAAAGTCTGATTTCTTGACATCTGAAGCACGCAATTTTTCGGTCACAGCAAACCCTGAGCACCTTATGCTCTACTGGGATGAGGTTGACTTACACCAGAAGCGTGACTATGCGGTCAGACGACTTGAACAACTGAGTGGCAATAAGACTGAGATTGGGCTCCTTGCTTTATCTAAAGCAAACTCTGACGCACTCATTTTAACTGAAATCAAGTCGATGCGGCTCGTATTAGACGCTCATCAAGTGCCTGAAGAATTGATGCCAATGCCTGTCCGTCGCTATATTTTAACCGCAGATGAAAAAGCACTCACACCAAATCAAAAAATGCTGCTCGCACAAAAAATTCTTTTTGATGACACTTATCTTCAAAACAAAAAAAGTATTATGGATCCTATTAAGCAATTTACCGAGCGCCTCGCTAAGAGAACGCTTGAAGAGCAGTCCGTTATCCAAGCGCGTGCCGACCACTACCAATACGCGCTTTTCGCATGTACAGTGGCACTGGCTCTATGTATTTTTTGCATTATTTGGATGCGCATTTTGTACCTACGGTGAATATATAGATATTGTATTGCCAAGTTTGTCTGGCCGCGTCAACGAGGTTCGCATTCTATTGGGTTGTTTGCTTGCAATCGCCCTATTAGCACAGCCTTGGGCTGATTGCGGCATGAGCTGGATACTATAACTTTTGGTTACGAGATCGTGCACAGTATACAAAAAGTAACCGCATGATTGGCATGATCTTTATCTCTGTGTTGTTGTTTCGTCAAGTTCTCATACACTGACAATGCTTCTTTTTGCTTGTAAAACAGAAATGTTGCTATAGTAAGTTAGTCAACTATAGGATAATATAAAACGAGTTTATCGCTAGCGTTCGCTACCTTTATCAGTATGCCCCTTGACAAATATCTCAAAGAAAAATATGTCTACTCTGGTAAGAGAAACATTTTCAAGTCATTGTATTTTTTGTCGCAAAAATATCTCAAAAATAAGCCTAAATATTCTTACTCTTTCGGTGGAGTTGACCTATTAGCGAGTCACTTTTTCAAAGATCAGGAAAAAGGTGTTTATCTAGATATAGGATGTCATCATCCAATCAGTGGATCAAATACGTACTTACTTTACAGGAAGGGATGGAGTGGCATCAATATTGATCTAGACCTAGGTTCAATAGAATTGTTTGATTTTTTTAGAAGCGATGATCATAACGAGCAAGTTGCAGTCTCAGATTGCAAAGGTGAAGTCACCCTGTATTCACATCATAGCAGATCACCAGTTCAAACTGTAAGCCTGCAAAGTGCCCAGCGAATGGATCAGAAGGGTCTCAAAAAGACAGTAGTTGCTTCTGACACACTTAACTCAATTATAGAGAACTCAAAGTTTAAAGATTGTGAGATTGATTTCTTATCAATTGATATTGAGGGCCATGAGTATAATGCACTCAAATACTTTGATTTTGAGAAGTATAACCCCAAGCTCGTCGTTATTGAATATAATGACCCGGAGCTTGCTAAACAAGAATTCCACTATCAATCCTTAGAAAATATTTTCAATTCTGATATTTATAAGCTTATGTGTGCCAAAAACTACAAATTCGTGAATTGGCACCATAGTGATTTAATATTTGTATCTGACTCAGTTCATAGAAAAAGAAATGTGAATTTTTGAGACATGAAAAGATTGAATCATAACATTTCACATTGATTACAAAACGATTACCGTAAGTGTTTGTACATTGTCAGCATGGCCTCTTAAGGATGGATATCAAAACTATTGATCATGGTTTCATGTACGCACATAAGCAGTTGACTAAAAATGATCCTCAGGGCTGAATGCCATCACTAATGGTTATGACTTCATATACAGCATATAATCAGCTTACCCTGGATGTCTTGTTTGATGATTCGGTGCTGCAACCGGATACTGCTCAATTAGATCGGCAATTTGGTCGTGTCCGTTTTGTCGAGCAAGTGTCGATGCTTTCTGCTGAAAGAATGACAGCCAGCTAGCACCATACTGATTTCGCGCACCGGCAGCAAGTAACAATTCAACTATATTGAGTCGATCTTGATCATTTATCCATGCAGCAGGCGCAAAACACATCGCGCTCAATGGCGTCTCGCCAAATGGGTCTTGCTGATTGACGTTGACCCCCTTGTTTAGCATTAAGTTGACGCAGGCTGTATGACCAAAGCTACACGCTGTGTTCAAAGTCACGCTCTTGATATCACTAAATGCGGTCCTTGCGACTGCTGAATTAGCGCTTAGTAACTGCTCAAGACAATCGTGGTGTCCCATGTAGCAGGCCACAAAATATGCCATTTTCCACATGAGTGGATCTGTTATTTCTTGATCACAACTGAGTAGTTGTTGAACACATTGACTGTGATTTCCGAGACAAGCCCAAAGTAATGGGTGGTTAACGCCATTACTGTAGTTCACATCTGCACCGGCGTCTAATAAAACCTCTACACAGGCTTGTTGGCCATATCGACACGCCAGCATCAGCGCAGAGTTATGGCCACCTCGAGTTGCTCTCCCCGCTAATGATATCAGCTCCATGCTGAATTGCTCTGCCCGCCCCCAGATGGTGGTAAGTGGTTCAAGATTCCGCGGATGCTCTGGGCCGAGTGCCGCTAAATCAACCCAATCAAGATCAGCTATAATTGCTGCTGCCTGTGTTTCAGTCATCGGTAGCTCATAACCAAATACGGCCCCCTCTGGTGAAAAACAAGCTGGATCTGTTTGTACACCATGGCGCAATAAGACTTCTAGGCACGCGCTATGCCCTGCTGTAGCGGCTAATTTTAAGGCGGTATACCCATCTTGATCAATCACGTTTGCATCTGCTCCAGAATCTAATAGTATCTGGACGCAGCCGCTGTGTCCGGGACTGCTCGCCATCATCAAGAATGTACGACCAGCTGTGGATTTTTGATGAATATCTTCGCCTGTGGCAATCAGTGCTATAAGTGCTTGTTCATAGCCTTTGCAAACAGCTGGAAACATCGCCGGCACATTCTGTGCTCCTGAAGCGCCAACGCATTTCATCTCATCTTTAGCATAATGCATGAGCCAATGACAGCGCTCGTGAAAAACTGCTAACTGTAGTTGGTCTTGAAATGTCAATTGGTCCAATCTGCCATATAGTAACTGCCAGATGCCGTGCGCAAGTCCTCTCCTCTGCAAGAGATTATCCGGTATCTATAAGGATGTCATCTCAGGATCGCTCTCTATTTTCTCGATATGTTCCAGATAATCGATTAGAAATTCAACGGTACCAATCCGTGTCTCAAAGCAGCTTGGATTCGGTAAATTCGCTGCTAAATTTTTTTTGATCACCTCGATTGGCAAGGTGATTTTACTTTCCTGAAGTCTTTTTACCAGCTGCTGCTCAAGTGTTATGAGCTGATCCACGTGAAGTGATCTAAATGCCTGATCGAGGGCTTGTGTCTTGATTACTTCTTTTGGTAGTTGTTGACCCGCTTTTTCTCTTGGTGCGGTGGGTTGTGCATTTTCTCTTGTTTCACTTGGTTCATTTTTGGCAGAATGCTGATCAGACCCCATATCACGATAGTGTTTGCTGAGACTGCTGAACTGTCTTTTTATCTCTACGGCCTCTGTAAGTTGTGCTTTCATTTTTGATGTGCTGATAAAAGTTGTGCTGTTGTCGATATTGTTATCAGTCATTTTTGTACTCTGAATTTATGATTTTATGATTGTATCCTAACTTTGCCAGACATAAAAGGCCGTTGATCTGACTTAAGTTTATTATTTAATATGACAAATTCAATATATTAGTCTATAAATTTAGCATTATAATGGAGAAAAATTATGCGCCCAACCATCAATCAAGCACAAGAGACCGCACTACTGGATTTAGTAAGTAAATATTACGAACGCTTCACACAAATTGTCGATTCATTCAATTCACGCGATTCATTTGGTTCAGTCAGCGATATAGAAGACAAGGTATTACAAGATAAAGCCCTAAATAAACTCAGGAAAGAAATTGTGGATCAGATATCAAGGTATGAATTACAGCCACATGATTTTCAAAGGGTCCAGTTCGATCATCTCCTAGGAGAAATAAAAAAAATTAAAGTAAATGCTGCAGAAAGACTGACATCTCGAGAGGGAACGACAAAAGATGATATATTGTACGATATACAATCGACGATAATCCTTAAAGACCGAACGATAAACTTTATTGAAGAGATTTCGAATCGCCAGACTGCGGTTACTCTACGCGCAAACACAATCCGTGATCTCGAAAAGAACGGTGTCAGCTCTGGTGATGCTAGAGATCAGGTTGATATAGCCGATCAGGTTGTCGCCCTAGCAAACAGTGGTGATGTCGATCATATCAATCAGTATTTAGAGAAACTAGATCAGCCAGAGGCAATTACCCATGCTGATGTTGCTGTCCAGCAATTGATGGCAGATATAGTTAGAGATCATAATGTTGACTCACCACCAAACGAGCGTTTACTCGAGCTGGACTCCACTCATCCACTCAAGCAATCTCATCACAAGATCAGAGAGCGCCAGATAGCATTGTATGAGCATAACAACTTGTTTGGAAACCGGCTTAATAGAGGTCTTCATCGGATGAAAGATGACATCATTGCGGGTGCAGGTAGAGCACGCGATACGGTAGTAGACAACCAACAAACTGTAGCAGCCACTGTGGTTGCCGCTGCGTTGCTAGCCTACGGTTTCCGATTTTTAATGCGCGGGGGCAAGAAGCCTAGTGTGGGACGACAAAAGCATAGGTAAGAGAATCAACGTGATCATTATATCTGGATACGTTAAAAGACGAGGATAATATTCACACCATGCCCTGAACGTGGGACTTTCCTAGCATAGCGAAGAAAGTTCCTACCGAGGGGCTTTTTTGGTTGGTGCAGATTGCCTCGCATATCGATAACCGCCACAACCCCTTGAGAGGCTGTATGCTTCATACGCCATGTGGATCTGTACGCATGATTGGTGGCTACCAAAACTATTGAATCGTTTATACTATTTTACCACGCAGGCTTGTTGCCTTAGATAACCATAATCGCTATGCTAAGGCAATGTGTATACTGTGATGTGCTTGCCATCATCGAGCACCCTACTCAGGTTGCGGTCCATGGCTGGTTTGACCATCACTGCTTTGGGCTGCTTTGCTAATTGCAGTCACAGCAGTTGTCGTGGTTGTATGTGCCAACATGGTGTTCTCAATCGCCGTGAGTATCGCCCTTTTTGGTTTCTCGAGTCTTGAGTCCCGATTTGCAGGATTTTCGAGTGTTTCTGTGATCAATACCTCGTTGATTAGCTCGATAACCACTGGACAATTGGCATGTTCAAGCGCGCTTTTACCTACTTTGTCAACGCGATCAACTGCTGCCCCAGCCGCTAGAAGCAATTGCACAATCTCGGTAGATCCCTTCCTAGCTGCAAATATCAGGCTGGTGTTACCGTTGGCATCGCATGCATCAAGGTCTGCCCCGGCTGCGATTAGCTGTTTCACGATATCGCTCTGCTTCTCGATAGTAGCAAGCATAAGTGCAGATGTACCTCTATTATTTTGGATATTGACATCCACACCAGATGTGATCAACTGGTGCGCCACCCGATCGTTGCGCATATTGATTGCATACATCAATGCATTTAGACCCCTGCGCATGCATTTGCCTGCATCTGCACCGGATCGTAATAACTGTTTGACGATACGTATGTCGAAACGGTCTTCGGTGAGGTATGTTGACGCAAGAAAAAGTGCATTATGTAATTCACTTGGGTCAACTTCTGTATTCTGCAGAGCAACTTTCAGTAGACCATATGATGGTATTTCTAGGGCGCGATTAATTAGTGTCTTACACTTATCAGGATGCTGGAGACTGATTTTGCCAACTGGCTTCCACACAAACAGTCCATCATCAATCAGTCTTTTTACCATATCTGAGTTGGCAGCACGTAGCAAAACTGGGTATTTCTCGATACTTTCCTGCCAAGCTGCTATTTGATCGGGAGTTGATGATTCGGGGTCATTGTAGGTTAAATCATGCATCATTTTTATGTACTGCATAGCGTTTTTTTTGAGATTGAACTGCGTGATACGATCTGCGGTTGCTGAGCCTGATGGCAAAACAGGTGCTGATGATGTACCCGTCGCTACTTCGGGTATGTAAAGTGGACGTTGTTGAGCCATCCATTGTATCCATTCGCGGCATTTAACAGTAATGAAACTATTCATTACTTCTGGGTCATCGTTTTGTGGTCGTTCTTTGCTGAGGAGGTCGTGCAAATGTTCAGCAATTGTAGAAGTCATCTTCAAAATAGCTGCCTTCGATCCGTCAATTCTATCTGTTATCTGCGCGGCTAGCTCAGTGATAAGCGCTTGTTCTTGCTGGGATGCTTCTTCGCGTTCTTGTGTGTTGCTGGCCTTTTGTTGTGCCAACATTGATTGACATAAAGGCGATATACAGCCGAAAGCATGATCGGGGTCGCTAAAATCTTGGTACTTACCAGTCTCGATGCTGCGTATGCTTTCCAGTAACATGAGTGATAGTGGAATGAAACGTTTGTGGTCATGCACATATTGTACGCTCAGATCCTTGTTACGTCTGAGCCATGGGGATGGTTGACCAGATGACAATAACGCTTTCTCTATATCCTCAACCAATTGCATCTCATCACGATGAATGCCAAACGCGATCACATCACGCGGGCTCTGTAAGGCATAGTTACCTGTGATCTTGCTCACGCCATTAAGCTGTTGACGGCGTGCTTTGATGTCGGCCCAACGTGCGTTTAAGTTATCAATGGTTTTCCGCGGCATCATCGTACTATCCTCGTGGATATCACTGTGTTTATAGCACTATATACATGAATTATCTTGTTTTTAATTTTCGGACCACTACTGTCTGTACTGCCAGTGTTCAACGAGGCTCGGGAGGCATCACATCATTTGCTCTATCTGGGCTCACGCAAGAGGACAATGTGCTCAGAAACCTCCAGAATCGTGATCTACCCACTACACTGGTATTATCAAGGCCTTGATCACTTAATCTGCTTGCACGGCTTTCTGGTTCTTTTAAATCGTCGTTTGCGTCTCTTTTTTGTAGTGCTTTTGCTAAGATCTTAGTGGAAAATGCAATGAGCTCTTGTTTGACATCGCCACGGGCCGTAGGTTGGATGTCTGGTTTGGTGTACGAAATATAAGTTTCTAAATCTCTACCTGTGCTGAGGCTCTGTAGCTTTCTCTGATCCATTGATGGACAGCGTTCAAAATAGCGCCTCAACAATTGTTCTAATTCCCTTTGGTAATCCTTGTCCTGAACATGACCCCCACGCTCACTTCTAAACGCTTCAGACCCTGAAATACTTGGATAAAGTGCCTCACAAGCAATTTGGACCCACATGGGCGCTTTTTTTTGGCGCTCGCAAACTTGGGCGTTTTCTAACTCAAAGACAACTTGTTGAGCACTAGTGTAAGGAGTCATTAGCGCCGCTAGCATGAGAAACTTTTTACTGAAGCCTCGATGCACGTTCAAGGCTTGTATCAGTGGGTCATTGCCTTTGTGTCTGATATTTGGGTTTGCGCCCTGCTGATATAGCAAATGTAAAAGTTCAACATCTCCAGACTGGATCGCACGACATAGCGCTGTCATTCCTTTACTATCAACTATATCTATGCCTACGTCCATCCTTAATAGCGCTCTGACAAGCTGATGTTTTTGACTACTGACTGCTGCCATTAGCGCTGTTGTGCCTTCAGTATTCGCTACATTGGGGTCTATTTTTTTAGCCGCAAGCGCATTAAGAATAGCGATCTGCTTTTCTTCTATAGTTGGACCATTGTCATTCCATATGATTTCTTGTGTTTGTGGCCCAACCATGCAGAGATGATGTAGTGCTGTACAACCTAAGTTATCTTGGGCATTTACATCAAAGGGTATATCCCCATCTAGGAGTAGACTTACCATGTTTGAGGCACATTGGCCGGATGCATGCATCAGTGCATTACGTTTTGTCTTATCCACTACCATCTTATCTGTTTTTTCTGTGCGTAGGAAAGTCTCAACTATGTCGGTATTACCTGCCATACATGCTCTTAAGAATGGTGTTTCACCACTGGAGTGTCTCACTGCATTTACATCTGCACCTGCACTTATTAATAGTTGTACCCCTTCAGGAGTTGGTCGGGACTTATAGCCGTTTGTTGAGTCTGGTAGTCCTGCTGCATAGTGTAATGCTGTGGCACCCTCTTCGTCGGGCGATGCGTCTACTCCTGCATCACTAGCAATCAATTTCTTCATTGTCTCCATGTTTCCATATTGAGTTGCTATCATAAGCGGTGAGTAGCCAAGTCTGGTTTTTGGATCATCCCCTAGCTCTATGAGCATTGATGTCATTTCTTCCCCACGCTCCATTTTGGCAGCAAGCTCAAGCAGCCTAGCCTCTTTCATCACGCTTATCCGCTCTTCTTGTGGTGTTTCCTGCAACATTTGTTGAAGAAATTCGGTATTAGCTTTTGACGCAGCTATTTGAAGCGCTTTGCATTTGGTAGCTAAATGATCCAAACCTTCCTTCTCGTCAATCTGCGGAGCATACATCACCGCATCAAATAGTCGGATTGATGGTAGTGCGACTGCTAGCTGTAGTAGTGCAGCATCATTGACGTAATCATTTTTAATTTCATCGATGCTTGCACCGGCTTCAAGTAATCTGTCGACGACTTTGCCTGTGATTTTACTTTGCGATGGCATATACAACCGAAACGCCCATGCTAATATTGGCATGTCTCTATATCGGACGTTAGGGTCAGCTCCAGCTGCAAGGAGTAGATCGATGATCTCTAATGAGCAATTCTTCTCTAGTGCAAAGTAAAGTAGTGGTTGATCATCGGGAAATGTATTCATCGTATCCTGCGTGTCAGATACATTCCCTGCCCTGGTATTGAGCACCTTGTGATTCAGGTCAAATGGTCTTCCGGATGCTGGGTCTTCTAACTGCAGCAGCCGAGACAATATAAGTCTATTGTCAACATAACTTTCGCATAAGCCTTTCCAATCATTCCGGGTGATCTCAATATCTATATCTAGTGCACAATTTATACAATTGACCGATTTTGTCATACTTGCCGCTTCAAAATAGTCTCTCTGACGAATAGTATCGTCTCTCTTAGAATAATGGGTACGTAACGGTAATTTATCGCCATCGCGTTCAAAAAAATACTCAACCATTTTGCGATTGGCGGATCTTAGTATCTGTGGATACATACGAACTATTTTATCAAGCCTTTCCCTCCTCTTTTCCATGGTCTCTTTTTGCGTTTTCTCCTCTGTGCTATCCTGCAAATATTTATCTGGGTCAAAAAAAGTCACCGCCACCATATCTTGCATATGTTCTTCAACCACCCTTTTTTTATCGAAACGATCTTGTCGAGAACGAAGGCCCAAGGCCGTTGTATTGATCGTACTATTACTGAATACAGTGCACATTTCATTCAGAGTGGCAACAACTGTTGATTTGTTTATTTTTGTATTGCGAATAATATCTTTGATCCCAATGCTATCGAATATGACTTCATTGCCTTGACCAGATCTATTCAGCTGATTTATTGTATTTGTCGTTGCTCTTATCCATCTTATTAAATCCTGACCGGCTGTTCTCAAAATTTCTTCTGTTTGCCTACTATGTGCTATTATTTCTTTATATTTATAAAGGATAATCGATCTTAGTGTTTCTGAGCATTCAGTGCGATCGAATAGTTGGTCAATAAAATCGTCGATGTATTTCTGTTTTAGGGCAGCATTTTCCGTTGGCTCTTTAAGATGAGACTCATCGTATATATTGCCTCTGGTAAAACCACCATAATTTTCATTATGTAGAATACACTGGCTCTCTAAGAACATCAGGGATAGCGTGATCCGACGATTATCCCCATCCACGCATAATTTTTTCTGCGCTTCGGGAAAATCCCATGGTGAGGCGCCAAACACAGAAAGCTCTGCTCTAAGATCCTCAATTAAACCGGCCCTAAGAAAATTAAGTAGTATCTCTGTCGCTTGGTTCCCAGTTTCGGTTGATTCATTTCTAGTGTCTACACCAACTTCTGAATCGAGTGCATCTATTTTATTCTGACGCAATCTCTCAAAGTGTTTGTACTCATCTATTGCTACCGTAATCTCTTTAATTTCGTTCCATCGCGCGTTCAGGGCTGCCATTTTTTCTGATGTAATCATTTTTTATTTTTTTTGTGCTGCGTACATGATATATAGAATGAATTGTCGATAAAGTCATATTTTTTATATAATACTCATAACAATGTTCATTGATGATCGCTGTAGCTTACGGCCGTGACGGTGAAAATAATATGCTTCTTATCTGTATTTGCCGCTAGTGCTCGTGGCTGTTAGTGATTGCTGATGAGCAAAGATCGATAGACTTTTCAGCGTTAGTCCTGTTTTCTGGTGTTGATCTGTGTTGGTGAAATTGTCATGGCGCCGCTTGACGACTATCAGTACAGCTAGGCAAAACGCCGTCAAGACCAAAGATATCCCCTGCTGGGTTTTTGATTCAGATACCCTATAGATGGCGGCACCAACGATGCCGAACACCGATGACCAAATCGTCAAGGTTGCCTGTGCAGTCGCGAGATGATTATTGGCTAAATGTACTGATTGCTCGC
>PBLX01000027.1 GCA_002722435.1 Legionellales bacterium | reverse complement strand
CGCAGTTAATTCATGAAATGATCAATACACCCAATACCATCAGTTTAGGCTATAATACTCTCGGATTTGACGATGAGTTTTTACGATTTGCATTTTATCGTAACCTGTTAACGCCTTATACACACCAGTATGCAAATGGCTGTCAACGATATGATGTATTTCCAATCACAGTATTCTATTATTTATTTGAAGACAGTGTACTTAAGTGGCCAAAGATTGATGAAAGACCCACACTGAAGCTAGAGCACTTGGTCACCGAGAATGGTTGGTTTCAGGGACGTGCACATCATGCCATGAATGATGTCGACGCCACCATCCAGCTGGCATCGCATCTTAAGTCCGCCAACCCAGAGATGTGGCAATATCTAATCGGCTACTTTGACAAGAATACAGACAGCGAGCGAATCAAGGCCTTACCCATGGCATTCACAGAGCATGTTGATCTTCGTTACGGGCTCATGATCCATGCTAGGTTTGGTGCTAAAAATGCTTACCAGGGCATGCTTTTAGCGCTTGGAAACCATAATCACTACAAAAACCAAACGGTATGGTTGCGTTTAGACAAAGACCTGATCACTGATTTTGACTTTTCTCATCTTGACTCGAATGGGCAAATTATACGTAAAAAATATGCCGAACCAGGGTTTATGTTGCCACCAACAGAACGATATACTCAGCATATGACCTTAGAGAGAATGAAGCTGGTGGCGACCAACCTTGAGAACATTCGCAAGCATTTTGGTGAGATCGAGCAGCTTCAGCGAGAAGCTCGTGAATTCACATACGAGCGCATTGACCATGTGGATGTAGACGCAGGGCTATATGACCTAGGCTTTCTAACCGGAGAAGAGCAACAATTCTGCCAGAAATTTCATATTGCATTACCGCATGCACGCCAATCACTGATTGCTGCACAAAAAAATCCAAACTTGAAGACTCAAGCACTTCGCGTACAGTGGCGAGACGACCCAAGCTTATTGAGTACAGAAGAACTGTCCTCGATGACTAACTATATGAATAAAATCATGCAGAAAAAGAGCCCAGCAGATATTGTTGATTACCGTGGGCACAGTAAGCGCGGCCTCTATGAGAGCTTGAGCGAAGTGAAAGAAATCAACGATAAATTGTCTCTTGATGAGTCACAAAAAAAAGCACTGACATCATATATGACCTGGCTTGACCAGAAGATTGAATCATTTGAGACCTAGAAATGCTAAGCTGGCGATATTTCTTGACCAAAGTGGGCATACAAGTTGCGAGTATGTCGCTTCGCCATCTAATCGCAACAATCACCAGTGCTCGTGACCAAAAAGTGATGCAGTACAGGGTGCAGTCGGGTCGAGAAAGATTCGATATGATGCGGTTTTGGCTCAAAAGAAACCCAGATGCTGAAATGGTAAGCAGGTCTCAAATAGAGGGGTGCTGGGTGACTGAGTACGCACCAAAAACAGGATATGAACATGATGACATCGTCATTTTCTTCCATGGAGGAGGCTTTGTGGTTGGGGGTGATGCAACTCATGGGCCATTTGCCAGTGATCTTGCGCATGCTTTGAGCTGCAGAGTGTTCTTAATTGAATACCCGCTTGCGCCAGAGTCACAACTTGCAGCAACAATACAGACATGTTTCACAATCACCAAGACCATTCAAACGCAGTCAAATTGCACTCATTATGTGATGATGGGTTCATCAGCAGGCGGCAGTATTGCCAGCCACGTCATTGCAAAAATGGTCAATGACAAGGAGATTGCCCCGAAAGCACTCTATCTTATTGGGCCAGTAATACAGCATTGTTTTGATTTTGATGAACAAAGATATCGGGACCTATGTGCATCAGATGAGTTATTAGGCCCAAGTTATCAATTCCTGCTGGATAATCCCCAAAATAAAGAAAGAGCCATCGCTATTCTTGGCGGCGAGCAAGCCTGTGGGTTGCTACATCTCCAAGATGAGGTTCTTCGACTCTTTCCACCAACACATATAACCTACCAACGGGAGGAAGTATTAGCGGCTGAGATCCAAGCATTTATTCAGCGGCTACGACATAATCAAGTGCATGCTGTGGATAACATTGTGGATAATGCATTCCACTCTTTCAATATGATCAATTACCTACCGCAGACAAAGGCATACATCAGTACAGTAAGAGAGCATATGCTACCATTGCGATCAAAAAAACCCCTGTAATTGGCTATGGTACAAAGATAATTCATTCGTGAAATTGATTAAATGCATATTTTTCGATAAAGTTATGCTTTGAAAGTCACGTGGCCATAGCGGTAAAAAGCGAAAGCCAATGCCTATCTACGCAGAGGCAGATCTGATAAAACCAATAATAGTCAAGGTAACAGGGGAAGAAATGAGAAATACAAGTTTAGAAGAGGCGGTTAAAAGAAATGACAACAGCGAGGTCTTCAGGTTATTGACTGATGCCGGAACTCGCTGTCCACGTATCAGCCAAGTGAACCAAGTAGACGAAAATGGCGTGAGCCTGATCATGCTTGCTGTTCAGTATGGTGACCTAAAAATGGTAACAATGCTGTGTCAATTCGGGGCAGATTTAAAGCATAAAGACAGACAAAACACTGGCATACTTTCACATGTGGCGCGCGCCCAAAAGGTATCCCTGCTCGTTTATTTACTCAAAGTAGATGTATTTGAGATATGCGATGTCATGGCTGCTTTACGCATCAGTCACGCATCATCAGCGACACGCCAGGTGCTGGAGACTGTCATCGGGCAGATAACGATGGTGCTGATGGGCGGCTCAGAAGCAATAACCAATGTAACAACCCAGAGCCATGAACAGCTGCTGGACCAACTGGTAAATGAACTACGCCAAGGAGCCAACAAGTTACTGATACCGGCGGGCCTGTTAAAAACCCAATCGGCTTTTATGAATGTACTTAATCAGTATATAGACCCTGCCAGTCCTAGTCGTTGCCTCCGCGTCTCCAGAAACTGGGAGAAGTGTCAGAAAATGCATCAACAATGCCTCATGGGCCGAGCTGAGAAATTAAACGACCCTGCATCAAAAAATCAAATATTTCTTGCGCATCCTGGCAACGATCCAGAGCAGGGTGATGGCATACGACTATTCAGTGTCGACACAACCAACCAGTCTATCCAGCCCAGTCAATTATCAAACGTCAATCGAGAGATAGAAACAGCCATTCTACAAGCGATAGCTGAAAGTGAACACTCCCAGGAACATCGTCTGACAGAAGCGCCCGCAAGCGCAGATACGCAAGTGATATGGCCTTGTAATATAATGTAAGGACTGTCTTTATTACAGCACTTATATGTTTAAGCCATATCCTGTGGTGCGCAAAGACCCATTTAAGGCAGGTAGAGCTCGTGCTACCCTCCCCCCTATGTAACAGCGACTTATGCCAGCTACACAACATGAATTGAGTGCGACCAAATGGATTCAATCAACTAGCATGGCTGTGGTTACGTATACCATTAACTCCCTAACAACCGAACAGCCCAGTCATATCGCCACCGAGGACTCATGATCGTGCAAACTGTAACAGCCTAGCGCATGCTGGGTGTTAGCCACCAAATGTCAAGTAGTTTGATAATACCCTTGTCCATGTCCCGGCTTGAGGGGAATCTTTATCAACCTCATGGTTATGATAGCGACAATCGCTACAAAGGTCACCGCTGTGCACAGCGTGCGGAGCTGGGTCACCATCAGAGACAGATAGCCTGGTGGTGAGAGCATCAAGCCCAGCATTCAATAGAGACCCAGCCTGCTTATAAAAGCTGGCAGAACACTGCATAAGCGTGTTAAGCCCATCGAATATTGGTAAGCCTACATATTGAAAAATCAAGCTCGCTGGCGTCTTAACAAGATCGCTTATTCCATAGAGTAGCCCACCAAAACGCTCAGGAAAAATGCAGTAGGCAAGCACAGTAAGCGCGAATATAACAGAGCCATTGGTGAGTATCAAGGGAGCCGATGCACCTAACAGGTATATATTAGTGTACATATACAAGAGAACACTGAGCCAATAACACTCTGATAAAACACGGCTGCTAGAATCTTTATAGGGCTGAACACAATTAAGATAACGGTTGACGGCCTGATAAAAGACATTGCCTTCTGGACACACTTTTTGCACACCGTTTTTTTCCGTACGTTGATTGAACGTCAATACTTCTTGATGCAAACGACGCGCCTGCACTAAGAGATCCCCAGTGCCATAACGGTTCATTGCGGTTTTGTCAGATGCTTCAACACGCTGATCAACAGCTTCTGGTTTTTCGATTTGGCCCAACGGTTTAGCAGATTCAGTTGCGTGGACAACGGCAACCGATTGATCTTTCTGTTGTTGTTTTGCAGACAATGGGCGAGACCATTTAATTCTAGGGTCCTTGTTCCAAAGTTTGTTTCTAGTCTGCTGTACCGATTCTTTATAAGCGATCTTATGGTCTGTCGTTTCTGGGTTTTCTGGGATACGGCCTGCAGTATACTCTTTCTGCATCATTGTTGCCTCATCAAGACCGGCATACTCTAGATGCAATGCAGGCAAATAGGTATCATATTTTTTGAATATCGAGACATAGGACGCAGAGATTGCTTTCAATAATTGCTCTCTCTTTAGCAAGGCACCAAAGTCGACATCCGATTTCGCTTTATCGGAAGCACGCATCTCAGCGTAATAAAGAGCCAATAACTCACTGTACGCTTCCGCAGTAGCTAGTTTACCATCCTCAGAGTCAGAGCTAGGGAGGGGATATTTGCCATTTGGCAGATCTAAGTAATAGCGTGTAGGCTCAGCATCTGCTTCAGCTCTAAATTCTGGTAGCTCACGCAACAACCCAAATAGTGAGTCAGCTAGTTCGGCCTCTACAGTGGAAAGCAGGTCACCAGAAGCCCCTGTCTCATCCTTTGTAGAGGTAGCGTCAGTACCCACAGGCTGGATCATATCCGATGCCGCACCGGATACTGAGCTATTCATACCGTCATCTGGCACCACTACTTTTGTTTCCTGCTCAGGTATCTCATCGAGATTTTCATGGTTTGTTGATGCTGTGCCATTCTCTACTGCGGCCTCGCTGGAACCTTGAAGGATCTTCTCAAGATCTGTGCGGGCTGCTTGTGAGTTATCACCAAGATAACTTACGGTAGCTGAAGCTAGAGTAGCTAAATGATTGGTATCTATCTGTTCTGATGCAGCGGACTCTAGAGAAGTTGTACTATTATCTGCCACCTCACCTAGGTCATCACGCGACGCTTCAAAAGTTGAGTTGTCTGTTTCTAGCGGATCAGTATCGGCTTTGACCACGCTGGAATCTTTAAGATTTTTATCGGAAATTGAGCTGCCTTGTAAGACAGCGTCGGTTGTATTGACTGTACGTTTAAGCTCTACTTGTTCTGATGCATTTTGTTCTGATGCATTTTGTTCTGACGCACTAGCGTGATCACCATTCTCAAGATATTGCATTGACTGCTGTTCTAGTTGTTGATGTTCTTCCATATGTTGGGTGCCGGCATCAGAGGAACTGTCAACGCTATAGACGTCTACTAGGGACTCTGCACTATCATCTGAATCATCCATAGGATATTCCTGTGTTACAGTACCAACAGCGGCACTAGCAGTCAAATGACTCCCATCTCCAGCTGTTGGTTCAAGAGCGTCACTCGTTGCAGATATCGTACTGGAGTTGCTACTTCCCTCCCCAATGCTGCCGTCATCAGAGGCGCCAGCATGATCTTCAGAGAGGGTTGCATAATCTTCCTGTGTAGTTGGCGGTGTGTCGCGATAAGAATTTGATTGTGTAGGTTGCACGTTAGAGCTCCATTAATATTGTTGATGTAACCATGACAACGTAACATATCAAGAAAGGGATTGGCAATTATCAATCTAAAAATCACACCCCAGAAAAACAACACAAGAAGTGGTCACACACTAGAGCACGCGATATAGATAAAGCTACAGACACATAGGAAAAGACAAGGCAAAGCGGTGTTTAAGTATGGATAGCATGCACAAATCGCACAAAAAGACGCAATCAAATGAAAAGGTCAGTTTGCCTGTAGGGTTGTGTCAAAGCGATCTAGAGATACTCAATGGAAACAATCTCATAAGATTGCTCCCCACCTGGCGTATGGACCTCGATTTCGTCCCCAACCATTTTTCCGATACAGGCGCGAGCTATCGGGGAGGTGATGGATATTTTTTGAGCGCCCAAGTTAGCCTCTTCCTCGCCAACAATCTGCGCGCGGATAGTGCGTTCTTCAGCTTCGTTGTAAATGGTTACCGTGGCACCGAAAACCACGGTATCACGCTTACCAATTTTGGTAACATCTATCACCTGGGCGTTTTTGAGACGGTCTTGAATAAACGCAATCCGAGCTTCAGATAGGCCTTGCTTGTCTTTGGCGGCATGATACTCAGCATTTTCTTTGAGGTCACCGTGCTCGCGTGCTTCAGATATAGCGCGAGCAAGGGCTGGACGCGCTTCAATGAGAGTATGCAACTCTTCTTTGAGTGACATCTCACCAGACTTTGTCATAGGGATTTTCTGAAGAACCATAGCAACTGAGGCAATATGAATATCAACCCATGTTATCACAATTTGTCAGGGGAATAAAGGGATGCCGGATCTATGGGCAGTCTATCAGCGTCATCAGATCAGCTATCAGAGGGCCCAATCATTTTCTTAGGGTCCACCAAATGATCAAATTGGGCTTCATCAAGATAGCCCAAAGCTTGGCAAGCTGCTTTCAGCGTAGTGTTGTGCTCATGGGCGTATTGCGCAACCGCAGTTGCTTTACGGTAGCCCAAGGCAGGACTGAGCGCAGTAACAAGCATCAAGGAGTTGTCTAGGTGTGTCTGAATTTTTCTTTCATTTGCTTGCATGCCTCGCACCAAGTATTGGTCAAAATTGCCACAGCTATCCCCGAGGATGCGAATGGATTGCAGTAAGCTATTAATCATCAACGGCTTGTAGACATTCATTTCAAGCATACCACCTGCACCAGCAATACCCACAGCGGCATCGTTACCCATGACTTGCGTCGCAACCATTGCCATTGCCTCACACTGCGTCGGGTTAACTTTGCCTGGCATGAACGATGATCCCGGCTCATTTTCCGGCAAAATCAATTCACCAAGGCCGGATCGTGGCCCAGAAGCTAGCAAACGAATATCGTTGGCAATTTTAAGCAAACTAACAGCAAGGCCGCGAAGCGCGCCACTCATCGCAACCAAGGCATCGTGTGCGCCCTGAGCGGCAAATGCATTTGGGGTGGTTGTAAAAGGTAGTCCTGTAAGTTCTGCGATTTTCTTGCAGGCTTGTTCCGAAAACTTTGGGTAAGTGTTCATACCCGTACCCACAGCAGTTCCGCCAAGCGCGAGGCAATAAATACCTTGGAGCGCATTCTCAATACGTGCCATTCCGTCATCAAGCATATGAACATAACCAGAAAATTCTTGCCCAAGCGTCAGTGGGGTTGCATCTTGTAGATGGGTGCGCCCAATTTTAATGATAGCTTTCCATTCTTTGGACTTCTCCAGCAGGCCATCACGTAAGCACCGAACACTTGGGATTAGGTGGTTTTGGATTTGGGTCGCAACCGCCATATGCATAGCGGATGGAAAAGTATCGTTTGTCGATTGCAGAAGATTTACATGGTCATTTGGATGAATGGGATCATGGCTCCCAAGTGGATTACCCGCGAGCTCGCTCGCTCGATTTGCAATCACCTCGTTGACGTTCATATTGGTCTGTGTACCGCTACCTGTCATCCAAACTCTAAGTGGGAAGTGTTCATCCATGACGCCTGTCGCGACCTCTGCAGCAGCTTTCTCAATGAGTTTGCACTGCGCTTTTGTCAGTAAACCATGTTCACAATTGACCAGTGCAACTGCTTTTTTCACAATTCCGTAGGCATGAATGAGCTCGATAGGCATCATATCAGTGCCTATTGAAAAATAGGTAAGTGAACGTTGCGTTTGTGCCCCCCAGTATTTATCACAGGGCACATGCACTTTACCGTGGCCATCGATTTCAACACGGGTTTTGTTCATGGTAGAGCCATTCAAAAAATCATTAAACATGACTATAGTACAAAGTGGTGTTTCTGGCAGCAATTCGCTGAAAAATTTATCATAAATATTACGCCAAAAACAAAAGACTGCAGCAATTAGCAATACAACATAGGCAGAATGCCGAATTCTCAACACGGTATTGCGACAAAATACACGATCCGTACCATAGGCCAATCAATCAAAAAGGAAATATTATGCAGAGCATTGCCAAGCGAGGATTTTTTTTTGGTTTAATCGGGTTGTGCTTATTTGCAAATGCACAATCGGTTTGTCAAAAAAAATCAGGTGAAATGATTTGTGGACCAGGTGAGGTAGATACCATGGGAGCAAGCGGAGTATTCAAGGCAACAGAAACACAATTCAAAAAGCGCTTAGTGGTCAAGGGACAAGCCATCATGACGAATTGCAGGGTGAATGAGATGAAAGTATTTGGTCAAGCGCTTCTTTCGGAGTCGTACATCTTAGGTAAAACAAATATCCATGGACATTTAGACGCGATCAATACCCAGTTCAAAAAATCAGTCGCTGTGCAATCGGATCAACTCCGTGCCCGCGGGTCTTCCTTCACAGATTTAGTCATCAGCACAACGAAGGCAAGTAGTCTTGTTGAGTTATTAGACAATACAGTCGTGACTGGCGATATTGTGTTTCGAGGACAACCAGGGACAGTGTTATTGTCTGGTGGTTCGCGTGTGACAGGAAAAATTATCAATGGCAAGCAACAATAGGAGATATATATGTTACCACATGAGCTTGAAATACGACCAATGACACTGGCGCTAACTTTCGGAGACGATGATTGCAACAAATCATTCAGTAAGGATGGCAAAGACGGCAAAGATGATGTCAGTGGGATGGGTGGCATACATTATTGTCAGGACTTCCACCTGGCTACCTGGTAGTGATTTGTGCACAGCACAAGCGGCCAAGCGCGTGTGCTGTGCCATCTTCATGCAAAAAACGAGACAGTCACTTTGACAGTCATAGGTATCACAATATCAGCAATAGGGCTTGTCATCATGGTGAATCAGCGCATTGTTCTCATAATCGCCAACCCAAACGATTCAGTCATTCAGTTTTTTATGAAGCGGTTGGGTGAAAGCCGAAGTCAGATACATAAATTTCGGTTATTGGATCAAAGAAGGTTTGCTCAAGATATTCATTTGTGCGATGCCTACTGGTGGTGTGGTCATTCTGAAAAAATTGCCCATGAGCAAGTTGCAGGTGTCTGGAATCGTATGGTGGACCAACATAGCGAGGACAATCCATCAGCACAGGCAATAGAAACATTCGCTACATACCTGATGAATTCGGTATATCCAAGCGTATTGAATCGCCCAATGGCTGGTTTGAGTAATCATGCAAAACTCTACCAGATCGATTTACTGCAGCTTACACGCTTACAAAAAATTGATAGTCTGATGGCAATAAACAGTACACCAAGGCATCTTGGCTTGAGCGAGGACTGTATTTACAAATCGGCAAGCGGTGTACGGTCAATTGTCCAAAAATTACAAAAAGATGATCAAGATCGCTGGATTAGCGAGCCGGTATTATTTCAGGCCTTCATTGAGGGGATTAATATCCGAGTACATGTCATTGATCAAGAGGTGATCGCTTGTTACTGCAAAAGCCAAGCAGTTGATTATCGATATGCACAAAAAACCGAAATCAAACGGATCGAAATACCATCCTGGCTTATCGCAGAGTGTATTGATATCAGCAAGCAGCTTGGATTGGTTTTTACAGGTATCGATTTACTATTAAAAGACGCGACGTATTACCTACTAGAGGTGAATCCAGCGCCCGGATATGCGTATTTTGATATCGATGGCGAGATTACAAACGCGTTAGTCTATTATTTGACCAGCCTTTGCAAACGCTAGTTGCGACATTGATAAAAGATGAGATATACTACAGTCACAGAGCACCTATTATGATCCATAGTGATAAGTAAAAAGCCAAAAAGTTCCATTAGTGGTAAGTACGTCTGTATGATACGAAATGACCGTTTAGGTGACATGATCATGATGTTTCCGGTGCTTCAAGCGTTAAAAGCATATGACCCTACGATCCGGATATTAGTAGTCTGCTCTGATATCAATCTGAGAGTTGCGGGGCAATACGATTTTATTGATGAAACATTATTGATCAATCGGCCACTAGACGCGCAATCTCTGAAAAAAGGTGCCGAACAGCTTCAAGCATTTGACATTGAGTATGCGTTTAACTGTACGCCTGGTTTGTCAAACAAAAGACTTCTCGCCAAAAGTGGCGCAAAGCATAAAGCTTCAATGATTTATCATTCACGCTACAAAAAAGCGCATTGCTTCTCAAAAATGGCCGAACGATTGCTCTGCTGGATGAGTGATATAAAGACGCATGAAGTGGACCGAGTAAGGTCTTTTGCAAAAGGCGACAACATTCACCAAACTACCATGGCCCATCAGCTGATACAAAAGTTCATTCCGATCGGGCCATTCGCTAGAGTAGCTGGGCCAAAGCAGCCAGAAGTCGTGCGCGATTGCGCTGAGCGTGTACTGATACATGCATCAGCCCGTTGGATAAAAACGCCATATCAAGAGAGCCATTTTATTGAATTAATCGAACGTGTGACCGCATTATACGGAAAGACAATCATAACAACTGACTCGGACTCAAAAAAGCATTTCCTGAAGATGTACCAAAAATTTCCAGTGGCAAGTAACCACAACATTGGCGATGACGCATTTTGCCAATATCCAATTTTTATCGCCGACACGCTAGATTTTGTTAACTGGCAGGCAGTAGTCTCTGCAGCCCGAAAAGTCATAACCATTGAGTGCGGCGTTTTACATATTGCAGAGCTTTACAACAGAGAAACAATCGTCGTTTACCACACAGACAACCGTCCTGAATTAATGAGTGCAGAGTATTACCCCTGGACAGATTATTTTACGCCGATTATTTGCCCTCGATTAGAAATTAACGATCGTGTCATGCAAGAACTAAAGAAAACAGTCGCACTGAACTAGAGACTTACACCATCAATGCTGAAAAGGACGGTAGTGTCATCGTTCACAATCCTTTGTAGGATAGTAACACGCCACATGGTATGTATGGTCAATGCAGCTTTCCCAGATTGTATTACTGACAGATAAGTGCTCGTTTAGTGAATACTTGATAGCTTATGCTTCGAGTAAAGGGCTTGAGCCGATACATCTGACAGAAGCAGGCGTACAAGACACAACATTATATTGTGCCAGCCATCAATTAACGAGGCGAATTGAAATACACACCGTTGATGGTATAACCTTGAGTGACAAAACCATCCTTGGAATTTTAAGGTTGACTGGTGATTTCATGCCTCACCAGTTGCGACAAGCAGACCATCTATCCAAAGACTATGTCAAATCAGCATACATAGCCTTGTGGCTTCATATATTGAACTCCACAGAGTACGTGATCAATCCACTACATCATGAAATGCTGTGCGGAAGTTATTTTTATTTGCCAAGACTTTACAACAAAATGCAAAAATTTGGTTTGCGTACCCCACGCTGGCGCTTCAGTAGCGTTGCCAAACACGTGGCAAAGCAGTATGTTTCCGTCAAATCGTTTCAGCGGTGTTTTGATGTTCGACCAGTCATACAAACCAAACACTCTCAGATCTACAAACATGAAGGGGACTGGCTATTTTGCTTACATGTCCTTGGAAAGCTTTTCTTTAGTAATCAATCTTTAAAAACAACGCCTTCCGTGGGCGAGCAAAAGAAAATACAAGGCTTTTGTAGTGACTTAAAACTTGATACCTGCGAGATACTCATGATGTACCACAATAAACAGTACATGATTTATGCCATCTCTCGCCAGCCTGATTGGCAAGGGCGGTGGCAATGTTACTGGCCACAAGTTGCTCAGCAACTACTTGAGGCGTTTATACCTCGGAGGTTACCAAAATTTAAATCAAACATGGAAACATTTATTCAAAAAAAACATCTTCCAATGTGTCGCTCTTAGGCCAGTAGAGAAAATTATTTAGGTTAAAAATAAAAAAGGGTATTTGTTTAGCTATTCTGCCCCATATGACTAGGTCGAGTGGCAAAATGAACATAGTGACGAATTATTATGACGCATATCTCGTCAACACAGTGTGTATATGTCACCACTTTTGCTACTCAACCATGTTGGCTAAATTGGTCCAGGGCTCGACTCGAGCGCAATCGCACAAGCATCACCAGTCATAGGGTTGCATGTCTACCTAAAAAATGACATACCATCATTGCACACTTGGGTTGCGACAAAAGAGCTGAGGCTTAGGATAGCAATCCATTGTTCACCAAAAAGTTTCTCAACAGCTTCTTATCTTGGGTAAACTTTCTATCTTGGGCCGCATAGACTTTTTCTAAATAGGAATCGATCATTTGCTTTTTTTGAGGACCAAGCATTATATTCAATGAGTTTTTATAATTATCGATAGTGAGACCAATAATACCTTTAGAACCCATGATGTAATTCTGATAGCTGTACACATCCACCGTGCCGTTGCTCAAGATAACATGAGGGGTTAGGTTTCCCGATGGTTGTATAAATCGAATACCATCAAATACAGATATATAGTCAGAGATATCCGCAGTACAACCAGTTGAACAAATCACCTTGTTATTCTGGATGCCAAAAGCATAATCAGAAAATTGCAAAGTTGGCACACCCAGTTCATGGGCTATATGGGTACTTCCCCAACATATGCCAATGGTTGGTTTCTGAGATCGGATAATTGATTTGATCAAGTTTTTTTCATCTTGCATCCACGAAGTACAGTAGTTTTTCAATATGACTTCTAGGCTCCCATGGATCAAAACTAAGTCATATGTATCCAGTGATGTTGGTATTTTATCGACACCACGCCTCACAATACAGTATTTTGGTGGTAGAGTAAGTACTTTTGTAAACCAAGTATCCAGTAGAGAAATATCCACTTTTTTTGCAAGGATCATCAATATACGCATATAACTATTGCTCATAAGAAGTCTGTTTATATAGACCAAAAAGTACTGGCTTGCACCAATTTTAATGGACGTAGGTATAGTATTCAGCAAGATTGATATTTCAAACGCGAAACATAAGCCGTGGCAATAAAACAGGCTGAAAAACGGAAACTGTTGTGTACAGATCTATGTCTCGACACAGCTGAATACGCATGTTGTTCAGCTAAAAACGCTGATTATTATATGCAGTGCATCGCGTGCCGATTGGCGTGCGATGACGGCATTATCGGCAGGAAATCACAGATCTATTCATCTAAGCATTGAGTATGGTTGGCAAGCAATGCGTGGAGGGCCGAAAAAATAGCGTTGCCATCAAACCGCATATCGCATCAGCACATTGATTCTAGGCCCATGGAGGAAACTCTTTCGGCTGTTGGATAGAATTAATAATATCCTCCACCGATTCTTTCTTTTCCTGATACTGAATGTATGGGCAATCACATGGATTATTGGTTTTCGAGTAGCAATCAAGCGTAGTCTGCACCTTCTTTTCTTTCACAATCCATGGGTTTTTATAGTTGGCACCCTTGGGGTCCAGATGATCTAGAAGCATGAGCGGGGACTCAACCACGACGTTTTTGTGCATCCCAATTGGAAATTCATTCTTATTCGGGCCCTGATACAGACAGAGCATATAGCCCAACTGTACACCCTTCCACTGAGCGCCGAGAAAGTGGGTGACACTGGATGAAAATGAACCCGCGGTACTTTTCCAATCGTTATCTGTCTTCCATTCGTTAGTTCTTGGGTTCAGTTTCAAGGCACTTACTGGTGGACAAACAGACGCGTTTTTTAAAGGCAAATAGCAGGTCTCAGCACTATCTGCCATGGCAAATAGCGGCAAGGCAAAGGCAATCGTTCGTAGAAAAGGGAGGCAAAACATCAGCAATAATATCATCAGTATAACAATATTCTAAGCTACTAGGGCTCAACTTTCAATGCCGCGATAGGCAATATCGTTGCTCTGTGATGATAAACTACGATGCGCCATGAAGCTAATAAGACGCGGGTACGAAAGTACTATGATGATGAGGCAACGGCTTCAACCATGGCACGCAATTCACCATCACTTAACGTGATCTGGATTTTTGCACCTTTGCTAACCTGGCCAACCGAGTGGACAACGTGCCCTTGGTATTTCGTCATTCCATAGCCACGTTTGAGCACGTTGTGCGGATTGATAGTTGCCAGCCGGCTCTCTAGCAGGGCGCACATGGTATGCCGTCTTTGCATATAACCAAGCATGTTTTGTCGGAGTTTGACGCCAATCATATCAAGCTTTTGTTGAGAACGCTGAATGCGGTTTTGTACAATTGACTTATTGAGTCGTGTTGCGACTTGCTGGTGTCGCGCCGCTGCGCTGCGATGAATACGTATCATAACCAACAGTAACTGCTTGGTTGAGTTTGTTAATGAAAGTAAACACTGCTGAATACGCGTTTGAGGGTGACAAATGCGAGTCTCCAGTTGACTGAGCGCCAGCTGTTTTGACTGCTTCAGATTTCGCATCGCAGAAAGTAAGCGTAGAGTATACTGGTCAAAAGTCTGAGCTAGGTCATTGCGATCTGGCGCAATCAGCATGGCGGCGTTTGTAGGCGTCGCAGCCCTGACATCAGCACATAAGTCACAGATAGTAACGTCTCTCTCGTGTCCGATAGCACTTAAAACAGGCTTTGTGCATTGGAAAATCGCATGCGCAAGGGGCTCGCTGTTAAAGCACCACATATCCTCTAATGACCCACCGCCTCGACAGAAGACAATCACATCGACCAAAGGGTCTGTCTGCGCGAGCGATAACGCCTGGATAAGCTGATCGGGCGCATGGTCCCCTTGGACTGGGGAAGAAAACAGGCGAACAGCGCACGCAGGATAGCGATTCTGTAATATACTCAGAAAATCATTCAGCCCAGCAGCACTTGGAGAAGAGATAACGCCAATCATCCTAGGGAATTTAGGTAAGCATTTCTTGCTAGAGGGGTCAAACAGGCCGGATTTTTCGAGGCGTTGCTGAAGGGCTATAAATTGCTTTTTGAGGAGGCCATCACCTGCTAGGCGCAGCGTATCGACGATCATCTGATACTGGCCTTTCTGGGCATACAAAGTGATTTGGCCAGTAAGCTCAACGGCGACACCATCCTTTAGCAGGTTCATGTAATCTGACGCCTGACGCGCGCGAAAAAGCACACATCGCAATTCACCTGTTGCATCTTTCAGAGTAAAATAGATGTGTCCAGACATAGGGCGGGAGTAGTTAGCCATTTCGCCGGTCACCGTGATTTTGTCGAAGCTTTGCTCCAGAGAACTTTTGACCAACAGATTCAGCTGAGTCACTGTCAGCGTTTCGGGCCGAGTCACTGGCCGAGATCGCCATGTTGATTCGTGATAATTCATAATGCTATTCCCCTTCGCATGATTGTAATCATATTTCAAGAATATTGCTACACGGGAAATGGGTAGTCCTTCCGCATACACTAGCCTACAGAATAGGGGCGGTTGGGCAGATAACCACACATAGGCAGGCGAATCAAGGAGCAGAAACACGCAAACTAACATATATCAAGGGCTTGTTTGAAAAGACAGCGGATGCTGGCAAGATGGGTTGAAGGTCTTGGTCTGCTCTGGTATTTTGGTTCTATTTAGTAGAGCGCTGAATCAGCTTGTGTCAGCGATTCTTCCCTCAACAACCACAACTAGGCTCTCAAAATCTGATGATCAAAAAGCGCACGTGGCTCACTTTGTCTGTACTGTTATGTACATTGTTGTGTTGCCGAACCTACGCCGTCAAGCCAAGCTCGACGAGTTCGTTTGATGTCATCGTAACCAAGCGTGACACGCTCCAATCCATTTTTAAGCGCTACGGCCTTAGCAGACGAGATCTATATAGTTTGCTTCGCCAGGTGGATAACCAGCAAGTTGAGAGCATCCGGCCAGGACAGCTGATCCATTTTGATACAACCAGTGGCAAGCAGCTGAGTAGCGTGAAAATTTTTAAAAGCAGTGATGAAATTATCCAGATAAGAAAAGTCAATGGAAAATTCATCATGCACAAAACCTCACCTAAAAAGACAGGCCTGTACACGGAGAAGCGCTTTATACTACGCCACTCCCTATATGCTGATGGGGTAAAGACAGGGCTTAGTGCCGCAAACATCACAGAAATCAATCGAGTGATGCAAACAGACCCAACCATCGATGCAAAAAAGTTACCAGTTGGCACCAGTGTTCGTGTCATATTGGAGTCAGGTGCAAAAGAACAGGCTAAGAAAGTGATTGGAATAGACGTTGATTACCGAAAAAACCATTGGTCTGTAACGCGATTTCATGACAAAAGCGGTAACAATTTTTATCATCCTGACGGTCGTTCGACGGCAGTCAGCTTTTTACGATATCCAATGTCTTCCTTTCGCATCAGTTCCCCTTTCTCGATGAGTCGTATGCATCCAATTCACCATTACCGACGTCCGCATCTAGGTGTTGACCTTGCTGCACCCAAAGGTTCACCAGTCTGGTCTACTGCTCAGGGCAAAGTTGTTTTTGTTGGCTGGAAAGGCGGATACGGAAAAACAATTATCATCAAGCATGGCGCACAGTATCAGACGGTATATGGGCACTTGTCAAGATACCGTGCAGGGCTAAAGATAGGTGATGTGGTCAAGCAGCGTCAGGTTGTCGGCTATGTCGGTAGTACAGGGCATGCAACGGGCCCACATCTACATTATGAAATGAGAAGAAATGGTGTGCCAATTGATCCTGTGAGAGCCAGATTGCCGCAAAAGTCGCGTTTGGGTGGAAATTTACTCAATGCCTTTAAGCAATACCGTGTGCACGTTGCCAAAGCGCTCACCATTAGCGCGAGCAGCTCATGATTTATCTAGGGGTCAACACTGGGACCAGTGCTGATGCCGTCGATTGTGTCGCTTGCGAATTTGTAAGTGGCCAGCAACGATTCTTACATGGTGTTTCGGTTGCCATTCCAGGCCATCTGCAGAAAGAAATTGTCTCCGCCGTTGAAGCGGAAGCATTAAATGTCGCCGATTGCCAGAGGATGCGATCTGAGCTAACGATCATCTATGCGCAGGCGGTTAATCAGTTGATTGGGCAACTCGGCGTAAGCCGAGAGAAAATTGCTGCGATAGGTCTCCATGGGCAGACAATCCATCATCGGCCTGATCTTGCGTACCCGTACTCGCTACAGCTAGAAGATGCCCACCAACTGATGCGTGCTGTTCAGATCAGTGTGATTGATCAGTTTCGTGCGACAGACATCGCGTGCGGAGGCCAAGGTGCACCCCTCATCCCTGTCTACCACCAATACCTACTGAGTCTTGCAAAGCATGAATCTGGGGTATTTTTAAACTTAGGTGGCATTGCCAATGTTACGGCAATAACCCCAGAAGCCGTCATGGGATGGGATGTTGGTCCTGCAAATGCACTGATGGATTTATGGTGCCAGCAACAGCGCGGACAGCCATATGATGACCAAGGTCGCTGGGCTGAATCGGGAAAGGTAATCGATTCACTACTCGAGAAGTGGCTACGAGATGCCTATTTCGCACGATCACTGCCTAAAAGTACGGGAAAAGACTATTTCACAACGCAGTGGATTCAACAGTATGCGAACAACAGCTGGCGAGCAGAAGACGTGCAGGCCACCTTGTGCGCCCTGACAGTCGAAACCATCAAGAGAGATATCGAAAAACACGCTGAACGCCCTGCAAATCATGGAATATACGTCTACGGTAAAGGGATACATAATCTTTTTTTGATGTCGTGTTTAGAAAATGCATTACCGTCTAAAGTGCGCTCATCTGAAGCGCTCGGGGTGGCGCCTGAATGGCTTGAGGGTGGTCTGTTCGCGTGGTTGGCTTATTGCCACAAGCAATCGTTTCCTGTCGATCTGACAGGGGTAACCGGGGCACATCATCCAGCAGTGCTTGGGTCCTGCGTACAATCCTCTGTCAGCAGGGCTGTCGCCGACGCGCCAGCAGTCTAGTCGTACAAAATACGCTCAAAGCGGATACCTGTGACATGCGGTAATTGAGCCACCACCTCATCAAGATAGGTCTGCAGTAAGGTAGTCACCACTCGGTGACCAACTTTTGCATGCGTAAAATAAAGCTGGCCATCACGAAGTGTTGTCACGCCAAGATGGCAGATCGCGATAGAGGTGCCGATTTTTTCCTCAATCGCCCAATTAGGGCACACCAGCTGCATCACACATTCGTCCAGAAGCGCTAGGGTTGCACTGTCTTGAAGTGCCTGTCTCGTGTGGTCAAGCGAAAGTGTGTCAACCGTAACGGTATCGGGAGTACTGTAATCAAATGCATGTGGGGTATCGGCCAAGTGGACGGTTTTTCCGTGATTTTTCTGAAGATAATCCTGTTGCTGTTCCAGCCATGCAGGGTAGTTAAGGTATTGCTCAATATGATCAATCAGGCCACTAGATGACAAGGCTGACATTTGGTTTTTAAGGAAGCCAAGCGCACGATTGCTGACGTTCCACTGTGATTCAATGAAGTGGTGTCGATTCAAATAACCCGATGGTCTACTCCCATAGCGTACCCGATCTAAATTGCTAAGAAAGTCATCAAAACTTTTAGATGCCACCATAGCAATGACGGTACTACATAGTGTCATACAATCAAACGCCGTCGTATTCACCAGTGGGCGGGCATCGATATGGTCGTTCACGCCATCACCTATAGGGTCGGGGACATAGGGTCGTTGATCAAAGACTGCGAGGCAGGCAGTCAGTTTCCCTGAATGCTTTACAGCCATCGCCTCGTAATTGGCGACATAACTTTGATAATCAACGCGTGCCTGTTCTATAGCTGAAACAGCTTGAGATACAGGCGAATCAGATAAGCTAATGGTTTCTACTGGGGGCACAAAAATTGCCTTATTCAATGATCTATGCTATTGTACATCAGAGCTAAAAGACCCGCAAGAACCATGTTCAACGTCATCTGGGCACTTATGATTATCATCTCTGCTGTTGCTGCTATAATCAATGGCAAGGTGGAATTCATGGTCAGTCATATTCCAATTCATGCCAACCGAGCCATCGAGCTTTCGCTTTCGTTGATCGGCATTATGGCATTCTGGCTTGGTCTCATGAAGATTGCTGAAGACTGCGGAGCTGTCAAAGTCATCGCGAGATACCTTCAGCCAATCTTGGAGAGGCTTTTTCCAGACATACCCAGCGATCATCCGGCCATGGGTGCAATAACTTTTAGTATTGTCAGTAATATGTTAGGCCTAAACAATGCGAGCATACCCATCAGTATTCGCGCAATGCAGGCGCTACAAAAACTAAACCCTAGCCCAGCCACGGCCAGTAATGCCATGTGTTTGTTCCTAGTGATCACAAGTTCAAGCGTACAGTTACTTCCAACCACAGCAATTGCGGCTTTAACTCAAGCGGGAAGCAATGACCCGACCAAGATCATCATCACAACACTTCTTGCAACGATTTGTTCAACCGTAGGCTCGGTGATTGCGTGCTTGCTGATGCAAAAAAAGCCGGTAGAGGAGCGTCATGGGTAATATAAATCTATTGACGCGATGGCAAGGGGTGGTCCCATGAGTTTTTCTATCATGGCAAGCACAACGTCAAGCTACATTCTGCTGGGTGTAATTGTCTCTATCCCTTGCGTTGGTGCCCTGAAGCGTGTCGCGGTATTTGAGTCGTTTTTAGAAGGTGCTAGCGACGCACTCAAGATAACCTTCAAACTGATGCCATATCTAGTGGGTATGATTGTGGCAGTGGGTATGCTGCGCGACTCAGGTGCAATTGATCTAATCGCCGATTATATTGGGCCATCACTCGAAATGCTCGGGTTGAGTAAAGAGCTGTTGCCACTGGCTTTATTGCGACCATTCAGTGGCGCTGCATCCAATGCGATGATGTTCGATCTGATTAATCAGTTTGGGCCTGACAGTTTGATTGCACTGACCTCTGCAACCATCATGGGGGCAACGGAGACCACATTTTATTTGGTTGCCGTGTTATTTGGCGCAGTCAATATCAGCCGTACCCGCCATGCCATCGTAGCAAGTCTCATCGGAGAGCTCTGCGGTATTGTTGCCGCCGTTTACTTTTGCCGCTTATTGCTCGCATAGCCGGTTTCCACTTGCTTCATCCCACTATTCCGCTCTTCGTGAAGGGTGGTAAGAGTCCACTAGGTCTCGTCTTGTAACTTTTGATGCACAGACTCCCAGTTGCAAACCTGCCAAAAGTGCTCTAGATAAGATGCTCGGTTATTTTGTGTGTCTAAATAGTAGGCGTGCTCCCACACGTCGCAAGCAAGAAGTGACTTTGTTCCAGGCATCTCAAGTGGGTTGTGTGCATTCGATGTGCTTACAACAACAAGTTTTCCATGCGGATCGAGAACAAGCCAGGCCCAACCGGAACCAAAAGTATTTAAAGCAGCTTCTGTAAATTCTGCCTTTAGCTTATCCACTGTGCCAAAGTCACGCTCAATGGCACTGAGTAGGTCGCCCACTGGAGATTGCGCCATTTTGGGGCTCATGCTATCCCAATAAAGAATATGATTCCATGCTTGAGCGGCATTATTAAAAATCGCACCCTCCGAGGATTTTACGATGGTCTCCAGCGTTTCAGTCTCGTGCTTCGTACCTTTGATCAGCGCGTTGAGCTTATCGAAGTATCCTTTGTGGTGCTTGCCATAGTGATAATCCATTGTTTTTTCAGAGATGTAGGGAGCAAGTGCGTCCTTACTGTAAGGCAATTCAGGTTGAGTGTGCATGCGTGTAACCGATTAAAGCGATGACACTAGCCTAAGAGATTGCCAATGAGATAGCAACACCAGTGCGGCGCTGTTTGAGTCGTATTGATGATTATGTTAACATGCATACAACAAAACTGGAGCACAACAATGTCAATCGAAGTTGGTCATACCGCCAAAGATTTCACCTGCAATGCCGTGTCAGAGACCGGCTCAATCATAGAAGGCTTTAATTTTTTTGAAGCGACCAAAGACCAGTACGCACTACTTTTCTTTTATCCATTGGATTTCACATTCGTTTGTCCAACTGAAATGATCGCGCTGCACAAACGCATGCCACTATTGAAAAAACTTGGAACACGCGTAATGACTGTGAGTATCGATTCTGAGTTTTCACACCTTCGCTGGCGAGAAACGCCCGTCAACCAAGGTGGTATTGGGCCAGTTGATTACACAATGCTAGCAGATGTTAGTCATCAAATATGCCAAGACTACGGAGTTGAGCATAGTGAAAACCATGTTGCATATCGTGCAAGTATCATCATCGACAAAAACAGAAAAGTATGTGCCAAGCATGTGAATGATTTGCCAGTTGGTCGTAATATCGACGAGATTGTGCGTACCATTCAGGCCATCCAATACCATGAGAAGCATGGCGAAGTTTGCCAGGCAGGTTGGCAAGATGGTCGATCTGGATTTCAGGCAGATCAAGAGGGCATCAGTTCATTCTTAACAGCACACGCTGAAGCACTCTGATCAGACCTTCATTATTCAACTCAACGTACATTGCGGGCGCTTGACTGAGAAAATGTCATGGCATTGCAGCCAGTTCTGAAGCCAGAGGATTGAGAAAGCTGGGTGTCCTGATTGTTGCGTTAAAGCAAGTGTTGATGAATAAATGTTGGTGAACTCTTGTATTCAACGACATGGCCTGCATCAGAGCGAGAGGCCATCTAGAGTGGTTGGTTGTGCACAGCAGCAGCCAACACGACGAATAGTCATCATCTACAAGGCTCCCCTTGAATTTCAAAAATAAGCCCATACATCTGATTTAAAGAAGCTATACAACGCAAGATGAGCTTATCAAAAAGCAGCAAAAAATGGCTCGATCGCCAGAAAAAAGACCCCTTCGTGCGGCAAGCCAAAGAAGCAGGCTATCGCTCCCGAGCTGCATTTAAACTGATTGAAATACAGGAGAAATACCAGATTATCCAACCAGGCATGCGCGTCCTAGAGCTTGGGTGCGCGCCAGGTAGTTGGACAGAGCTTATCGCAGAGTGGACGGGTGCTGAAGGCCAAGTATATGCGATTGATCTACTGGAGACAGCACCTATTGGCAACGTTGAGATACGTCAGGGAAATATGGAGTCGAAAGAGAGTGATCAATGGTATCATTCAATCGCGGCGAACGGTTTGGATTTAGTCTTGTCAGATATAGCGCCAAACATGTGTGGGCATCAGCGCACAGATCAATTGCGATCGGCGCATCTTGTTGAGGTTGCGGTTGATATTAGCCGAAATTATCTACAAGATCACGGTTCTCTACTGGTGAAAGCATTTCACGGATCAGGCTTCAATGATATATTGAAAACGTTGCGTTCGACATACAAACGCGTTAAAGTGGTAAAGCCTGATGCTTCACGTCGAGAATCAGGCGAAATATACTTGCTTTGCCTAGACAAAATGCCACATACAGAGGCTACAGGAGATCCATTATCATGAGTGAGAAAACGAAAAATCTAGCGCTTTGGGCAGTCATCATTTTATTAGTGATGAGTATCTTTACAAGCTTTTCACCCGCCAAAGATCGTGTCGAAATGCTGAAGTATTCTGAGTTCATTCAACGAGTAGAACAGGGAGACGTTGAATCTGTTGAGATCCGTGACCAAAGCATACACGGGCGGTTTACCAACAATACTGAATTCACGACATTCATGCCGCTCAATGATGGCGCACTACTTGCCACACTCAAAGAAAACAATGTCATCACCTCAGGTAAAGAGCCCGAGCAGCAAAGTTTACTCCTTACGATTTTTGTACACTGGACACCGTTTCTACTACTCATCGGTCTTTGGCTGTGGGCCATGCGCCAACTTCAAGGCGGTGGGTCGGGTAGCAAAGGCGGCCCCATGTCGTTTGGCAGAAGTCGAGCACGCCTTCTTTCAGATACTCAGAAGCCCGTTACTTTTGATGACGTTGCCGGTGTCGAAGAAGCAAAAGTAGACGTACAAGAGTTTGTCGATTTTCTTAAAGACCCACGAAAATTCCAGAAACTAGGTGCCAGTATTCCTTGTGGCGCTTTGCTGGTTGGCCCTCCAGGTACTGGTAAAACACTACTTGCCAAGGCTGTCGCTGGAGAAGCCGATGTCCCATTCTTCAGCATCTCAGGTTCCGACTTTGTAGAGATGTTTGTCGGTGTGGGAGCATCTCGGGTACGCGACATGTTTGATCAAGCAAAAAAGCAAGCGCCTTGTATCATATTTATTGATGAAATTGACGCCGTCGGTCGTCAACGTGGTGCCGGTCTCGGCGGTGGTAATGACGAGAGAGAGCAAACGCTAAACCAGCTACTTGTCGAAATGGATGGATTTGAAGGTAACGAGGGCGTCATTGTGATGGCTGCTACCAACCGCCCAGATGTCCTTGACCCTGCGCTTTTACGACCTGGTCGTTTTGACCGACAGGTTGTTGTACCGTTACCAGACATCAATGGGCGACAGAAGATATTATCGGTTCATCTTGGTAAAGTTGTGACAAACAAAGACGTAGATCCAGTATCAATTGCGCAAGGAACGCCCGGTTTCTCTGGAGCAGACTTAGCAAATCTTGTCAACGAAGCTGCACTCTTTGCGGCAAGAGAAAACAAGAAAAAAGTCAGCATGATTGAGCTGGAAATGGCCAAGGACAAGATCATCATGGGCGCCGAGCGTCACGCCATGGTGATGAATGACGAGGAAAAGCTTCTGACCGCTTACCATGAAGCCGGTCATGCGATCGTTGGGCTCAATGTGCCCGATCATGACCCTGTGCACAAGGTCTCTATAATACCACGCGGCAGAGCGCTTGGTGTAACCGTATTCCTGCCAGAGAGAGATCAATACAGCCAGTCATTAGAGAAGCTAGAGAGCAGAATATCAGCACTCTATGGTGGACGCCTTGCAGAAGAGATGATTTTTGGTCCTGAAAAAGTGACAACTGGTGCATCCAATGACATTGAGCGTGCCACAGAGCTTGCGAGAAAGATCGTGACTGTCTTTGGTTTGACCGATACACTAGGGCCTATCAATTACACCGCTGAGCAAAGTGAGGTGTTCCTTGGAAAATCTGTTGGGCAAGAGCGAGAGTGCTCTGAGCAAACGGTGTACATAATCGACCAAGAAGTCAGAAAAGTAATCGATCGAAACTATGAACGGGCGAGAAAAGTACTGGCCAAACACATGGATCAGCTTCATGCCATGGCTGACGCGCTGATGAAGTTCGAGACTATCGACAAGAATCAAATTGAGGACATTATGTCCGGCAAAAAAGTCAGGTTGCCTGAAAACTGGATTGATAACTCAAAAAAAATCAATGGCAGCAAAGCAGGAAAACTAGAAACAAAGCCGTCACAAGGTGCTGCAAAGAAACCAACCACACGGACACGCCGAAAAAAAGCTGAAGAACCGAAGCCTGGTGAGGACGAGCTCATTATCGACAGCGATACAAGTATATAATCAGTTAGGGTCAACTCATGCGCAACAGCCGGCATGTAAAATTTGGCACCGATGGTATCCGCGCCGCTATTGGTGAAAACTGTGTTGACCCGCAGGGCATGCAGGCCATCGGATGGGCCTTTGGTGCCATGCTCAGACAACATACAGATAGTCCACGGGTATGTATTGCAACCGATACGCGGGCGTCATCAGCGCCTCTGGAGTTTGCACTGATCAGCGGTCTGACGTCTGCTGGAGTGGATGTTCATCGATTGGGCATTGTGCCAACCGCCGTTGTGCCGTTTTGGATCAAGGAACAGCAACTCGATGGTGGTTTGATGCTCACGGCTTCGCATAATTTAGCAACTGATAATGGCGTCAAGTTGTTCAATGCTGATGGACGAAAAATTGAATCATATCAACGAGATGATCTTATAGTTACCATGCGCCAACCATGCGAGATCGATGCGAGGACTCGTTTTGGGCAGGTGTATGAAAGTCACCAACTAGCCGTACATGCCTATACGGCATACGTTACGCAATGCATTGCCTCCTACAAGACAAACCTCGACATGAAGATTGTGATAGACCCTGGATTTGGGGCAGCGAGCAAAGTCGCTGCGCCTATTTTCCAAAAACTTGGTTTTGATGTTTCTATGATTCATGCTGAGTATGATGGCTATAATATCAATCGGGCTTCAGGTTCTACTCATCCTGAGACACTTCGCCGAGAAGTCATACGGCAAAAAGCAGACTGTGGCTGTGCTTTTGACGGCGATGCCGATCGTGTCATCCTGGTGGACTCGAAGGGCAGAGAGATTGATGGCGACCACATGTTGTTTATATTAGCATTGACCCACCAAGAAACGCGTCATGTGGTGATAACGCCAATGTCTAACCGCGGATTGGTCGACGCACTTGAAAAACATGATATCAAATCAATCATGGCAAAAGTTGGGGATCAAAATATTGAGAAAGCAATGCGACTAGAGGATGCCAGTTTTGGCGCTGAACCAAATGGTCACCTCATCATAAACGGTCTAAACCAGTCAGGTGATGGCATATTGGCAGCAGCAAAAGTCCTCGCGTCGGTGAAACAAAGCGGTAAGAGCCTTGAAAAATGGATGGAAAGCTTTGTAAAGCATCCACAAGTGATCGTCAATCTACCCTATACATCCGGCCAAGAGCAAGCGCGGTTAAAGGTTCACATCGACGAGGTACTAAAGTCCAAAGGCAATATCATATCGACAGTTCGTCAGTCTGGAACAGAGCCAGTCATCAGAGTCTTACTACAAGGTCATCCTGGACAAGAGCAAATGGTCACAACACTCCAAAAAAACCTATCAGTGTCTCCTGCGACTTAATAATATCATCGAGTACCCAATAGAAAAATGTGATTAATGGATACAATAACCCTCAATATCGTCAATACGGTAAGCAAAAAGCAGTATCGACCAGTCTGGTTATAAAGTGAATCCATAAGACAGATTGTAAAACAGCATTTTTTCTGTTTTCATGGTGAATATACAAACGCTCACAACACGATGGTCACGACACAACAATACATCGCTCGTCGCAAGGCGCTGCTGGACAAAGTACCTGATTCATCTATTTTGGTCATTTTTGGTGCAAAACGGCAGCACAAGTCGGCCGATCAGCATTTTCCTTTTTGGCAACTCGGCAACTTTTATTACCTATCGGGGTGGCAAGAACCAGATGCTATCCTTGTTATGTCGAAAAACAGAGGGATCGAGTCAACTTTGTACCACGTCGGCGAAAACAGTCACGATGCTAGGTGGCATGGTAGGAATATATCGCATACAGCTGCACAAACTGAACACGGGTTTGATCATGCGCGGCCTCTAAAAGCGTTCCCCGAGTGGTTAGAGCGCCAAAATCAGCAATATCAGTCCGTATTTACATTGGATGCGCCAGCTGATTTCCTGGCACGACAACAATTGACCAAGGCTGGGGAAATCGACCAGCTCACACTTGCTCAGCATCTTACAGCAATGCGGCTTGTAAAAACAAATGAAGAGATCGAGCTGATGCGCGAGGCAGGTCGTATCACTGCCCGTGCGCACAAAGATACCATGCGCGCATCTGCTGAACATATATTCTCAAACGAAAGGCAGATCGCAGCATCATTTCAATACTACGCACAGATGAATGGCGCATCGGGACTTGCTTATGATTCAATCGCCGCTGCTGGTGCCAACGCATGTACACTTCATTATACAAAAAATAACAGCAAGATTAATCCAGACGAATGTATTTTACTGGATGCCGGTTGTCATATCGATCATTACTGTGCTGACGTGACTCGAACATGGCCAGTAGCTGGAAAGTTCTCAGCAGAGCAAAAGGCGGTTTACGATGTGGTCATGGCCGCCCACCGCAGTTGTCTTCAGATGCTAAAGCCAGGCGTGCGTTTTTCTGAAATACATAGCCACAGCCAAAAACTGCTTGTTGATGGGCTGAAACACATTGGTGTCATCAAGAAAAGCTGCGATCCACAAGCTGCATTTGAAGCCTTTTACGGACACGCAATTGGACATTCCCTGGGGCTTGATGTGCACGACCCCAGTCCATCACGAGAACAATTTTCTCTGGAGAGTAATGTTGTGGTTACCATTGAGCCAGGCCTGTATCTTAGCAAGAGTGAGCATCTAGAAGATGATCGATTTCTTGGCATTGGTGTACGCATCGAAGACAATATTCGTGTTTTGGATGAGGGGATTGAAAATTTCACCGAAAATGCACCTATAGAAATAACTGATATCGAAAATTTGATGAGTGCATAATGAATCCCACGATTGAAATAGCAGTGATCGGGGGTGGGCTAGTAGGTTCAATTGCAGCTCAGTGCTTCGCGCATCGAGGCCAGCAGGTCACGCAATTCTTCCCGTCCAACACTGACAGAAGCACAATCGATTACCCTCTATCTCTACGTCCTTCCAGTCGCGATACCTTAGAAAAATTGGGCTTGTGGAGCGATGATTATTTAATCACAGCAATGCGTCAGTTGCACCTATCATCTGAGGGCTGCTTTGGCATGGTCAATATCGCGCGTGATAACAATCAGCCAGCAGCATACGTGGTCAGTGCAAGGCGATTAATGGAGCATATACAGCACGTCATACAGAGACAGAAGAGGGTTGCCCAAGTAAATACTAGCATCAATCGCGTTGATGATGCCCAACAAGACATTAAAATCCACGCAGCAGATCGACATTGGGGTTGTCAACGCTTGGTGATTTGCGATGGCACTCGATCGCCCATATCAAATCAATTGCAAATCCCGTGCACAAAACACCCCAGCGTTGCCGAAAGCATCGTGTGTAAAGTCACCACAAGTCACTGGTCAGCTGGTTCTGGATACGTCAGAAAAAGTCGTGACCAGATACTTGGCTGCATTCCTATGTCCGCCAATTCTGGATGGATTATCGTGACGCAACTGGCTGGCCAGTTTGATGCTGAGCTATCAAGTGAGCGCCAATTAGTATCGCTCTTTAATCGATGTTTGTCATCACGTATTGGGCAAGTGGTGGACTGCGAGATCGTGTCAAATCAAAAAAGCATCCTACAATCGAGAGCAGTCGCTAGTCATGAAAAGATGATATTACTCGGGAATGCCAGCCTCAGCACACCACCAGTAGGCGCACAAGGACTCAACATCGCAATTCAAGATTGTGCGGCCCTACATAAGCTACAGCAACACTTTCCTTGGCATAGAAGTACATCTAAGGCATGGGGTGCACAATTTTCAGCCGATTGCCAGCCTCGCCATGATCATTGGTTCCGCCAGATGGAACGGTTGCTGGCGCATTTAAGAGGGTATGGCACCTATTCACGTGTATTCGAGAGGACAGCATGGGCACTATTAGGCGTCAGTCAACGTGCCCAGCATCAGCTTGAGGCATTAGGACTTGGCTATGGATGAATCAAAAGCTATAAAAGCAGATATCGTCATCATCGGTGCAGGTATAACTGGTCTTGCAGCGGCAGCAAGCGCAATCAGGTCGGGACTCAAGGTTTGCTGCATTGATAAGCATTTACCGACGGAACCCTACACGCAGTCTCAACTTGAGTCAGCATGGGTAAGTGCGCTTGCGCGTCCAGCAACAGCGCTGCTGGAGAAATTAGGCCTGTGGAATGAGCTCAGTCCATTTGCTTGTGCTTACCAGAACATGGTCGTCAAGATAGGTGGCGAGTCTGAAATAAAAATTTCGCATCGAGACGCTATGGCAGAAAATCTGGGTTTCATTTTAAACAACTTTCGCCTCAAAAAATCCTTGTGGGATTACTGTCAACAATCAAAAGATCAATGGATTATATGCGAAGACAGTCCGGCCAGTTGGGACTATAAGCATGAGCGCTTAGTAACCCGGAAAGGGCAGTTAATCGAGGCGCAATTATGTATAGGTGCCGACGGCGTCAACTCGTGGGCTCGGGACGCAGCAGGTATCGGGGTCAACAAGGATCAAGCAATCAACGACATCGCATGGGTAGGGATTCTCGTTCATGAAAACCCCCATCAGTGGGCAGCTAGGCAACATTTTTTTGAAGATGGAGTGCTGGGCATCCTGCCAACAATAAATTATCACCAAAGCGTCTATGTTTGGTCAACTGAAGCACATCTCGACCAACATGTCAGTCAAGCAAAAATAGCAGAACAAATTGTGGCACGTGTTCAAAAAGCATTGCCGTTTTATGGTGCCTGCCATACGCAAGACCTGCCGCGCCAACACCAGATCGTCAGTCAGAGTGCGCTAAAATATCATGCTAAAAAAATTGTGTTGATTGGTGATGCGGCCAATGCAGTACATCCTCTCGCTGGGCAGGGGCTCAATATGGGGCTTCGGCATGTTGCTGAGCTAACAGGGAAGCTGGTTAAAGTGCAAAGGCAGCACCGACGATTATCAAGCCCCTATGTGCTCGATCAATATGAGGCTAACTGTCGGGGCTTTGATGCCTTGTCACGTGAAACCTATGCGGCGATGCGTAGATATTTCTGTGTAAAAAACACAAGCTATCTACAGACACTACTAGCACTGGGCCTGTATACGGTTGACAAAGTCAAGCCAATAAAAGATCGCCTTATACGGCATGCCCTGCATGCAAACAATCAGGCAATGGACTGGATATAGTCATAATTTTTTACCATCAAGGGCTTTATTTTGATCTTTGTGTGAAGTACAATAAAAAACCAAGAGAGTACACATATGAAATATTTTAACTATCTTTCCAGCATTTTGTTAATGGCTTCTGTTTCGATTTACGCCCAGTTCTACGACCTTCAGTGCGTTCCAGGCCACGTCCCTTGTAAAGGAAGCCACTGTACAACAATTGTATTTAACAACAAGACAGAACAGTCCGCAAACATTACCGGCGAACTACGAGCTAAGCTTACTGGCGCTGCGCGCCTAGTGAATGACGGCAAATTCACCTTCTACAAGATATTCAAAAAGAGCTCTATCAATAGTTGCCACATCGACACAAAATCCTTCAGAAGAAGCGTCAATCATATTGATGTGACCGTAAACTATAACAAGCACACATGTAAACATTTTGTACCAAAGTCGAATGTCGCAGGGCAAAATCTATACTATGCAGACCTCAATGACGATAATTGCGTCATACGCCAGTAGCGTTATATGACACAAACAGTGCTTGTAATCGGCGGCTCTGGTAAGCTGGGCTCAGTTGTGTGCCGTGCACTTAGCAACACGAGAATATATAGACATGTGGTCTCTGTAACACGCAAGCAGTGTGTTGATACTGAGATTCGTGTAAACAAGCCTGCGCTTGCCATCGAAGTAACCAACTGTGAAAGCGTTTATGTAAATAGTCTACAGCTACTCAAAGCAGCAGTGCCGACAATCGTCGGTGCAAGCGGGTTAAGCAATGATGACCGTAGTAACCTCAATCGTATAGCAAAGCAAAATGCAGTGCCTTGCTTAGTGGTTCCAAATTTTTCCATCGCTGCAGCATTGATGAATCAGGCGGCAAAACTGGTGGCACAGCATCTGCCAGATTGTGAAATCGTTGAGTATCACCATGCTGAAAAAAAAGATGCTCCATCCGCAACAAGTATGAACACTGCGGCGCACATCAGGTATAATCGTGAGAACCAAGCATTCGATAGTGCCGATAATAATGACCCGAAATCGCACCATATCCCTATCCATAGCATTCGCTCTCAGGGCTTTTTAGCAAAGCAGGATGTCATATTTGGTCAGACTGGCGAAAGTTTAACAATCAGTCTGAATCAGATCGACAGGCGTGCATTTGAGCCGGGCATTTTATTGGCAACAAAAGCATTGCTTCAACTGGAGCCCGGACTGCATCACGGTATTGAGGCGGTCATGAATGTCCCTAATTGCGAATCCGAGCTGTAGTAAGGCGCCATGAGGGCCAATGGCGCCAATTTAGTATCTCGCTAGTGTGCCAGTTTTAGTTTTGTAGTCGGGTGCGCAGCATGTCGCTTCGGAATCGGCTCAGAAAGTTCAAGTAGCTCGGCGAGCACATCGTGTACAATTGGATAGTCGCTGAATTTCAGGAAGCTTAAGTTGGATAGCACCTCATCTTTTGTGCGCACTTGCATTTTTGTTTTGATGTTTTTCAAGTAAAACTCAACCGTTCGTGAGGATAAGTTGAGTAGTATTCCTGTTGACTTGATCG
>PBLX01000026.1 GCA_002722435.1 Legionellales bacterium | reverse complement strand
GGTGATTTTCATTTCGAGGCGTTACTTTTAATTTAAGTTGATGATATGGTCTCGAAATTACGATTTTCATGTTAAAATGTAAGTGTATCGCTAGTCATGAACAAGTTCGTTGATCATGACTCACTCTTAAAACCCTGCCCAATTGTCAGTGTTGAGACTATGAAACCGATTTACTGGAATTTTTGCTTATGCTAAGTCAGCCACGTATGCAGTTTGCGCTGGTGCTATTAGAGTCTCTACGTATGATTCATTATGTTGGCAGTTATGGTGTTATAGGGCACATGACAGATGCGTTAGGTATTGGTATTAGCTCGATGCAAGCATACCTAATGTTGCCCTTTATTACAGGTTGTATGGTTGGTCAGAGTAGTGTTGGACTTTTGTCAGATCGCATCGGTCGACGACGCACTACGATGATATTCCTAGGCATATACGTCTTATCTTGTCTAGCAACTGCCTTTTGTCATTCTCCGTGGTTATTCATGATTTTGCGAGCATGTGCTGGTTTGGGTAGTACAGTGGGTGAAATCAGTGTGCGTACCATTATTCATGAAAACTGCGATGTAAAAAGTGGTGCAAAGCATTATTCACGAATTAGTGGTTATTCTTATATTCTGGTTGGGTTGGCGCCGTTGTTACTCAACCAAGTGAGTAATTTATTTGGATGGCAATCATTCTTTATTATTAATGGTATGATTGGTATCACGATCTTCGTGATTACGCGCACACAACTCTATCGATTGGCGAAGTCTGTACAGCGAAAAACCGCTACGTGGCAGCAATTAATTGATCAGCTGAAACGCACAATACAAAATGTGCAGTATCGAAGT
Source organism: Legionellales bacterium (assembly GCA_002722435.1). Lineage (GTDB taxonomy): Bacteria > Pseudomonadota > Gammaproteobacteria > Comchoanobacterales > Comchoanobacteraceae > UBA7916. Next base: position 16,603 of record PBLX01000026.1, on the reverse strand, counting down.
AGTTGTTTTAAGTATGCACTTGTTGTCACGGTTCTAGAATCGGGTTTTTTTCTGTTTCCAGTTATCTTGACCGATCATTTTGGCTTGTCGAAAACGTGGCTATCCATTCTTTACGGCGTTATTACAGGTATCGTTGGCTACTTATCCGGGCAAATGAATACGTTCTTACTCAAACATTTTCGAATCACTGATGTGACAAGTGCTATGGTTATCATTTGCTGTGTGCTGTCTTTTGGCTATCTGGCCACGTTTGGACTGATGAGTGGGCTTGCACAGTTTAGCTGTTATCTTATGATCTTTTATTTATCTTTTTTGTGTTCGAATATTATGATCATCAATTTATTTGTGTCGACAACACAAAGCATTGAAAAAGATGCAGTTGGTTCAGGTCTTATCACATCGCTAACGGTCTCAGTGTATGCGCTAGCAAGCCTTATTGCTGGTTATTTGGTAACGCATCTGATCACAGATGATCCCTTTGAAATTGCATTAGGCTTCGCGGTTTATATGGCTGTTGTTTTGGTTGTTTATTTCTTTATAGATTATCGCCGAACGACCTCTACAGCAGCGGTAAAAACGAATATCTAGCTGTCGTGATGTTATCAGATCATCGTTGGCAACCAGTTGCTCCACTCGTTTTTTTGATATGCTGCTAACAGATCTGGCTGTTTCCTCCAAAACCGTTTCTGTGGCGTGTTTGCCAATATTATCGATTCGGTAAGTTGCCCATCGTTTGCCCGTCGTTTGTCAAGTTTGCCGTCTGTGGATGGGATTTTGCAAATGCATCATGGTATAGTACGGGCGGTGATTGATCGATAGCTTTTGTGCATGGAGCCCCGCTATCTGTTCTCTCGGATATGATCAAGTAGGAGATAATGATTATATGACTGCGAAGGAAGCAATCTTTGAGTTTACGATGCGTAAGTATGGATCATTGTATCGTTATGCGTTGGACTTCCTTTGTGCGTACTGGTTGTATTGTCTTGCTTTGTTGACGATTGCGTTGGGATCGGCCTGTTTTGAGATTTTGGTAGAATATAAAATCAAAGAAATCATTGATCAAATTGCCTATCATCAAGGAGATCATATTCTCGTCTTTATCGCTTTTTTTGTTCTGTATAAGTTGATGTCGCATTTGGTTTATTTCTTTATGCGTATCGTTAATTTATGTTATGCTCCTTCAATTATTAAAAAAACTGTCCTTGATGTGTATGCACATACATTTCGTCACTCACTATATTGGTTCGATTCGAGGATGTCTGGCGATATTGCGAGTAAGATTTCTGATTTTCAAGAGGGGATTGCGACGTTAATTGACTCACTCTTTCGGGTGGCCACTGTGATTTTCACGGTATGTATAGGCGTTGTGTTTTTGTTCGCCGTTCACTCTGTCGCGGCCTGGGTACTTTTGGGTTTTATCCTAGTTTACTTGCCACTGATTTATTATTTGTTGACGTGGCAAATGGAATACCAGCAGTCTTATTATGCTGCCAGACAAGATGCTTTGGGGATCATCAATGATGGTATTGTGAATGTTTTCGCTATAAAAATTATTGGTCATATGCATCGTGAGGTCCACAACGCTTTGTTGCCTGTGGTTCATCTCTGGCAGGATAGAGATAGAAAACGTCGCCGTTTTGATACCTATGCGGTGGATAGTGTGGATACTGTTCTGGTGGTATTGATGAGCGCTATTCAAATTTATTTACTTGCTTATTCTTTCTTGCAAGGCGCTATAACGGCAGGGGGGGTTGCTTTTGTGTCATTATTGACACTCAAAATACATCGTCAGCTCAACACCTTGCTTGATACATTGCTTTTTTCTATAACCCCAAATTTAGCAAAAATTCGCTCATCCTATGAGGTGCTTTTTGCATCAGAGGATGTGGTTGACATGGCCGGGGCTGTAGTTTTGTCTAGGGTTTCTGGGCGGATTGATTTTGAATCCGTTGCTTTTCGGTATGATCAGCGTCAACGATACGTACTTAAGGATTTTTCGTTGTCCATTCGCCCTGGTGAGCAGGTGGGCTTGGTCGGTTTAAGTGGGGCAGGTAAGACAACGATCATTAAATGTTTGCTGCGCTATTTTGACATTACTTCTGGTGATATTAAGCTTGATCATCACAGTATTCGCTCTGTGACGCAAGATTCCCTACGTGATCAGGTTTCTATGATTCCCCAGGACATTACGATGTTGCATCGGTCTATTCTTGATAACTTGTTGTTGGCATGTCCGGATGCAACGCTCGAGAAGGTTCAAAATGCTTGCCGACAAGCCAATATTCATCAAGATATTATGAATATGCCAGATCGCTATGCAACCATTGTTGGTGAGCGAGGGGTGAAGTTGAGTGGTGGCCAGCGGCAACGCATTGCCATTGCGCGTGCTATTCTTAAAGATGCACCTATTTTGATTTTAGATGAGGCCACCAGTAGCTTGGATTCGCCCACGGAGAAGCTTATACAGGCTTCGATTGATACTGTGTTGGAGAAAAGTCCAGCTACGGTGATTGCTATCGCGCACCGGTTATCAACATTGATCCATATGGACCGAATTGTGGTCTTGGATAAGGGGCGTATTGTTGAGGAAGGGTCTCATCATGCTTTGATTAAGAAAAATGGCCATTATAAACATCTCTGGGATATGCAGCTTATATGATGTGGCTGTTGAGATCATTCCACATGGGCTTGAATCATGGTGTTCTCGACTAACATCGTTTTTACTTGACGGGTTATTTTCACGACGCAATAGATTTGGTTTTTTGCGATTGGATGCATTGTCTGGAAAAGCGTCTTTATTCGGTAGTGATCGTCGAATGTTTAAGCCTCTGATGGTCTATGAAATCTGAGCCCTTTGTGCTAAAATGCACGCTCAATACTGGAGAGGTGCCCGAGCGGTCGAAGGGGCACGCCTGGAAAGCGTGTGTGCGGTTATGCCGTACCGAGGGTTCGAATCCCTCTCTCTCCGCCATTCACGACACATAATCTTTTTGTTGCTTAACCCTGAAACTGTGTTGGCGCGTTCTGTTATTGCCAGCTCAGCTATCTTTAGATGGAAGAAGTCATTTGAGAGTTTATGAGTTTGACCATAAACCCTGTAAATGATTTTTCCCTTAAAGCATCGAAGTATTGGTGCTAACCAATTTGCGCTGATAGTTACAATTGCAATATCGAAGTATGTATTTAAAATATCTCTGGTTTCTATGTTGAGTTCGTCAACATAGAAAAAATTTGTATTACTCAGTGTTTTAAATACTGAGGGTGGTAAGGTTGTTTTCTGATAGTAGTCTTCCGTTTATCCAGAGAAGTATGGTTTCATCGGATACATGATGATAAATACTTGTCATCCAATGCTCCGGGAACCTTAACCACAAGTGTTATACTATCTTCAAGTGCTTCAAAAGAAGTCTCTTCGTACGGTTCAATAACAATAATATTTCCAGCATCAAATTTTTGATCGAACATAATAACCGACCCAGCATGAATGAGAGTTATTTCAGTCGCAATTTTATGGAAATGTTTTTTTTCTTTTTCTCCTCGCTTATAACTTTTTAAAGCCACCTCACAGGTCGAAGTTTTGTAGCTTGAAGGAGAAAAACTTCCAACAAACCAACCGTTTACCATATCATCAAATTTAAAAAGTTTCATTTATACCTCTTTGGCTTCAATCCTCGAGAAATCGCTCGGCATATCTGCTTTGAAAGGAATATAATGACCCTCAACATCATAGTGGTGTATTTTCATTCCATCTAGAAGCATTTGATTGTAAACTGGAGCAATATAAAATTGATTTGAGGTCACGCAATTATTAAAGATGGATTTCTTTGCGGCGTTTACAAAAAAAGATGTTTTTCTAAACCAAAAACTTCCTGTGGTGGCATAATTGCTCAATGGTTTTTGTTGGCAAACTTCAACAATACTGGAATTTAGAAGTTTAATGTAAGAGTATCGCGGATGCACGGAACTAAATGTCATAATGCCTCCGTCAGCATCATTTTCAAAAGAGCTCAAAACATCAGCATAACAAATATCGACAATTTCATTTGTACTGATAATCAATAAGGGCGTATCTTGCTGCAATTTACATGCTGCGTACAAAGCGGTACAAGCAGATCCACCGGTATTACTTTGTAGAGCAACTATATCCGCTTCTGGAGCAAGTACTTTTGCAATACTGTCTAGGTGATACTGCTTCATATCATTTTCTAAAAATGCAAAAGTATAATTTGCGTCTATACCTTCTAAACTTTGTTCTTTAATATATTGTAGTATAGTTTTGCCTTTATATTCCTGTATACATGTAGGGGGCTCCTTATCCTTATGTCTGCCTGATGCCAAAATGAGTATATTTATCATTTTAATGCCCCTGATGTTTCGATAGCGGTGATGAAGGAAGAAATATTTGTGTAATTCACATCAGCGAGATCTTTAATGACCATATAATGGGCTCCAGATTCTCGAGCAGCCTGTATGCCATTTTCATTATCTTCAAGAATTAAAACCTCTTCTGGAAACAGGCCAAAATACTCAATGGCTTTAGTGTATATTTCAGGGTCTGGTTTACCACGTTTGACGTCTTCAGCGCTCCAAAACTTATCTAGGTATGGTTTTAGGGCTGATAGTTCCATCATGGTATCAATAGAGTTTCGGATTGAGTTTGAGCATACTCCGATTTTATACCCTTGTTGCTTTAGGTTTGCGAGAGCGAATTGATGTGCGAAAACAGGAGAGCATTTCTTATAAACATGCTGCATTGTAAACTTTTGTTTCAATTTATTGATAAAGCTATGCAACTCTTCCGGTAAATTAATTGACACGGAAAGTTTTTGTAATTTTATTTTTGTTGGCAATCCATCATAAATACTCAGATGAGCATGGCGCGAAATAGAAGTTCCGAAAATTTCTAGTGCTTCATTTAATGCTTCATAATGCCATTCTTTTGCATCAATCAGCACTCCATCCATATCAAACAAAACTGCTTTGATTTTATCTAATTTACTCATAATCTTTCCCAAAAAAAATGAATGCTTCTTCTGGCTTATCTGTGCATAATGATAGATTACCATTATCTCTTAGCGGATGCATTATATTCCACAAGTCCTCAGGGTTATTATTGTGTAATTCAGCAGAAACAACGCATACTTTCTTTTTTGATAATAATTCCGATAAGATTTCTTGTTTAATCCATGTATCTTTCGAGAAATTATCCAGCCAAACGCCATCGGCCTCTTCAAAATAGACTGGATGCTGCTCAACATCGCTGTATCTAGTATAGGTTGTCAGACCATTCTGAATATAAATCCGCATATCAGGCACAGACATGTCAAATAGGAAATAATTGATATTATTAAAACGAGTTAGGTTTGTGGAAACTTCCTTATGTAGTCCATCTGCTTTAATATTTAAAGCAAGTGTTAGTGGAAAACTCGCAGTACTGTAATCACTGGCAAGATCAAGAAACTGCGTTAAAGTCATCTCATTCTCTGTTGGCATGTCGTGAGAAATAACAATTTCCCCATTATAGTCACGCAAATCAGTTTCAGTCCCAAAACCCAACTTAAAGGATCTTTCAAAAGCCAAGCGGCTATTTTTCTCTTCAACCGACTTCCAGTAACCTCTGTGGGATAAAATCTTCACAATTACTTAACCACCTTGCTGCCGATTGTTTTAGCAATTTCAGTTGTTAGGAAAAAGTCAAGATCGATGGGAATGCCCAAGCCGTACATACCAGATCGTTCAGAACCGATATTCACAACACCAATTTTGTATAACTTTTCTTTGATCAATCTATTATAAACAGGCGCAACATAAAATTCACCGTTAACCCGTTCGTCACGCTTTATCATCGCTTTTGCAGCATTAACAAAATCACTACCTTTTACGAAATTATAGATCCCAACGGTGGCTTCATTAGATATAATCTCTTTTTCAATAACGCGGTTAACGAAACGGCTATTCTCTTCAAATCCGACAAACGACCATTTGGGGTCATTAGCCGTCATCGTCATAATAAGTCCATCTAAGCCTTCTTTGGATTGAACAGTAATATAATCATCAATTGAATAATCAATATACTGATCGCTATTAGCGATCATAAGAGGCATGTCGTTATCAATCACATGACTGGCAGCCAACACCGTGCATGCTGCACCTTCTGTTAGCCTATCAATTTGAATAATTTCACAGTTTGGTGCTAAACAAGTTAGTCTCTCCTGTAAACCATATTTTTCAACATTTGCTTTTTGACAAATGAAGATAAACTTATGCGCCTGTTGTGGGCGTAGATTATCTACAACTATTTCAATCATTGTCTTGCCACAAACTTCGATCAGTGGCTTAGGGTCTTTATATCCAGCTTTAGCAAATCTTGACCCAGCTCCTGCCATTGGAATTACGATGTTAAGCACGCTGTATCCTATATAAGATTATCCGTTAATCTGTGCATGTAACCTATTAATTTCGGCATCTTGCTCATTAATACGGGCATTCAATCTATTAATTTCGGCATCTTGCTCATTAATACGGGCATTCAATCTATTAATTTCGGCATTGAATTGACATGAAGGCCCCCCCCAAAAATCTTTACCACTAAATATGCTGTTCATATTTAAATCAAGACTATCTACAGTTTCTCGCCAATTATTAATACTTCTTGAGAAAAAAATATTTAATTCATTGCATGCTTCATCATTTGGTTTAACCTTCATAATTTTGAAGCCATTTTTCTCAAGAAAAATCAAAAAGGCAGATAAGAGCTTTTCATCCTTGTATAAAGCACTGAATTCTGTTGATGGAGACTCAATCATTCCAGCCATAAGTTTATCTATATGAGAGCCAAGCGATTGCAGTATTTCCCATGTCATCCCTTGAGCATCAATTTTCATAAAGTCGATTTGATCGATATTATTTTCAACAATAAAATGATCAAGTCTTTTAACCTTTACAGCCTCTATCACTGAGGTCATCTGCAAATCTCTGCGTGTTTGCCAATACTCATCACTTTCTATGTTCACATCATTCAGTTGCTTGAAGCTTGAAATGCCCATATCACCATATTCGCTGTAATAGAATGGTGCTTCTGTATTTTCCGAGCCTATCCCAAAACTATAAATCTTGACATTTTTAAGATTGTGTTGATCTTTTTGGTCATTCATATGATCGACCAAATGAGAAATAGGCTCAAAAAGATAAAAACTAGCATCTGGATTGGTTTTCGCCAATTCCAGTCCAAATTCTCCTCGATTTGCACCTATATCAAAAATAATTTCTTGCATTTATACCTCACATAATTTCTTTGCATAACGACTATAATACAGCGGATCATGAGACGATAACTTATCTGTCGACAGTTCTCCCCTGAATTCCTCAATACTATTCATTTGATCTTTTGCATGGAGCACGTTGGAAGAGAGATGGGAAAAAGCCAAACACCGGCATCCACATGCATAAGCTTCTATCATGGGAAGCCCTAGCCCTTCATTATAAGATGGAAACACCAACACTTTCGCCTCTAAGAAAAGCCTTTTTTTTGTGGCAAAGCTTGCATTTGCATACCAAGTCACATCATTAATATTCAGCTCATTAAAAAACGCTTTGACTAACTCTAATTTGCATCGAATATTACCAATAATATTTACTTTTGTAATACTGCTGTCGTTCAATATTTGGGGCATTAAATCCAACCCTTTGCGTGTATCAAATGGTGCAGCTAAGATAGCAGTATTTTCGCGTTGGACTCCCACTAACTCATCATTACAAATACTGCTAAAACCTGGGGGCATAAAATAAGGTAAAACTTCAGCAGGGGTGTTTTCTTCCAAATAACCAAGCTTCTTTACGCTTTCTAAAGTAGAGGGTGAAATGCATAAAAATCCATCTTGTGAACTAGCATACTGGTAGCCTAGGTGATGCGCATGAGCAAACATATGCAGACTATGGTTATTAGGATTATCAAAGAAATATTGGATTGGTATGGTGTCGAGTGCAATCACTTTTGTGGAACGTGCTTTCGGTAGGGGTAAATGCGGTACCACAAGCCAAGGTGCAGATATTGTTAATTGATCATAAACTTTTTTATTATTAAACAGGTTTAGCTGGCTAATATTTACGTTAATATTTGTAGACCGAGATATTTTTTTCTGCATACTTCGAGAGAGTTTCGATATTATGTTGGTTTTTTTATCTCCAATAAAACTTTCGCCCGAAAAAAATAAATTTTCTATGGAAGCCGCATCTGGCTCCAATACTCGAATTTGTCCGTTATCATCGCAAACAAGTAAGTCAACCTCTTTGCCATTCTTAATCCAATCAGAGTACATCGACAAGACCAAGCATTTCACACCATGATGATGGAATAAAATAGAACTATCAAGTAATATCGCGTGAATCATTTTAAAAATCCTTTTTTCTTAACAATCGATACAAGAAATTATCTCCCAACTATTTACGGATAGGTTGGCGGATTTTACACCAAGTCCGGTAGAGGAAATGACGTATTAAATTATGAGTTTTACAAGTCGACAGAACTTTCTTAATGGTTATAGAGATTACTTTTATAAAACCTTTTGACTGGACTTTTTTTATGATGCGCGTGAAATTTCTCTTTAAACTTTTCTTATAACGAGTTTTTTTTGATGTATCAATATTAATAAAAGTCTTTGTGTAGGTGTTAGGAACGCCAACTGTTGTGGCTGATGAAAAAACATTAATCCTTGGCACGATTCCGTTACTCATAAAGAAGAAAGAAAGCTCAACATCTTCAGCTTCATTGTGTAAAAGAAGTGGATTAAAAGAAAGTTTTTGTAAGGTGGATCTTTTGAAAATCATCACCCCGCCGTTGATGTAGTGTCCGGCGAATAGTTTACCGTAGTTTTTGCTATAATGTGGTGTCATCCATTTAAAGACCGGGAGATCGAATCCGGCATACCCTGGGAAAAAGCTTCCATCTTCATAGTGTTGACTCACTGTTATGAAATCAAAGTCATAACCAAACTTATCAAACCCATCGAAGAAATCCTCACCAATTTGATAGCGATCATGAAAAATGGCAACATTATCATACTTCGCTAGTTTTCCAATCTCATACTTCTTTTGACTAATTCTTGGTAATTGGTCCGACACATCTAAATCAAATATCGTGATATCAATGTTTGTCATCAGACTGGATTTGTCGAACTGACCTGCGATGATAAACTCTATATTTAGGTCTTTAGAAAGAGTTGAGGCTTTTTCGATAAGTTGACGAACATTCTCCTCTTTTTTTCCATTAGTTAATATACCGAATGACCAGCTCTTATTGTCGACTTTACGTTTTTGCTTTCGTGCAACTTTAAACACGCAAACCTTATCGCCTTGAATAGTTTTGTGTTGCTGTAATAAGTCTACTTCGATAGATGGATTGCGATGAAGATAGCTCTTCAATGCAAAAATACTACCGTTCTTATTTTCTGACATGCGACATATAATAACCCCATCTTTACAGAGCAATGAAATTGCTTCATTTAGAAGAAGAGGCCAGCTCTCATTCTCAAACAAATTGTATTCATAGATCCAAATAACCGAGTATTTGCCGTGAAATCCAGAATCAGCTCGGTAGTTTGTCTGAGGATCTAAGCAAATTGAATCAGCTATGATAGGCGCTTTCTCACCAAACCAAGCAGCTTTTTTCCCAAAATATGGCTCAAGGAATGTAAAAATTTTATCTGTCATTTAGTTGCCAATCCAACATCGTAAGTAACATTGTAAGCCTGAATTTAGCACTTCTGAGGCAGACTATAAAGATCACTAAGCTTAATCTTACTATGCGCTTCATACGATGAGGGCCTGTAGTGAAGGCTAGCGCATATAGATAAAGCTATATGCACAACCATTTTCCATTAGTTGAATAAACATAATGCAATGTATATTTTTGTGGCGCAGATGGCAAGAATAAGTTATTTATTAATCAATTTTTTTATGATTTGGTTTTTGTGAGGGGTCATTGTTCCAGGCAGTTTTTTGGGTTGAGCTTGTCTTTGCAGCAGATTCTGAGTAAATCCACTTTAATATCTTCTCAAGTGAATAGGACGGACGATTTTTGTATAAAGTCATTAATTTTTCTGTATTACACCGAATGGACTTTGTTTCATTCGGCCGAAGAAACTCAGGATTACAGGAAATGGCTATATGATGACCTGAGATACTAGGTAGTGTATCAACAACATCGATGATAGCATGCTTTTGCCCTGAACCAATATTATACATAGAAGAAGATTATCCCTTCACGGTGATTGTGTAGTAATCTAATGCTGCTAATCTAATATCTACAAAGTCTCTTTCAATTAGTGTGTCCCCTAGCTCGATGCTTACTTTTTTTTTGGTGAAATGGTGTATAATTTTCGATATGAGGAAGCTGTCCGCTTGGCCTGTCCCGATACAATTAAATGGACGAGTTATAACGATGGGTAACTGATTGAACCATAGAGATGCCATATGTTCCATCGCTAGTTTACTCACGGCATAATCACTTTCGGGTAAAGGGGGAGTTTGCTCATTGGGGTGGCTGGCGCGTCCATATATATGTGCCGATGATGCAAGCACTACCTTTTGTACCAGAGGGGCGTATTTAACAAGTGCATCAAGAATATTTCGAGTTCCTAAAATATGCACATTGTAGAATTGGCCAATATCATGATTCATTACATGTGATATGCCGGCTAAATTTATTACATAATCAGGTCTTACCTTTTTAATGACTGTTACTACGTCATCTGCGTTTAAAATATTTATCTGATGCGTCTGCTCTTCATCTATTTTTTTGAGCTTGTTCGATGAGTATGTTGTGCCGATAACTTCAATTTTTTTTTGCTCGAAGACACGTTTAACATGCTGGCCAGTAAAACTATTAATTCCAAATATTAGACAGGTTTTCATCAGGTGGTTTGTGTTTCTTTGATTTGCTTGAGATTGAAATTGACCATCATACGACATAAATCTTCGAGTGAGGTTTTTGGTGTCCAGCCAAGTACACTCTTTGCCTTTGAGGCGTCTCCTATCAATAAATCAACTTCAGCAGGCCGATAGAACTTTGGGTTAACTTGCATTACTTTCTTGTTGGTTTTTTTATCGATGGCAATTTCATTTTCTCCTGACCCAGAGAACATAATATCGATATCTACCGCTTGAAATGCCATTTTGACAAAATTACGAATAGTTTCGGTTCGTCCAGTTGCCAGAACAAAAGTATCTGTAGTGTCTACTTGTAGCATTTGCCACATACCTTCTATGAAATCTTTAGCATAACCCCAGTCTCTTTTGGCATCTAAGTTACCAAGTTCTAGGATTTCTTGTTGCCCCTGTTTGATATTCGCAACAGTGCTGGTGATTTTTCGGGTGACAAACTCCTTGCCACGTAATGGACTTTCATGATTGAACAGAATGCCGCTACAAGCAAAAATATTGTAGCTTTCTTGGTAGTTGAGAGTGATCCAGTGTGCATAGAGCTTTGCAACACCGTATGGGCTACGTGGGTGGAACGTGGTCTCTTCATTTTGAGGTACTGCATGTGCTTTACCAAACATTTCAGATGTACTCGCTTGGTAAAAACGGATGCCTGGGTTGACTATTCGAATTGCCTCGAGAAGATTTAGTGCCCCTAGGGCGTTGATGTTAGCGGTTGTCTTAGGCTGATCGAAACTCAGTTTCACAAAACTCTGCGCTGCTTAATTGTAAATCTCATCTGGCATACAGGCCTGGATACAATGAATGCAATTACCTGGGTCTGTTAAGTCAAGTTCAATAAGCGATAGCATTGGATTATCAAAGATACCTAGTGTTTTGATTCGCCAAAAATTTACAGAGCTCACGCGACGGTAGCTACCATAAACATGATATCCTTTGGCTAATAAATACTCTGCTAAATAGGCTCCATCTTGGCCGGTAATTCCGGCTATGAGTGCTTTCTTTGTCATGTAGCTCTTCTTTCTGTTGGGTATTAGGATATATGCCCAGTTGCATACTTGGACGACATATCATTTTTCTTTTTAATAGTTATTTTTAGCGAAGTGTTATTGTAAGCCTTGTATTTTGTGTAGCCTCTTTGCTTTGAATGCGTATATGAACATGACTCTACTGCTTTTCTATATGTGTTTGACATTACAGGTTATTTTCGAGATCTGTCCATGGGTATAATACTGGCTAAGTCACAATATCTTGCACTGCAGGGACTTTTGAATCGAGTAGTCCTCGACAATCAATAACTGTTTTTGCCGAGAAGTTATTAAATGTCTGCACGATTTTAAATGCAGGCCATTCTGTAAGTATGGCGATGTGATTTGTGTGCTCATAACAATCTTTGATGGAATCGCAATACTGGATTTGATCGCCAAGAATACGCTTTGTGTTTTGCATGGCTTCTGGGTCGTAGGCAAATATTATGAATCCTTGTTTGAGTAGTCGTTTGATGATATCAATTGCGGGACTACGACGGACGTCATCCGTACCCGCTTTGAATGCTAAGCCAAGTACAGAGAGTTTTTTTTCGTGATCATTTATGAAATGTGACACAATCAGCCTGCTCATTTCATCAAGTCGACTATGGTTAGAGGAAATTACAGCATCAAGGATACTGAGTGGTACATGGTGTGTTTTTGCGATGTGATTGAGTGCAAGACCGTCTTTGGGAAAGCATGATCCACCAATGCCAGGTCCAGGGTTCAAAAAGGCTGAACCTATTCTGTGGTCGAGGCCCATTGCATGAGTAACTGCCCGACTATTGCATTGTAGCTTTCTGCATAATGTGTCAATTTCGTTCACAAATGCCACTTTGGTCATTAAGAACGCGTTGGCTGCATACTTAATGAGTTCAGCACTTTGTATGTCGGTATAAATGACAGGATATCCACTATCAATCCAGGCTTTATAGAGTACTGATGTAAGTGTTTTTGCCTGGGTGCTGTCATCGTCTATTCCGATCACAATTCGATCGGGATGATTGAAATCGTGGATGGCATATCCCTCGCGCATAAACTCAGGATTGGAGGCAACTTCAATCGAGTGATCCGTATTTCTTTGTAGAGTCTGGAGGATTTTGTGGTTGGTTCCGGTGGGGACAGTGGACTTCGTGATAAATAACTTATAGGCATCGATGTGTTTTGCGCAAGCCGTTACGGCAGCAAAGATTGCTGTTAAGTCCGCTTCTCCGGTAGTTCCATTTTGTGGTGTGCCGACAGCAAGTAGGATGACAGTGCTATAGGTAACACCGTGTTTTAGGTCTGTGGTAAATGTGATTTTACCTGAATCAACCACTCGTTTGAGTACTAATCCTAGCCCATTTTCGTGAATGGTCGGTTTTTTATTGTTTAGTTGCTTAATTTTTTCTGCATCAATATCAACACAAACTACTTGATGGCCTCGGTCTGCAAAACATACAGCAGCTGTCAGACCAACGTAGCCGGTGCCAATAATGGTGATGTTCATGGTGTTATGTCAAAGCTTCTGTGTTGCTTCATCCTAGCCAGGTTTTCAACAAAGTTCAATCGGTATACATTACGTTAGCACTTCAGGCGCCAGTGTCGCAGTACTTTATGGTTGGTCCCTGGGCATGAAATTGAGAAGGGAGGTGTTTTTATAAGATGTTTTGTGAGTTATTATTGTGAGGTAGTCGAAAACAGAAAAGCCAGGCAGCGACTGGTTTTGTCACCTATGCCTGGCCTATCCTAAGGATGCAGAATCGATTTATGCTCCTGGACGTAGCATGTTTCTCATGTCTCTTATAGCCTGCTCCAATGCTGGATTAATGTTGTCAGATCTCGATTCGGTTCTTGTCTCGGTTACATTACCGTTGGAGTCTACAGTTCTTGTGGTTGTTGAGCTGAAGAAGAATGCGTTTTCGTTCTGTGTGGGCTGCTCATGACGGTTGGTCGTTGGTTTTTGCACAGCTTCTGTCTTCTTTTTCTTTTTAAATAACTTCATATCAATACCTATTATCTTGTTATTGGTGGTTATATTATAACACTTTTGTGGCTGAAGTCAATAGGTTATCACAGATGTTGCTTGCGGCTACTGTGTATAGCTCTGTTTTTAAGGTCTTACAATCAGACGCAAATGCTTGTGCGAAGTTATACTGAATTGTGAATATTTATCTTATGCAAAGTTCGCGATGACAGGATCTTGCTGGTATAGGCCTGCATATATCCCGTTTGGTTTATTCATCAATGCATCATGTTCTCCATCTTCGACGATGCTTCCCTTATCGAATACAAGAATGCGGTCTGCATGTTTAATGGTTGATAGACGATGAGCTATGATGAAGACAGTTCTGTTTTTTGTGAGGTTTTCGATAGCCCTCTGGACTACAGCCTCTGATTTATTGTCCAGAGATGATGTCGCTTCATCCAAAATAACAATTGGTGCATTCTTCATAAATGCACGAGCGATGCCGATACGTTGCCTTTGTCCACCAGAGAGCAGAATACCACGCTCACCAATCTGGGTATCAATACCATCTTCTAGGGCGTCTATAAATTCAGCGAGACAAGCCTCTTTTACCACCTTCTTGAGTTGTGTCTCAGATACGTGCTTCTGATCGAGTACGATGTTATCCCTGATGCTCCCACCAAACAGGAAATTGTCTTGGAACACCACGCCAATCTGACTACGTAAAGATGCTAAATCTATATTGCGAATGTCAATATTATCAATGTAAATGCCGCCATGCGTCACATCATAGAAGCGACAGAGTAGGCTGGCAAAAGTTGTTTTACCGCCTCCAGATGCGCCAACAATGGCGACGGTTTGTCCAACCTGTACCTTGAGATTGATGCATTCTAGCACCGGCCGATTGGGCAGATACCCGAAGCTCACGCCACGAAACTCTATGGTGGATGGAGTACAATCGATTACCTGGGCATTCTCACGAGATTTAACAGCTGGTATTGACTCAAGTTGTTCCCAGACGCGATCGATTGCTAACATCGAATCAATAATACTTTTGAACTGAGCTCCGATGGACTTTAGGGGCTCATAAAGCATACCGAGTGCAACGACAAATGATGCTAAATTTCCAGGTGTGATCTGTTTTGTGTGTATGAGGGTCATTCCTGACCAAATGACTATTGCCATACCTGTTGATGTGATGGCGTGCATCAGTGGGGAGATCATTCCTGTTTTCTTGACAATTTTCATGCCTAGTTTAAAGATAGTTGACAGTGAATGATTGAATCGGTTTGTTTGGTATTGTGACAGGTTATATGAGCTGATAACTCGGTTACCGTGGAAAGTCTCGTTGTAGTGTGTCGCCATGGCTCCTTCTATGTGGACAGTTTCTGAAGTAGTGCCTAGAACCCTTTTGCGAATATTTCGTAATGGTATGAGCGTTGCGAACAGCATTGCGACCGCGATGCTTGATAGCGCGATTGAATTATAAATGAGCACACCAATTAACGCTATAGACGAGATGATGCGAGTCATGAAAAACATAAAGTCAGCGACCAGTCCTTGGCATGCTGTGTTTACATCATCGTTGAACCGTGTTTGTATACTTCCAGATGTGTTGCGGTCAAAGAAGCCGGGATCGTTCGTTGTTAGCTTTTCAAATAGAACTAGTTTAACATCGTTGGCAATTTTACGGCTAACCCAGTTATTCCAGTAAGCAGAAGCAAAATTGAGAAGCCCTTGGGCTACTCCAAAACAAACAATTAATGTTGGCAAGAAAGTATTAAAGTTGTGTGTACTCGTTCCAGTCGTGACTGCGTCCATGAAGGGCTTCAATGTCCAGGCAATGGTTGCATTCATCATGCCAATTGGTAGGCTTACCAATATGGCGCCTAACAATCGCCAACGATAACGCAGGATGTAGGGTGCCATGCGGATATAATTGATCACGAATGGTTGACTTGTTATATGGCTTCGTATTTTTGTGTATAGACTCACTACGGATGATGCCTGTTTGTTCAAGAAATCATAAAACATCTTGCCTATCGAATCAAGCTGCCAGGCCTCTGTGTGGGTCATGCCAGTTGTGGACGCTTGTTTATTGATTGACATCCTGTGCTCGTCAATTTACATTACAATGATAGCTATATCCGAGGTTACCTAATGGCAATAATGGCAAAAAGTATCGAGTCGACTATCTCTACACTTCAGCGCTCTTTAACTTCAGTACATGACGACAGTATGCAATCGACAGTACCAATGAAGCAAGGTCATTCTTTATCTGAAGATTTACTCAATCAAATTAATGATTTAGACAGTCAAGAGCAACAGGTCAAGACCATTACCACTCAGCTGATGGGCCTAAGTAAAACCTCTACTGATTATGCTGATGTCTTGATGTACGATGCTGGTCGTGCGTTGGCATGTGTGTTTTCATCAGTGGATCCATATGTTCTGGTGAAAGCAAGATACAAACGCCAGCTCGGTAAACAGTACGATAATTACGAGCAGCGTCACAATAAACTGAGTGGTTACCAACAATCGATTAATGCAATCAGTGAGGCCATCAGCGCGCGAAAAAATGCGTTGTACGCACATTTATGTGATACTGAGCATGGCCGGCCGTCCACAAAGAGTAAACAGACTAGTGGTCTATTAAATCATATACTCTATGCTATATATCGGGTGCTAG
>PBLX01000025.1 GCA_002722435.1 Legionellales bacterium | reverse complement strand
TTTACAGCACATTGTGGCTGATCCATCACTGGGCGGGTATACTGTTTGTGTCAAATAGGACCTTATGCTATGATTTAATATCATTTATTAACCATGATGATGCATTTAGATTATCAGATCCATTCGAACCAAACCGCTTTCGATCGGCAACACACCAAAGCGTTTCAGCGTAAATACAGAAATCACGCATTTCAGCGACCGCTTCCGCAACGCAGTGCAACGGCGTTTTCGTGGCTGTATGCCCGTATTCAATCAAACCCCCGACCCATCATTCTTGACTCAGGTTGCGGCAAAGGCATGAGCAGTCGCTTTTTAGCTGCACGTTACCCCAATCACTGGGTAGTCGCGGTGGATCAATCGGCGCAGCGTTTGCAGGCCTTTACAGGACCTCGCGCAAGCAATCTGTTGGTTGTGCAGGATAACTGCTGCGATTTCTGGCAGCAACTGGCATCGAGCGATCTTGAAATTGCAATGCATATGCTACTTTACCCCAATCCCTACCCTAAACGGCAGCATGAAAAGCGACGTTGGTATGCGCATCCACTATTTTCTCAGGCGCTACATCTTAGTCCGCTGACCATACTTCGTAGTAACTGGCTTGATTACCTAGAGCAAACCGCGATTGTCGCCAACCAACTTGGTTTTCATACATCGATACAACTGCATCATACTCAACCAGGTGAAGCAATAACCCACTTTGAGCAAAAATACTGTCAACACCAGGTGCCTGTTTACGAACTTCGGATTGTTGGACTATGATCGTTGTTATGGGCTGCGACATAGGGGAATTTTCCAAGCACGTGCCGACGCCTATCAATGCATGTCTTACCAAGGGCAGACCGCGAAGCGGTTGCCGCCTCAAACGAGCAACATATAGTGCCCTATGCCGCAACGATGTATGATCACTATTTCGGCAAGGCAAAGATTCTGTGGTCGGAGACGTGTTCGCAACCAATATTATTATCTTCGATATGTTTGTAGTAGCCCGTTGCATTACTCGCGAAAGTCCCCTCTTGACCAACAACATCATCGTAAACGACTGGTTCATTGTGGTTTCGCATTGCAATCACCTTGTCGTACAAACTGAGGCAATTTGACTTGTTATCCTCATGTGTAACCACAAAGGTTGTTGTCCCTGCATCTTTATCCTTAAACTCCTTTAATATCTTGCGCACGCCGGCCCTACTTGCTTGGTCGAGATGATTGTAAGGCTCATCAATCATGAATAAGCGCGGCTCGATACACTCTGCCATAGCAAAATAGATGGCCAAACGCAGTTTGCATTTTTGCCCTCCCGACATGTCGTTAAAATTCTTGTCTCTTATACTTTCGGCAGATAGATTGAGTGCTTCCATATACTGATCTACAAGCTTTAATAGATCAGCCACTTTTATCTTGTTTGGCTTGCTCGATTCCGCGCCACGCTGTAGTTCAAGGACGCTTTTATCGTTAATGTTTTCAATTTCCTCTGAGAGATTCTGTGGCCAAAGCATCGCTATTATCTGTGCCACTGTCCATGGCTTTGGCTTGCTGTGTTGTTGATCGCTTTCAATCTGCTTGCCAGCTTTGCTCTTGTTTGGTTGCCAGAAGTTCATAAATTGATTTGCCCATGACTTATCTTTCGACTCATCATGCTTGGAACGATCAACGCGAGTCGGTAATGTGATGATCTCTTGTTCACAATGCAAACAAAAACCATAGTCACCCTTGCCCGCATCACCGCCGATTCCAAACTCAAACCGTGGATCTAAGGCGTCAAGGAAAACTGATTTTCCAGCGCCATTTTCCCCAAGCACATAGACTAAGGTATTTGGCTCAAATGTTAGCGGTTTTCCTTTAGTACCATATTGTCGGCTAAGGTCGCGCTTGTTGGTTGCTGCGCTCTTGACTTCAGCAAAGAATGTAAGCACTTTCTTCGCACTTGATGTGTCCTCTGCTGTATTAGATGCTGCAGCCTGGTACTTCAGTTCCCCTTTTGCTTCAAGACCACGATGCGTAGGTACGTCCGGTAGTTTGTTAAGAAAGTAGTTACGAATGACACGGCTGGTATTCTCTGCAAAGTTTGCCATCTCACCTAAGTATGGAGCCGAAGCTATCACAGCCCCACACGCTAAACAGAGATACTTCAATTGTTGTAGAATTTGAGCTAACTGAGCAAACGCCATACCACCAGTCAAATAGGGGGTAAGGAACATGGTCAATATGAATATTGGATCCGCAATTGTAAGTGTCATATCAAAAATCTTTTTTAGTAAAATGTTGGAAAGGATATTTTCGTTTGCGATTCTAAAGGCCTCATTGATGTTGTCACGTGCTGCCTTAGTGTAGACCCTGAGCCAATTGGGTAGATTTTGTGCCCGGTTTTCTTCCACGATCAAATAGTTGATTGTACGATCAAAGTTTTCGTGCTGCGCACCCTGCTTTTGATTACTTTCCTTGTTGGTGTATCGATAGATGAGCACAGCGCCTGCAGCGACACAGATCGCAAACACTTTGGCACCCTCGTACAATAACCCGACTTTAGCAAGACTGAGGGCACAACTGACCATCAAGGTAACAATCATAGAAGCGTTGTAGTGTATCTTGATAAAATTAGAAAGAAAATCCTCGGCCTCCTCCGCTATGACTTTTGCAAGACCCGATTGTTTTGGGTTATCATTGATGCCCCGCTCGCTTTCTTTTATCGCCCTAAATGACTGTTTACTCTCTAGTTTTTCCACCACTTTAGTTTTTAATGTTTTTGATATGGTTTTATTAAAAAATGTCTGCACGTATCCAAAAAACATCTCTAGTGCGGTGATGATCGTAAAAATGCGCAAGTAACGTATGCCGATTGACCAAAGCAATGGATTTTTCTCATTCATGGCCGTTGCCCAGGTGCTTTCGGCAGTCGACATGATTATTTTGAGCAGTGTACTTTCGACTACAATCCCGGCTATCGTTGCGGCAAAAAGGCCCCATTGCTCGGTGACAATAAGTATCTGGTAGTATGTATAGTGGTAGAAAAAGACATGTTGTAACCAGGCGGTCACGTTGTTGTATGTGGCGTTAATCTGTGTCATCAATGCCTGATACGTGCTGCTCAGTAGAGCCCATAGCCCGTTTGGGGATTTTGTCTGACTTTTGGCATGCTTTAATCCCGGCCACAACCATGAGAGTAGGTTTGGGGTGGCTGTGCCGAAGAATGGGGTGTTTGTTGTAGGAGAAAAGTATGATGAGACGCTCATGGGGGGATCCTGAATGGTTACGGTGCTTGAATTTTATGCTGGCAATGTTAGCACAGATCGGGATAAAACTTCAATTAAAACCATGAATAAGTACGACAATACCACTTCTAGAGGCAGCTAGCGTCGAGCAATCTTGAAATTGCAATGCGTATGCAACTTTGCCCCAATCCCTACCCTAAACGGCAGTATGAAAGGCGACGTTGGCATGCGCATCATGTATTTTCTCAGATGCCGCATCTTAGCCCACTGACCACACTTCTTAGTAACTGGCTTGATGACTTAGAGCAAACCGCGATAGTCGCTAACCAACTTGGTTTTTAGACATCGATATAGCAGCATCATACTCAACTAGGTGATGCGCCAACCCACTTTGAGCAAAAATACTGTCAACACCAGGTGCCTATTTACGAACTTCGGATTGGTGGAGTATGATCGTTGTTATAGGCTGCGACATGGACTATTTTCGAGGTACATGCCGACGCCTATCGATGTATGTATCGCACCACAGGCAGACTGCGAAACGGTTGCTATGTCAAACGAGCAATAGATAGTGCCCTTGGCCGCAATGATGTATGGTCAATGTTACGGCAAGTCAAAGCACGTGTGTTGAGGGACAACTGTGCAACCTATTTTATTCTCTTCGATATGTTTGTAGTAGCCCGTTGCACCACTCGCGAAAGTCCCTTCTTCCCCAATAGGACCATAGTAAACGATTGGCTTATTGCTGTTACGCATCAAAAGCACCCTGTCGTACAAATTGAGACGAAGTGAGTCGTTATCTTGGTGGCTAACCACAAAAGTTGTTGTCCCTGCATTTTTTCCCTTAAATTCCTTTAACATCTCGCATATGGCGAGCTCGCTAGGTTTATCGACATCGTTGAAAGGCTCATCTATCATGAATAAGCGGGGCTTGATACACTCTGCCATGGCAAAATAGATGGCCAAACGCAGTTTGCGCATCTGGCCCCCTGACATGTCCTTAAAATCCATATCATCTATGTTGGTAGGTAGATCGAGTCTTCTTATATACTCATTTACATGGCTTAATAGATCAGTCACTTTTATCTTGCTTGGCTTGTCCGATTCCGCGCCACGTTGTAGCTCAAGGACGCTATCATTATCAATAGTTTCAATATCCACCTGGAGATCCTGTGGCCAGAGCATCGCTATTATCTGTGTAACTGTCCACGGCTTTGGCTTACTATGCTGTTGATCACTTTCACTCTGCTTCCCAGCTTTGTTCTTGTTTGGTTGCCAGAAGTTCATGAATTGATTTGTCCATGATCCATCTTTCAACTGATTATGCTTGGAACGGTCGACGCGAGGCGGCAATGTGATGATCTGTTGTTCACAATGCAAACAAAAACCATTGTCACCCTTGCCGGCGTCACCACTGATCCCAAACTCAAGCCGAGGATCCAAGGCATCAAGGAAAACTGATTTTCCAGCGCCATTTTTCCCAAGCACACAAACTAACGTATTTGGCTCAACTGTTAGCGGTTTTTCTTGTGTACCGTATTGTCGGCTAAGTTTCTGCTTGTCGCTTGCAGCTCTTTCGATCTCAGCACAGAATGTAAGCGCTCTCGCATCACCTAGTCTACCGTCTGCTATATTAGATGCTACAGCCTGGCTCAGCTCCCCTGTTGCCTTAAGACCACGATACGTAGTTACGTCCGGCAGTTTGTTAAGAAAGTAGTTACGAATGACACGGCTGGTATTCTCTGCAAAGTTTGCCATAAGTCCTATGAATGGGGCCTCAGATATGAAACCCCCGATCGCTCCCATGATAATATTTAATTTGAACAAAATTTCGGTCAAATGACCAAAGGTCATACTGCCATTTAAATAGGGGGTAACAAA
Source organism: Legionellales bacterium (assembly GCA_002722435.1). Taxonomy (GTDB): domain Bacteria; phylum Pseudomonadota; class Gammaproteobacteria; order Comchoanobacterales; family Comchoanobacteraceae; genus UBA7916. Next base: position 13,804 of record PBLX01000025.1, on the reverse strand, counting down.
CAAGGTCAATATGAGTATCGGTTCCGAAATTTGCCATGTCATAGAAACAACCTTGTTCAGTAAACTGTTGGAAAGGATATTTTCGTTTGCGATTCTGAAGGCCTCGTTGATGTTGTCACGTGCTGAGTTGGTGTAGACCCTCAGCCAATTAGGTAGATTTTGCGCTCGATTTTCTTCCACCATCAAGTAGTTGACTGTGCGTTCAAAGTTTTCGTGCTGCGCGAGCTGATTTTGATTACTTTCCTTGTTGGTGTATCGATAGATGAGCAGAGCGCCTACAGCGACACAGATCGCAAACACTTTGGCCACTTCGTACAATAATCCAAATTGATAAAGATCGAGGGCACAAGTGGTCATCCAGAAAAGAATGCTAAAAGTGTCCTTATGTAACCAAACAAAATAATCAATAAACCACTCGGCCTCTACCGATAGGACTTTTGCTAGACCCGATTGCTTTGGGTTATCATTGACGGTTTGCTCGCTTTCTTTGATCGCCCTAAATTCATGTTTATTTCCAAGTTTTTCCGCCACTTTAGTTTGTAAAGTTTTTGCAATGACTTTATTAAAAAATGTCTGCACGTATCTAAAAAACATCTCTAGTGCGGTGATGATCGCAAAAATGCGCAAGTATCGCATGCCGATTGACTTCAGCAATGGATCTTTTTTATTCAAGGCCACAGTCCAGCTGGTTCGGGCAGTTTTCATGATCTCATTGAGTAATAAATTTTGTACGACAATTCCGGCTATCGTTGCGGCAAAAAGGCCCCATTGTTCGGTTACAACAAGTATCTGGTAGTATGTATAGTGGTAGAAAAAGACAGATTGTAACCAGGCGGTCACGTTGTGGTACGTGGCGTTAATCTGTGTCATCAATGCCGCAAAAGCGCTACTCAGTCGAGCCCATCGCCCGTTTGGGGATTTTGTCTGACTTTTGGCATGCTTTGATCCCGGCCACAACCAGGGGAGTAGGTTTGGGATATTTGTACTGGGGAGTGTGGTGTTGATTGAGGGATAAGTGTGTGATGATGCGCTCATGGGAGGGATCCTGATTGGTTGCGGTGCATGAATGCTATGGTGCTATGTTAACATATCTCTGGAGTGGCTTCTATAAAACATCAATAAGTCCGACAATACCGCTTGAATTGCCAACAAACACCAGCATTTGATTGTGCTTTTGTGCTCGATGCGCTATACTTGTGCTCCTGAATTTAGACCCAGACGCAATGACCCAACAGCTCAGAAACATCGCCATTATCGCACACGTAGACCATGGGAAGACAACGCTTGTTGACCAACTACTGCGTCAATCAGGCAGTCTTAGTAGCAAAGATCAGTCTCAACAGCGCGTGATGGACTCTAACCAACAGGAACAAGAGCGCGGCATCACTATCCTGGCTAAAAACACGGCCCTTACGTGGAATGAGACGCGCATTAACATCCTCGACACCCCAGGACACGCTGACTTTGGCGGTGAAGTTGAGCGTGTGCTATCGATGGTTGACTCTGTATTATTATTGGTCGATGCGGTGGATGGCCCAATGCCACAAACCCGTTTTGTCACGCAAAAGGCCTTTGCCATGGGCTTTAAACCTATTGTGGTCATCAATAAAATTGACCGTGACGGCGCTCGGCCAGACTGGGTGATTGATCAGACTTTTGATTTGTTTGACAAACTTGGGGCGACTGATGAGCAGCTTGACTTCCCAGTGATCTACGCTTCGGCGCTGCAAGGCTATGCCACCAAGGACAAAGACCAAAAAACCGGCAACATGGATGCGTTGTTTGAAATGATCATCGAGGCCGTGCCGGCGCCCGAGGTTGATGTCAGTGGCCCACTACAATTGCAAATCTCACAGCTTGATTATAACACTTACACCGGCCTGATTGGCATCGGCCGTATTCACCGAGGTCGTATCGAGAAGAACCAAAGTGTGACTATTGTTGACCGCAATGGACAGACACGCTCGGGCCGTGCGGTACAAATTCTTGGATTCAATGGCCTCGATCGCGTTGAAGTGATGCAAGCGGATGCTGGTGATATTGTTGGTATTGTAGGTATTGACCCACTACACATCTCAGATACGCTGTGTGACCCACAGTCGATTGCTGCCCTACCCCCGTTGTCGGTCGACGAGCCAACCGTCAGCATGACTTTCCAGCCCAATACCTCCCCATTTTCTGGTCAAGATGGCAAGCTGGTGACGTCACGTAACATTCGACAACGCCTTGAAGAAGAACTCAAGACCAATGTTGCCCTACGCGTTACCATGGATGATATCAGCGAAAAATATGTTGTCAGTGGCCGTGGTGAGTTGCATCTAGCGATTCTTATTGAGGAGATGCGACGCGAGGGCTTTGAGCTGGCGGTGAGCCGCCCGGAGGTCATCGTCCGTGTTAATGACGCTGGTGAGCGCGAGGAACCTTATGAGTCCGTGACAGTTGATATCGAGCAAGTACACCAGGGTACGGTGATCGATCTTCTTAACTCCCGCAAAGGCCAAATGCAAGAAATGGTATCGCTTCCCGGTGATCGGGTTCGCTTGGATTACATCATGCCAACTCGTGGTTTGATCGGCATCCGTAGCTTATTCCTTACTACCACATCTGGGACCGGGATTCTGCATAGTTTATTCAGTCATTATGGTCCTTTTTTGAATATCAAGATCGGGCAACGTAACAACGGTGTTTTGATCGCTAATGGCCAAGGCAAGGCGCTGGCCTACGCGCTCTTTAATTTACAAGCACGTGGCAAACTGATGATTGGTCATGGCGAAGCCGTATACATGGGTATGATTATCGGTATTCACAGCAAAGATAATGACTTAGTGGTCAACCCGCTAAAAGCCAAACAGCTCACCAATATCCGTGCTGCGGGTACCGACGAAAACTTGATTCTTACACCACCGATACAATTTTCTTTGGAACAAGCAATTGATTTCATCAATGACGACGAACTGGTTGAACTGACACCGAAACATTTGCGCATTCGCAAAAAGTTACTCCAAGAGCACGAGCGAAAACGTGATCAAAAGTCCAGTAGCTAGCTACTGCTTGTGGCACAAATATGTTGCTACTACTCTGAATGGCTCACGATATGACCTGTGATCATACATGCATCACCTGTCGTCATGCATTGCTATTTACTCGCCTTTGGGCTTAAACTTCGGATAGATCTGCCAATGCTTGTGTGGGCGCTGCTTCTCGTCTTGATACTTTTGTTCGAGCTCACGATAGCGCCTATCGAAGCTTTCGGGATCTGTCCAGGTACTGAGTAGAAGATTCACAGGCCCATAGGTTGCTTTTTTGACAATTGCAGTACGGATGACATACTCAAAGATACCCTTGATATTACCGGCAATACGATCTGGCCGTGTGAGTAAATAAGACTGTGTCTGCTGGTCAATCACCACAGCGTTGACCAGCTGATTGATGTCTTGGCCTTTATTTTTTGTTAACCAACGCCAGAACTCAGGGTTGAATTTGATGATCATATCCAAAGACTTGATGATCCTAGCGATATCTGTGTTGTCATTCCTGTATGTCCTTGCAGATTCTTGAATGATAAATGCGGCCGCCCCCATCTGCATGCGGCGCACCCACTTGGAAGCATTTGGGATGGTGAGGAAATGCAAAATACATTGCACCCACCATAAAACCCCTGTGGCACACCGCGATAGCTGTCTTTTGATTGACTTGACTAAATTTTTAACCTTTGGTGCTTCGGCTTGTACCCGCTCTGCACGATTTTTTGATCCTGCATACTCGCTGTAACGAATGCTGCGTAACGCCTTTTGATATTCTGGTGTCGCCAATATGTGTTCAATATCGGTATCGACTAGCCCTTCCCGTTTGGCATGATCACGAATTTCGGAGGCTTCTTTACTGGGTAGCGCACTCAGATCTTGCCGCATGAGATATGATAAATCGTGTTTTATCAATACTCTATCTGTCTCTGATCGTGCTTTTGCGATCACTTCTTCGCCATGCAAAAATGATTCATTGTATTCAGTACGCTTGATATCATCATTGATTCGTATGCGCTCTCTTTCCATCGCCTCTTTGTCGTCAACCATATCAAGGTACTTTTTGTAGGTATCTTCGAGATGATGTGTCAGTGCAAACTTTTCAATTCGTTTCCCCATGCGCTCCAGTCGCTTCGTGATCTTGCGATTGTTTTGTTGGTTGTTGCGTAAAATCTCATCATATTTTTCTCCCCACTCACTGACTTTTTTTAGCAAATCGGCTTTTGCCATATTTTGCTGTGACAGCTCTGCATGGTGAATATTAGTCAAACACTGTTCGATTTCTTGCTTTGCCCGATGAAAGACACTTTTTATTTCTGATGCAACACCGCGCTGCTCTCTTGTCTGGCTCACGGCCTTGATCGCATCACTTTGCTGGTCCTCTAGAATATCGAGTGCATTTTGCAAACTCATTGACAAGCCTTTGTGTCTAAATAAGTTGGTAAAATATCCACGAAAGTATTCATTCAATCCCTCCGACTCTGGTGTTAGTTTGTCTTCACCATCAGATGATAAACGCTTTCGAATGGTCTCGTTTGCTGCAGTTAGATTAAAAATACATTCGGTCAGATCGACCAATGCAGGCGTCTGAGGATCAGCATAGCTCATAGTAATCATGTCGACTAAGGTCTTGACGAACGCTTTGGTGCGTTGGAAGCTGGCGCCTTTCTTTGACAAGCCTTCTTCAAGCACCAGTTTAATGACGGGCTTCATCCCTAGCACAGCGCGTTCATCAAAGCCAATGGCTTCGGTCTCACGTGCGTTTTTTGCCCAAATATTACATGCCAACTCAGCAATGTCATCACTGTTTTTAATGACAATGTCGGTGATGCCATGGCGATCGGCAAATTCAAGTACTTGTTCTGACCGCGTTCCCAAGGATAAACTTTCGTCTTGTAGTGCCTTTACCAAATTTGCGATGTCTCTGGCCAGCCCGTATTTCTCATAATAGGACAAATGACATTTTTTTGTGACAAAGTCTTGCAGCTGAGAAATCAGTGTTTCCACGAATGCGTCCTGCTTTGGCACCCCAGGGAAGAGCATGTCTTGTAACTGGGCAACCTGATCTTTGATATTATCTAGAGACGAATATGAAGTTAATTTTAAGCCAGTAATTCTATCGATTGCGAATGTGACGAACTGTCCGAATTTGTTGAGACCACCCTGCTGTAGTATTTTGTCTACCGCCGGACTGCATAGCAGAAATAAGTAGAGGTCAGGGTTCTGTAAATACTCTCTGTCAATATCTTGCAACGGCTGTTGGCCACTGGCAACGACCAATGACTGGCAAAAACCGAGGATACCGGTCACGGCTGATATTGCTGTCTTGCTTCCATCTTGCACAAACATTTTCAAGCGATCCTGGATATCGCTTAGATTGGGCTTTGGTAGCTCCAATAAAGTAGCGGCTGCCGTTGAGTTCAACAAACGGTATGTAAACTCAGGCATTTTTTTCAGACCTTCCTTACCACCCGGTGTCCGACCTCTGTTCAGATCCTCAAAGAAATATTCTAGATGGCGATCAAGTGCTCGATTGGTATTGTCTGCGTTTTGTTGTGGTGTTGATGGCTTGCTCACGTTATAGATTGGGCTTTAACCGCGGTTACATATACTCTATTTATAGTGCAGAAATGGGAAAATGGGTTTTTTTTTGAGTAGATGAGCAAATATTAAGCTTCTAATGACTCAGCATGGGCTCAGTAATGATTTATTACAACCCACATATCAATAAAACATTGAATAAATCGGCAAGCATCATTGTAACCACTTGGCATACCGTAGGATACCAAACTGCGGTTACCGCTCCTGCAATCAGTCCTGCAACGTGTCCTTCAACAGAAACGCCGCTTTTACCGGGCGCCACACTGGCTAACAAGTCAATTCCGAAATAGTAGGCTCCAAGTACCGCACTGATGACATCAATAAACTGCGGATCAAAGTAGGCTTTGACCATAATAAATGACCAATAACCCATGATTAGTCCGCTGGCACCAACGTGGCTTGCCATTCTTGCAAAGAGCCAGACCAACACGCCAGAGATGAGGGTGATGCTGATGGACAGTATCACAAACGTCTGCATACCATGTAACGAGACCAGTCCAGCCATCGCAAAAAAGAACAAAGAATTCATGAAGATATGATTGATACTGCCATGAAGCCACGGTGATAATACAATACCAGGAATGCCAATGACGTGGCGCGGAATAATGCCAAAAATATTCAAACGATAGCCAAGCAGCATGTTTGTAACTTGCACGATCCATGCAGAAGCAATAATTCCAATCAGTGTGGGCACATTGCCTTCGATTGTCTGTAAGGCGTTGAGCAGCTCATCGAGGATTTGCATGATTAACACTCAGTATTCAATGTGATCGTTGAAATTATGACACATCTCGAATGCGCCGTCTAGCGTAGTCATCTAGCCCTGGTTTGCTCTTGGGATCGCATCATAGCGCCGCGTGCCATGGGTTTTTATCAGCATTTATCGTGATTTTGGCGTTATGCTTGACTGAAAGTAACTTTGAGCTATTGGTGTATTTTGTATATCTATGTCCGCTTACACAGCCATGCCGGCTATAATCACTAGTAACCATGTGTCTCATCGTCTCTCGGTCGCTGCATGTGTTGTGTCAACAAATTTCAAAAAAAACAGGCACTATGACAGCGTTTAGTCTATATGGCTACTGAATATAATGATTATTATTGCCATCGTGCAAGCTTAAGGAGCTCATATGACCACAACGTTCAACAATCTACTCAATGACTATCTAGCCAATAAATCCGCTGCAGAGCGTTTAGAACTGCTGCAGGCGTTCAACCGTGCGACCAATAAAGGCCAAGCGGTTGCAACTGGTTTCACATCGCGGGATATTCCCAACCCAGCTGTTCTCAATAAAGATATAGCGGATGAACAGAAAAAAAAGATTCGCGCGTTCAAAGAAAAGGAAAATGTTACTGATCGTGACGAAGAGCTGACCATTGAGCTACTGCAACACCTTGCCAGCAAATATACGACAGAAGCTCACTTATATGACGGAGAATTATGGCAGAACTACGCACGATCAACTACCCTAAATAAGAAGACGGTTCCATCTGCGTTGATGGAAGCGCTCACTAATGCATTCTATGTGCAGGCAATAGAAGAATATGGTGAACTTGACTATGTGGCTAATAACTCTGTTACGTCTCCATATGTTGATCAGATAAATTGCTACGCAAGAGCTTTTAAGCGACTGGGGATGTCATATACACGTCAGATTGCACCCTTCTTTGATACCAAACAAAACAAAGCCTATTTACAGATTCGCTATAAGGGCGCTTTTGGTCCAAGAGTGGAAAAAATGCCATATGACAAGGTTGCTGGCTTATCTATAGCTCAATACAAGGAACACAACGAGCTCATAGAGGTCGGAAAGTCCGTAGAAAAGATGTCAGCTGAAATCGACAAACGATCTGCTGAATTAAAGACACTGCTCGATGATGAAGAGGGAAAAAAGTGTATTTTCAAGGTCCACGAAAATGGCTACATATATGAGTATCTGAATCAACAAATGAATAACCTAGCTACAAGCAAAGCGCTACTCGCTACGTTCCCCACGATGAGTGCAGTTGAAAATTACAAAGAGCAATTTGCCGAAACGATGAACGATGCTGCCGATGTCATGAAAAGCTATACAAAGTCGGAAGGTCGTGCCCATACCCGTCAACTTGATACGATCAACAACGAGCTCGGTAAAGTCAGAGACGCACTCCTCCATAAAATGGAAGAATCCTTCACTTACGAAGATATCGATGCGGCTGTGAGCACACTACCCCTTAGCTATGAAGCTGTGGTACGGGACGTCATATTTGGATCTTCAAAGAACTTTGAGGAAAACAGGTCTAGATCCCTAAAGCTATCTGAATTTGTCAAAGGAATCCAGGACCAGGAATTTAAACTACCATCAACTGAGCCGGACATGGTGACTCAGCTTGCTGGTGCATTTAAGGCGAGATTCCAAGATGTAGGCATACAAACAAAAGACAGAGAGAGCATTCGAGATTTGTTGCAGATACTTGCTGACCAGCCAAATTCACGTGAATTAAATGATCAGATCAAAGCGTTTCAGGAACGACTCACTGCTGTCATGAGTACGCGTGGCCTTGATGATAACAGACTTGATCGGATCATCACCCTAGGCTGCTATGCAGATCTAAAGCCAGACCCTAAGAAGATCAGTGATGTCGAAAATGACATTAAAGAAGCGATGGCAGTTGATATTAAAAGTCTTGATAAATGCGCCTATGACAGCTTGTCCGACGTACAACTGCGTCGTTACTTTCTTGACCTACCTGTTCCGGTGCAAATGGCAATTTCGATTGCTTGTGGTGGCGAGGATCATCCATTGACTGACCATCAGCTTGTTTCCCTTCGTATTGAAAACGTTAAGGACATGATTAGCGACAGAGACAACGACTTTAAACGCAATTACAAACAGAGCCCCGAAAAGCTGCTGCAGATTGCACAGCGAGCCAATGATGTATACACGAAGTATCAGGAAATTGGTCAACCAACAATCTATAACACCAACTTTGAAGCTATACGTGAAAGAGTAGAACCTGTACGCAAGGAAATTGAACTTCTTAAGTCATTGAGCAATGACGAATGGAGTAAACAGCTACATGCAAATAAATCCCTATTGACTGGCATGAAACTTAGTGGCAGCGAGATCAATTGTGGTGACCAAACAGTCAAGATTACCGCATCGCTGAACCAAGCGATTATTCAGGCAGCACCAGGTCCGCTCGACTTTGAGACAGATCGAACCGAAGCCATTAAACAATCATGGGCAGCGATCAGTACACTTGGGAATACGCTTGAGCATGCCTATAACTTGACAAACTCTGAAGGTAAAGCGGACTATGCTGGGCGCGCGCAGGACCTGAATGCACGCATAGGCGTCAAGACAGCACCATTCGTACAGACACCAACCAGTGCACTGGAAGCCGATGAACTTATCCCAACCATAGCTATCGAACAAGAGCCACTCTGTCTTACCATTAGGGATGATATCAATGATGTCTTAAAAACTGACATGAAGAGTATTGAGGTATTACTACGTCAGCAAAGTGAGGCCATTGCGAAAGAAAAGAAAGAGATTCCTAAACATCTGAAAGATTCTGGCTTGGCCCTCAGCTATGGAGATCTTGTTGATATCCCATATCTCGACAGTGGTTTAACTCGGCGTCTAGAAAAGCTCGAAAAAATACTAAAGGCGCCTGTTGATAGTCCTACAGGGTCTGATGATGATAACCCGTTTCTTATTGCTGACACGCAAAACACAAATGGCGATGCTAAAGTGCGTTCTTATGCCTCCAGGGCACGCCAAAGACTGGAAACTGAAAAAAGAAAACGTGCAATCGAAAAATTTAAGAACCGTCCTTGGCGCAAGATAATTTCAGAGTGGTTTCAAGGCGATGTCAAACCGACGAAGCTGGACATTACAGGTGTTCGCAAAGCCATGATGAACAGCGATCAGCGTGATACCGAACAGTATGACAAGCTATATCAAGACATGTCGGAGATCAATCAGCTTGCTGAGCTTCAGCGTCGAGGACTTTTGCCAAATGATACTGGTCTTGACTTTGTCGAACCCTTCAGCGTTGAAGTTGGTGAAGAAAATAACAAGCTATCGAAAACAATCGAAGCCATCAAAGGCGCGATTGGTAAGGGTGGTAATGCAGATGCGAGGATCAAAGCGCTTGAGAACGGTGAAAAGACCTCTAATGTTGTCGAAGAAAAACTCTACTCTCAATATCAGCAACTCGAAAAGACACAGACCGGTATTATCAAATTCCATGGTGCGTATCAGGCGTATCAAGAGTCCATTAAAGAGTACGTTCAATATCTCGAGGCTCTTGGAAGTAAGCAATACTCAGTTGGACGGGAACAAATCGCTAATCTGTTGTACCAAGCAAACTGTTGTGTGCTCGGTAAAGGAACAAAAGAGCAGTTGACTAAGGCGTTAGATGAAGCTTCGCATGAGCTAGACCGCTTGAAAGATGGAACTACCATAGTTAACAGTCTCCGAGAGCTAGATACTAAAGCAGTGAATGTTCTTAACAAGAAGGAAGAGGTACAGCAAGCCTATCTCACAGCAATTTGCCAGGATAACCAAATTGAAAAAGATGTCAAAAAATCACTGGAAGATTACCGTAATTTTAGACTGAATACCGACCTTGACAGCGTGATTCGATTTGTACCCAAAGACAGTAAGAAAGAACTGCAGAGTGACTACCGCAAGTTGCTCAATAAGGAACGTCTTGAAGTACATAGCAAAGGTTTTGAAAGCTTAAACAAGGTCATAGAAAAACTTCAAGATAATCGTGAAAATTCGAATAAGTCTACTGTCGAATTGACTGAGCAGTTACAAAAAGCGATTGATGCTGCCAGTGTCAACATCAGTCTTCAAGCTGTTAAGGCTGTCAAGGATGATCATAGTGGCGAAACAGAAAATGCACTGGAAGGGCTAGAAGCACTGATTAAAGATGCTCTTAATGCCTTGAAAGCACCTAAAGAAACCCTTGAAAAAATAAAAGGGGTCAATGAGGCTATTGAAGAAAACATTAAAAAGAACAATGTTCAGTCTGCCGAAGAAAATATAGTTGCTCTGCAAAAAGCGTTTAGGGAAATGAAAGAAGGTGAAGCAGCGAAGCTCTATCAACGTTTTGGTAGCAATAAAACGCTTTTGCGTCGCCTCCTTCCAGATGACATACCAAGGGGTGAATATGTAGGTCAAACCTTACAGCGCATGCAGAACAAACACAGTAACGACAGTGCTTTTGCGAAACTGGAGGCACATATTGATGCCTACTACAAGGTACCCAAGTTTAAAAAGTATATCGCGAGTAAATACATCAAAAAATTGGCGAGTGGTTTCAAGGACATACCTAAGCCTAACACAAAAGCTTGGGAGGATTTTACAGCTCAGTTTGCTGAAGGTGCGGATGAGATTCGTGAAGCTGCTACCAGATACAAGAAAGCGCAAGCTGCGGACAAGAGTGTCGCCGAGCATATTAAGAGAGCGCAGAATGCTATTGACGATAATGCTACATACGATGAAAATATGACATATGTTGAAGACAATCTTGAGCAAAACGGTGTTAAGGACCGTGGTTCGCGCTTGCAATATGCTCGCGCCAGCTTGCAGTATCATAAACTGAAAAAAGATTACCCTAACACACCGATTGTTCAGCAATTTTACATCGTCGCAAAAGGTGCAGATAAAGACTATGCTCAATTGGCACAGCTTATTGGCGCCAGTAGTGATGGTGTTATACCTCATAGCCCACAGGAAAAACAATATGTATCGCTGACGACGCAAAAGGGTTATATGGATGATCTGATGAAAACAATAGGAACGTCTAAGGCAAAAGAATTGCCAGATCAGGAGCAAAAGTTAAAGAATACTTCAGATGCAATCGGAAAACTGACTTCACCGAAGCACATTTTTGAGAGTATCACCGATGATGTTTTCGATACGACGAAGATTGATAAATATCGAAAATTTAAGTCTAAAAAACATGATGTTGACACTGACAAGGCTAGTAAAGAAGTAGCAAAACGTCAGCAAGACCTTGATGACTTAAAAGCAAAGATGCAAGAAGACGCAAAAGCGTTACTAAGTTTGTCTAAGGATGATGCTGATGCGGCTCAAAAACTGCAAGGTGCCGATGACAGAGGTGGTGATCATCTCAACAACCTGAAAGAACATGTGAATAAGCTGCATGAGGCGATCCAAGACTGCCTTGAAGAAGTAAAGGAAGACGGTAGTAGACAGTTGCTTCCAGAAGATGAAAGCACTAAAAAATTGCAAGGCCTCAGTATCAACAGTCTAGACTGGACTGGATCTAAGGCGGATCCACGGTTCATCTCCAGTAGTAATCGACCTCACTATGCTGATGAGATTGATGACATCAATAAGGCACTCGAAACGTTTAATGAAACGCAGAATCTATACCGTGAAGCAGTTACAAAGCGTAATGAGAGTTTATCAGTACAAGAGATCGTCTTGGATCGTCAAAAAGATAAGCAAAAGCTCAAAGACGATGTTGTAGACGTTGTCGAAAAGCAGTATAACAGACTAAAAACTGATGAAATCGATACGCTCATGCGCTGCGGTGGCAGGTAAGGTCTTGGTAAAATTGCAAAGTCATTGGCTGATCGCTCTGGTGCACGCGATAAAAACAAGCTGGCAAAACAATATGCCAAGGGGCTCAAAGAACTGTGCAAAGAAGGCACAGCTCAGTATACTGAACTGGGGGCTTTTGACTTGTTGCCATCGGATTTTAGGAAAACCCTAAAGAAAAACGGAGACCTACGAAAGGCGTTTGCTGATACTGCGAAATCACTATTTGTTCCAGGCGGCAAGGGTCCTGATGAGCTTTTGATTGACTTTGTTATTGATAACATTCCAAATGCTTCATCCACGGATGTTGGCACAATAACACTGATGCGAGAACTATTGCAAGCCGAAATCCATTCGCATGTTGTCGCTATGGTCGACAAGGGCAGTGTTATACCAACATTACCTTTCCTAGATGCATGTATTTCAGCTATTGAGGGTAAGTTGGATGGTAAAAAAGAACCTGAGCTGGTTGGCCCACTTCATAAAGTGTATCATCATGAGATTAACGAAAGAGCCCGAAAAGGTATTTATTTCGACAATAAAGAGGCTTCAAAAGAAGAGCTGGACAAGATGTTTATACATTTTGAAAAGCTCGATGCATTGCGCGCTCGACTTGATCTTGCACAAAATGAGACCCTGTTCAAAACGCAACTTGATGACGGTAGCTTCTCTAGCAAAGATAAATTTCATAGGCCGCTACAAAGTGAAGAGATGAAAGATGCACTTGCAAAATTGCGTGCTCAGCTCAACAAAGCGATACAACACTTTGACAAGCAAAGGAAGTTAATTGCGTCAAATAAAGAAGGCGTCGAGGCAAAAGAAGGCGTCGAGACAAATGATCTCGTATCAGAGGAGGCTGCTGCGTTTTTACAATCATCATTGAATGACATTTTGCCTGAAAAATATGTTGTGAACAATTACTGGGTGTCTACGCCTCAGGGAAATTTCATTATCGAGGATGTATTGGGGCAAATCGACCCTAGAATTGTTAGGCATGGTAGGGAAGAGGGTCAGGTTGCTGTCTATGGCGGGGTCGAAGATCAGGTTGATATCGCACCACTGCTTAAAGGCCAGTCTGCTGAAGCATTTCGTGATGACTACGAAAAATCAGTGTTTGATTGGACGATCCAAGAGTGCCTGTCTGTCCATAATGGGAATAAATACTTTTCTTGTGGGGACATGCATCATGATGTGGGTCGTGTTTATGATATTCTGACCTTAAAAGCGAAAGCAGTTTCTGAGCATGAAGCATTCAGCGAATTGGTAAAGGATGACCTTGAGGCTTTTACAGTCAAACTCAAATCTATGTGCGACAAAGAGATAGCAGATAATGATGATATCGAGGATTTGCAAAAACTTGATGAACTTCTGGATGCGATGCATGACTACAAAGTGCCTGAGCAATCATCACGAGGACGATCACAAGACATCCAACGTGGTAAGTCAGAACTTGAACTACGTAACTTGAAGGACCTCTATCGCGAGCTCAAAGTTAAAGTCATGAGAACAGGCTACAAAGCAAAAAGTGATACTGAGAAACAATTCGATGCGTTAGAAGCAAAGTTTATCGGTCGCGCACGCGGTGACAAGGACAAAGAGTATCTTAAAGAACTG
>PBLX01000024.1 GCA_002722435.1 Legionellales bacterium | reverse complement strand
GAGCAAATCATATTGCCAACATTACCAGAGCATTTGGTCATGCCGGAAACCCAGTTTTTTATCAATCCCGCTGGGAAGTTCATCGTCGGTGGGCCACATGCAGATTGTGGACTAACAGGTCGAAAAATAATCGTCGATACCTATGGCGGCATGGCCCGTCATGGCGGTGGATGCTTTTCCGGAAAAGATGCGTCTAAAGTGGATCGATCTGCTGCCTATATGGCGCGTTACATTGCCAAGCATATCGTCGCTGCAAAGCTTGCCAAAAAATGTGAAGTACAATTGGCTTATGCAATTGGTCGCGCGCAACCGACTTCAGTGCGTGTAGACACGTTTGGTTCAAGTAAGTGTGCCGAGCGCATGCTTGAGACAATTGTGCAACAAGTCTTCCCACTGACACCTTATGGTATCATTGGGCACCTTGGTCTACTGCGGCCTATCTTTCGGCAAACAGCTACATTCGGGCACTTTGGTAGAGCGAGCCTGCCTTGGGAGCAACTGGATTTACTCGATCAGGTTCTTGATGAAGCGGGAAAGATACGTTAATGATGCTTTATTTAGGATACTGGAACAAGTTCGACGCAACGAAGTAGGCCATACCGCCCACAGCAAATCATGATAATGTGTTATATCCAGGAGATAGATCATGCGTTGGTAGACTCATGATGTACGGGGGCTTTTGTGGGGATGCAACACCACGGTCCACTCCCCCTGCTTAGATTGAGACACTCGTTCAACACGCCAGACATACAGCTTGTCATCAATACGGCAAACTGGCGTTTTCTGATCCATTTCAAGCGAGCCACCGCGCAGCGTACAGATATGGTAAGTTTGACCGCATGTACCACGCCAAAATGCCCACTGATCACAGCTAGTGCCATCAGGAAAGATACACTTCTCTTCGCGAATAGTATAGCCCAGTACATCACACATGGTTGCTGCTGGATTGGGTAGAGCAAAACCAACGCCCGGTATCAGCGACAAGCCAAATGCAAAGCATAAAACGCAAAATAGAGAACGCCTACGTGAAAAGTCATCATCAATCAACATCAAAAAAACCAAAAATACCTTATGACATCATGGCATAGCGAGCACACGAGTCAAGACGAATTGATGCTATTCGAGTCAGTTATCGGCTATTGATGTAAACACCATAATCACTTAATATTGCAAACGTGAGCACCCAAAGAGGCTGAAAGAGAATGAAAAAAATGTATATGTGGTGGCAAATAATGGCCAAAGCCCTTTTCTGTGTAGGTATCGTATGCGCTACAGTGGCGAGCAACGCAGACACAAAACATCGATCAACGACATCTCAACCACCCATCGACATGCAGAAGTATCAGCGCGAGATTGAGGGTAGTGTTCAACTATGCCAAACAGCATTAGCAACTTGGCAAGCGCAAACAAAGGACCGACCTAAAAAACCAATCGCGGTATTCGATATTGACGAGACGCTACTATCCAATCGAAAATTGATGGAGAAGTATGATTATCAGCTCACTGTTGAACAATTTCATGCCGAGGTCGGCAACAGTAAGCCGACACTGATCTCGGAGAGTCGAGAATTACTAGAGACGATGCGTAGCGCAGGGCTTGGAATTGTGCTTATTACTGGGAGAAAGCAGGGCGTTTGCCAACAGACCGTGCAACAGCTCAAAGCAAACGGGATTCCGCAAGAAGCTTATTTAGCAATCTACTGCCACAACGACCTTAACAAACCGGCACATTATAAAGAGTCCGTCCGTCAAGAGCTCACAAAAGCCGGATATACGATTGTATTCAGTGTGAGTGATCAAATGGGAGATTTAACAGGGGCAGATGTCGGCATCGCTTGCCAGTTGCCAAACCCATTTTACCGTGTGGCATAACTTAAACACCATTCTATAACCCACATAGTCGAATATTGTGAGATGATCAAGACCATGCTAAACTGACAAAAACAAAAGACGTCTAATCATGTATCATATACCAACAAAACGTGTCCACACCATTACATCCGCTGGGCAGCTCGCACTTGGTTTACTGCTTTTACTTGCTTCTGGTCACGTTCGTTATTATGTTCATGATATTCCTCACACCATGCAGACCCTAGCGATCGTATGTATCGCACTTTGTTACCCCAGAAAAACCGCGATAAAAACAACCGTGCTTTATGCTGTTGTGGCAACGCTTGGGCCGACTGCAATGACAATGAGTGCAGGGCTAACGGGCGCAACCGCAGGGTATTTTATTGGGTTTTTGTGCGCAACACACATCATCACAAGCCAAAAAGCACACACGCAGACAACCATCGCAACCATTCTCACAGCGCAAATGGCCATCTGGGGTTGTGGGATGGTGTATCTGTCCTGTATTGTTGGTCCCGAAAAGGCCTTCTGGCTTGGGGTTTACCCTTTTGTTGTGACGGACTGCTGCAAATCCATCATTGCATGGTACCTGATTCGTCACTTTAAACTCGGCCAGATGTCCCCGTAGCGTAATTTTATGTGTATTGGGCTAGTATGATATTGTCAAAAAAGGCCTCAAAACTTAGCAACAGGAAATATACACCATGGCTTTAAAAATAACCGAGGAGTGTATCAACTGCGACGTCTGTGAGCCAGTATGTCCTAACCAGGCAATTTATCCTGGCGAATTGATCTATCACATTGATCCAAGCAAGTGTACCGAGTGCGTTGGTCATTTTGATGAACCACAGTGCCAAATACTCTGCCCTGTTGATTGTATTCCATTAGACCCTTCACACCAAGAGTCACAGCAGGAACTGATCAATAAGTACCATCACCTAAAGAGGCAGGCACAGGCATTACCAGTTGGCGCATCCTAATTAAGCGATGGGTAAAGATTCGCTGTAGCCATCAGCAGGTTATGAAAAGTATCTCAGATAAGTGTCGTTTTACCAATTATTGGCGTCGTGAGGCAACTATGCTACGCTAACACAACGACTGAAGTCTTTTCAGAAAAATAGACAGATCAACGCGAGCAAAAACATGGTAGCACCTAACAACCTAAGCGCCACAGACAATGTCCAGGCACCAAGCGTAGGGCAAACACCGGAAAGCGCTGCACACAATGTTCAGGTGCCAAGCGTAGGGCAAGCGCCGGAAAGGCATTCAGCAGCGCGTGTCTCCACAGTTAGAGGCTTTCTAGAAAGTCTCAGAGCTCCTAGCAGCCATAACGAAGTGACAATCATCGAACAACACATCAGCACGCGTTCTGCCAGTAGATTAGGGACTAGTCAACTATTTTCTATGTTTCGCCATTCTGATAACAATCAGGATAGCAGTACAATTCGAGAACCCCTATTCAGCACTAGGAATAGCTAGCATTCATGCTTGCTTTCAAAGATCAAGTCTGACATGCTGGGCAATATACACTACTGCGTTGTGCGATACGCATCTTTTCTAGTGTTGTGTCACAAGTTCGGCATGGCGCCTTTTCACGACCATAAACAAACAAGGTTTGCTGAAAATACCCTGGCTGTGCATCGGCATTGACAAAGTCTCGCAATGTCGTGCCACCAAGCTTGATGGCGCGGCGAAGTAACTTGCGAATATGCAAATGCAGTAAGCGCGCTTCTTCAAAAGTCACCTTCTTAGCGGGGCGATTAGGGCGAACACCTGCTTTGAATAGTGCCTCTGACGCATAGATATTGCCAACACCGACAAGCATATGGTGGTCCATCAAACAGGCCTTAACGGCTTTATTTTTATTCTGGAGCATCATGAATAAGGCTTGTGCTGTGAATGCTTTCTCAAGAGGTTCTGGGCCAAGGCGACAAAGAAGGTCATGGTCAAGGGGGTTGTCAGTAGTCCAGTGAATCGAGCCAAATCGACGCGGGTCGTGATAGCGAAGCGAGCGCTGATTATCAAGTATGAAAATCACGTGATCATGCTTTTTATACGCCTCTTCTACAGGACAGAGTCGAAATGAGCCACTCATTCCGAGGTGCGCTATAATTGTGCCTGAGTCAGTTGCAATCAAAAGATACTTGCCCCGCCGATGAATCGATCGAAAGACCTCGCCTTCTACAGCGGATGCCAAAGTTTTCGGTATCATCCAGCGTAGGGAAGGCTGTCTAACGATGACTTCAGAAATGCCGTGGCCAATAATATGCGGTTTTAAACCCCGGCAAACGGTTTCAACTTCAGGTAATTCAGGCATAAACGAAGTATCAATTGAAAAAAGTATGCAGCCAAAACATGTAGGACTGCTTTATGCGTATTCAATGATAACAAATAAGCGGTGCAAATAACAAATAATGTCACAGGGGCGCACGCCAGAAAAACCTGTAAAAACCATAATATCATGCTATACGCCATGTGAAGATATGCGAAGCACAGGATGAAACAATTAAGCAAAGGCCAAGACATCGATGCAGTGAAGTTGCGCGAGGAAATAACCGACCATGATGTATCACTATTTGATGATGTGTTTTATTTTCGGCATGACGAGCTTTTTCAGAAAATCCATCGCGAGGAAAAAGCCATTCAAGCAGCCGTAGATAAGCTTGCTGGAGATGATAAAGACGCAGCGACTCATGCCGAGATAGAATTTTTGCAGAAACGTATAAATCGCATAAAAAAAATTCAATTAAAGCTCAATGATCGTCACCTCGAAGACTTCAAGGAACTGATCTATCCAGCGGCTAAATTTGTGCCAGCACTAGCATTGTTTGGGTTAGGTGGCCTGGCTATTGTATTAGGGCCAACATTTGCGATGTTGTTCGCAGCAGGCTTTTTGACAAGTAATATGATGGTCAAAGGAAAGAGAAGCATGCTGAGCGTTCATTTTGGGATTGCAACGACGATCCAGGTATCAGCAGTGGTCCTAGGGTCACTCGTGCTTGCCGGTGTCGCCAGCGTTAACCCAGCAGTAGTAACAGGATTAGTCGTGCTTGGTGGCACATGGTTATTCACTACGGCTGTATTTCGTGGCGGTCTTCGGCAGATGAAAGCGCGTGACATTAAATTGGCCAATATCGAGAAAAATATGGACCGTCTCTACGCAGCGCTAGATGGAATGCATAAAAAAGTATCGTGGTTGACATCAGAGCCGGAAATGAGGACCAGACTGATCGAGTACTTCGACACCCTGATTCAAAGCCAGCTTTGGCAAGATCATGTGATCCTGACGCCGAAAGATCTCTATCATAAATTTGGTATACGTAGTGATGTGGCAGAGGATCTACTTAACCAAATGGCCAAAGTAAAAGTATTTCATGACGAGTTTACCTATGACCTTCAGGACTATGAGAACTTACTTAGAACCGTTAAGAATCCATTTGAAAAGCTGGGCCGAATTAGGGATATCCGAAAAATAGAAGCCAAGGCTGTAGGTAAGTCCTGTGGCTTTGAGTTAGTGAAGAAAGATGCGGTCATCAAGGTCAAAGAAACAGGTGATGATATTGAGTACGTATTCAAAAAAGATGTGCCATGGTTTGCATCGAATATTACTCTACTAGGGATCGCTGCTACGTGTATGCCATTGGTCGGGATGTTGATATTCGGCGCACCGATCATCGCATCCCCACCCGTGCTGATTGCTGTCGGTGCCCTGGCGGTGGGTGTGGGTATTGCCTATCTTTATTTCCACCTAAAAGAAAGACAAATAAATAAAGCCCGAGAGGAACGTGATGACATCAAAAGGTGTTTACACGAATCACTGAATGAAGCGTATGTGCCAGACAACACAGAGAAGTCACAAGCGCTGAGTAAGCAGACTGGAACGCCTATGTTTATCGATAAAGAAGAGATATCAATCGAGAACGGCGCCAAGCCAAAACCAAAAACGGTTGCAGATGATGCACATCGACATGAACCGACAACCAAAAGAAAAAAAGACAACAAATGATGATGCTGTGTCATCAGTATTGAGCAGAAAGTCCATATCACGTATGATCAGCAGTAACAAACTGGAAACATGACGTGGAAAAAATGATCAACGCCTTTATGGACGAATTTCAAAAAAACATTCCCCCCGCACTCTATGACCTAAAAGAGGTTATCAGCGCGCATGTACGATCAACGGCGGAGACCATCATAAAAAAGATGGATTTAGTGTCGAGAGAAGAGTTTGATACACAGCTACTGGTGTTACGGCGAGCACACCAAAAACTGGCAGAGTTGGAAGAAAAGCTCGACCACTTAGCGCTAATAAAAGACAAGAAGACAACAACAAAGTCAAAAGCGGCCAGCAAAAGTGCTGTGAACAAAAAAGACAAGGGAAAGGCGCCTGCCGGTAAAGACGACGTAACGACGAATAGCACAACAAAGAAAAAAGCCTCAAGAAAAGACCCTTCGGCCTCCAAAAAGTAGTCCAAGGTCATCCTTCAGTCATGACGGTATTGTGGGTCAGTAACGCATCATTTATGCTTTCAGCACAAAGAGCAAAAAACAGAAACCCACAGCGTAACTATACCAAATAGTCAGCGTAACATCCTCGCGATCAGATGACGGGGGTTACAAGAAGATGTACCATTCATGAAGCAAAAAAGACCAAGTCGTGCTGCGAACGGCATGACCTCAACTTATGTGAAGGAGGGCCTACATGTCCGTGAAGTGGAGGTGGAAGTATCAATTTTACCTGGAATGCCGAGTTTTCAGATCGTAGGCCTGCCTGAAAAGGCCGTGAAAGAGAGCCGCGAACGCGTCAAGGCGGCAATCATTAATAGCGGCTACGCGTTTCCAGCAAGGCGGGTATTGGTGAACTTGTCACCCGCTGATTTACCAAAATCAGGGGGTTACTTTGACCTGCCAATTGCATTAGCGATCTTGGTTGCAGCTGGTTATATTCAGCATAACAAACACACTGCATCAGCAGTTTGGGTTGGCGAACTAAGTCTTCATGGAAAGATAACAGGTAGTGGCTTACTGCCATTTTTGATTACGGCATATCAGCTAAAAAAAAGCATTGTCATTCCAAAAGAGATGGTATTGCCAAGATCACTGTCAGGTCTGCATGCATGTAAGGTCGAGTCCCTACGTGATGCAATTGAGGTATTCAAACGAAATATATGGGAAGAAAGTCATAAAATAACAACTTACGATACCACGGAGCCAGACGAATTGTCAGCTGATTTTGCAATGGTTGAAGGCAGGCAGTGGGAAAAATGGACCTGCTTGATTGCCGCGGCAGGTAAGCATCATCTATTATTGCAAGGGCCCCCTGGCGTCGGTAAAACGCTCATGGCTCAGTGTTTTTCAAGTATACTACCGCCGCTGGATCCAGAAAAAATACTTGAGGTAGCGATGATTTATAGTTGGCACGGCGAGGTTAGATTAAACGATTCTGTGCCGCTACGGTCTCCGCATCACCACGTGACACCAGGCGGTCTTCTAGGTGGAGGGATTCCCTTTACACCAGGGGAGGTTAGTTTAGCGCATCATGGCGTTTTGTTCCTTGATGAAATAACAGAGTATCGTCGTGGCATGCTTGATCAACTACGTGAGGCATTGGTACATGGTGAAATCAACCTATCGCGCGTGCACAACAAGGTAAAATTAGCAACAAACTTTCAGCTGATTGCAGCAATGAACCCGTGTCCCTGTGGCTATCATGGGGATAATAGTCGATGCATTTGTGGGCATTTGGACATTAAAAAACATCAAAAAAACATATCGGGGCCATTTCTTGACCGATTGGATATGCATATTTTTTTCAAAAAAACATCAGACGCTTTTCCAGAATATAGTGAATTATGTAACAAGAATCTAGCCGAGACGATGGCGGATGATCTAGGGTGTTCTCAAAACATGAGGCGGATCGTTTGTGAGCTTCAGGTCAAACAAATCAAGCGGCAGGGCGTATTGAATGCTGATTTATCATGGAGCCAGTGCCAGGACTATGTCAGGGCGGCAAGGTGCGCGAATGATAAGTTCACACAAATAGAGGCAAATATAGAGTCGCAAGGGCGGAGCTGGCAAAAAACCATACGCGTTGCTCGGACGATTAGTGATTACTATAACAGCCCTTCGATCCGTCCCGTCGACCTAGCGCTTGCTGCGAAGTATGGTGGACACAGATTTTACGCATAGCACTAGGGTGAGTAGGGCGAGGATGTATGGTGATTGCACTTCGCGGACCGCGATCACTGGTCGGCGTGCTGCATGTATCTTGGTCACCTTTTCGCGCATTGAGGCTATCAACACAAAGACTCAATAAAACCAAGCTGATCACACAGACTGCGAGAATAGAGAATGGCAAGGCCTGTGTCGTGTTAAGAAGATAAAGAAAGCCAAAAGAGGTGATGGCACTAAGCGAAAAATCAATACATGACCTTGCCAGTCGAGCCGGTTGAGGGTCGTCGCCATGTTTTCCATAATAAGATGCTGCTGTGGACAGGCAGGCTACAAACCCAGCAATAACTGGCGTTCTGAATGTTTTTGGTATAGATAGGCTGGCGCGAAAATAGCATATTGCCGTTAAGGATTGGAGGCCTTTCATGATGCCAAAAAATAAGTCGGAAGCTAGGCTTTGTGTGTACCAGTCCGAAATCCGCCGGTATAGATCAACTAAGAAAGCGCGCTTTTCGGAAGGGCGGTGATAATCTTTAGTCTCTGGAAGCAGTGAGAGCGCGAATGAGCACAATATGGTCAATAGTGTTATCACAGCAGGTGTGAGGTATCCACCAAGCGTCAGGGTCGAAATAAGAAACGCAGGCAGAGAAGATACGAACGATAAATAGAGAACCAGCATATTGAGGTTATGCACTGTCCGATGCAGAAACTTTAGCGTGGCTTGATAAGACATAAATGATGTTATTATTATCACAAGTTATATTATAACAATTAGAGGGATAAAGTCAAGTGCCCCTATGATCAACACCGGCGGTCAAATGATGCGCCAGATAATAGCAGAGTATACGATATGAGCAGTCGCTTGGGATAGTTTGTCCCCTCAATGCACGACATAGCATCATGTGTGGTATGCACAATCGTTTTGCCAAGTAATAGATATCAAATTGGTTCCAGCTCAGCATTGCGCTGACCATCTCTTGAAGGTAGGTTTGCTGAGACGTCATATGTAATTTAATTATGTTATATTTACGTAAATGATAGTTTTTTAGGCGTCATGATAAAAGTCATAAATGCCGCAATTGACTGTACGCATATGCTCACACAGCCTGCTGGCTGTTTAACAAAATGCTTACAGTGGGCTAAATAAAAATGCTAATCAGTCTAGATGTAGCAATGAGTATATTTTACATATACTCACAGCATAAATCGCTTATTTCAGATTGAAATAAAGCCGACAGAGTGTTAATGATAGGGCTGGAGCAAATCACATAGCATCAAATGAAAGCTTCTGAAAAGATTGCCAATGAGCGCGCCAAGCGTCTACGTAAGCTGCGGGCAATGGCCGGGCTGACGCGCAAGGCCATGACTGAAAAATACCAAATCCCGCCAGGTACACTACAAAACTGGGAAATGCCACGCTTTGGAGGGCTTTCTGAGCGCGGTGCACACCAGGTTATCCAAGCGCTGACACTAGAGGGAGTTTATGCACGTTTTGAGTGGTTGATGATGGGTGTTGGCAACGGGCCAATGTTCGCGCCTGGATCGGCAAGATACATCAGGTCTCCCAAGAGGCCAAGATCTCCAGAAAAGTTGAATCAAGAGTCAGCTTATTTCACCAGTCGTAGCAAAAAACAGCGTAGTTACCATCTAAATGACGATTCAATGAGCCCGCAATTTAGCAATGGCGATGTTTTTATTGGTGTGTCGCGGTCTGCGCCACGCGAGCTGATGTCCCTGGTCAATCGTCTTTGCATTATTCAGCTAGATCCAGAAAAAACCATTCTACGCTATGTCAAATCGATCAATCCTACCAGAAAAACGATCACCTTGTTTACACATTATCCAAATGGCAACTGTAAGCACTCATATACTGAATCTACGTACATCAAAATATGGCAAGTCATTTGGGCTCGTAAAGCCATTAGCGCGATAAGCAAAGCAACTAACTAAAGACTGGGATAGCGGCACAGATCACTTTTTTCTCGACAAAAAAGCCACCATGGCTTTTCTGGCCTCAGGGCTGAAACCTGCACGGGTTTGGCTAACGCGTTCGGCCTTAATCTGGTCCTGAAAAGACGTGTCACCTGTGGAGCGTAGCAAACGCTTGGTTTCCTCTATAGAAATTTGTGAATGATTAGCAATCTGCTTAGCGCTATTCACTGCCTGTGGCATCAGATTTTTCGGAGGGTGCACTTCATACACTATGCCCATACGCATTGCATCTTGGGCACTGATTTTATCAGCCAATAGTGTGTGTGCCAAAGCACGATGGTGGCCGATGTGCTGTGGAAGTAGGTAACTTAAGCCGCCATCAGGCGTCAAGCCAATGTGTGAAAAGTTCGCCCAAAAATAAGCGTCTTCAGCAGCAAGAATGATATCGCCATAGAGTGCAAAAGAAAAGCCAACACCAACTGCTAGACCATTAACTACACTAATGATAGGAAATGGCAGCGCGCGCAACGCCACAATTAGAGGTTCATAGTGTTCTTGGAGTATGTGGCCAAGATCGCCGTCATATTGCTTCGCAGTTTGAGCTGTTGAAATAATATCAGCACCAGCGCAAAATGCGCGGCCAGCCCCTGTGATTAACAAGCAACGGGTTGTATCTATGGCGGCAATTTTTTCGAGATGCTGGCGCCACTGCGTCAGCATCTCGACGTTAACAGCGTTGAGTTTACTGGGGCGATTCAGTGTCAATACAGCAATGTCACTTCGCGGCCAATGCAGTGTGCAGTAGTCATTAGTCATGTCAACGTTCCTTGCCCGCTTTGGTTCTCGAGACACAACAAATCTCAGCGCCACGATTATCATGCGGGGTCATACCTAACCGGTATAGCTTATTTTACAAATCTTATTGTTATTTTGTTTTTATTCTTGTATAATCGTCACCCTAAATAGTTCACAATCAGAGTGTATATCTATGGCCAAAGTATGCGAAGTAACTGGCAAAAAGCCAATGGCGGGGCACAATGTCTCTCATGCCAACAACAAGACCAAGCGGCGTTTTGAAATCAATCTGCAAAACAAGCGATTTTGGATTGAAAGCCAAAAACGCTATGTACGAATGCGCGTATCAGCGAAAGGCATGCGCATCATCGATAAGCTTGGCATTGAGCAGGTATTGGCTAATCTTGCGAAAACACCTGCCAAGAAAACAGCTTAAGGAGACATACTATGGCGATGCACGGAAAAAGAATCTTAATAAGGCTTGTGAATAAAGCCACCGGTTCATATTATGTCACTGTGAAAAACCCAAAAAACACGACAGACAAATTGCGGTTAAAAAAATACGACAAGAAAACACGACGCATTGAAGAGTTCGTAGAAGATAAAATCAAGTAGGCAAAGACACGCAGCCGAATCAGTTGCAGTTGCAAACGATGCTTGGTTCTCATACAATCAAAGCAACTTACCAGCAGTAGTAGCCCGATGAACAGGAAATTCCGATGAAGCACGTTGTGATTACTGGCGCTAACAGGGGAATAGGTCTTGAACTAGCCCGCATCTACGCTAAGCTTTATCCTGTCACTGCGATCTGTCGATCGAGCTCAGACGCTCTAGAGTCATTAGACTATGTCACAGTCATTAAAGATGTGGACATGCGCAGTTGGGCTGCAGTACAAAAAGCAATTGAACAGTGCGAGCGCAAAATTGATCTGCTGATATGCAATGCCGGTATCTTTGAAGGCGGTTCCACCAAGCTAGGCAATGTGACTGCAAAGAGTATTCAAGAGCAGTTTTTAATCAATGCTGTGGCGCCGATAATGTGTGTTCAGGCAGCACTAGACTTTCTCACAAGGGATGCAAAAATTGCCTTGATCACATCAAGAATGGGATCCATGGGTGATAATCAATCAGGTGGCTATTATGGGTACCGCATGAGTAAAGCCGCATTGAATGCGGCTGGCAAATCGCTTGCTATTGATCTTACCGAGCGCGGCATTCCAATCGCCATATTGCACCCCGGCATGGTGCGCACCGAAATGACAGGATATGCCGGTAAGTTTACCCCCGAAGAAGCCGCAGAGCTCCTGGCAGCCCGGATTGAAGACCTAAGCATGGAAACATCGGGCCAGTTCAGACACGCTCGGGGTGAAATTCTACCTTGGTGATATTCATTCACGCGACACAAATACACAGCAAACAATAGCGGCCAAAGCAAAGCAAGTACACGTAGTTTTATTCGAATGCAGGCAGCTACTTAACTAGGCGCTGCCTTGGCCAATGGCAAAATTCGCGCACGTTGTTGGGCGAAAGCGCTTTGGATCTCAAGGATATTATCGATATTGACACAGTGCACGGACATTGAGCAGATTAAATTGATACTGACCACAACAAAGATAACTACAGCCGGTATCGCATGCCAAGATGCCATTGCAATCCATCCATGCGCTAAGCCATTACTCAAAACAATGCTCAAAAAGAAAAATTTCTTGATGGTTGTTGGCCCAAACAAAAAGCCTTTCCCTGCAAGCGGTCTCTGCATGCATTGATAATAAAAAACAACACGCGTACTGACCGTAAGCATCACCACAAGATAACTTACGATAGCTGACAGAATAGCAAATTGAGGCATGATTATAGAAAACATTTCACGCATGCAGTAGATCGTGGTTGAACAAAGAAATAGCGTGGCAAGAGCGCTAGCGATGGCTGCTAGCCATTGCTTGGGCGTATTCGCTGACATGGCAACAACACCACGAAACAGCATAATATCCCAGCGAAGAGGTGCCAATGATATAGGCGCTTGCTGCCTAGTATCGTAAAAAAGCACGAAAGCGGTCAGCGAATAGGCTAAACTGAGTATAGTCGCAATTGGCCATATGGGTATGACCATATGATGGGCCTGGCTAAAAAGTGTCAGTTGATCAACATAAGACTTGAGCACAACAAAACCAGAAGTAAACGCGATGGCCACCGTTGCACGCGTATTGGCCTGGCAAATGCTCATGGGTTTTCTCAGTAAAACATCAAAAAAATGGGACAGCTTATATGCGCTATCAATCCACTTTAGGGACGTGTTAAGCAAAAAGCACGCAAAAGCACACCACACGACCAGCACGATAGGCATACGGCCAAGTGAGAAATTGAAGGCAACCACAGCCGTCGTAAATCCATAGATAAGCGCACAAATAAGCCCGAGGCCGTACCAAAACCAGTGAATACTATGTGATTGGGTTTCATGCATCCTATGTGACAACTCAGTATGATCAGCAATCATAATCTTTCCACAGCCAAAGGGGCTCTGCAACAAAAAAACCAATCAATTGTCATGAATGCAGAGACAGCGCCATATTTTGTCATATGATTTAGGATGCGCCATGGACATCACTCTGGTGTGCTGCTTGCGCCAGTGCTTTCATCTCTTACTGATACGCTGATACACCAATACAGGCTTATCGCAGCACGTTATTTCTATTTTTGATGAAGATGACAACCATGATATTTGCTGCTGTAAAGATAAGGTGGCAGCCGGGACCGGTGTGAACAACTCATCCTCTACATAGGATGCTTTATCCCAAGTTCTTCACACTGGAAAACTTATATGGTGATCATCTGCATCAATAACTTGATTCGTATCGGATGTAATCATTGCTTTTACCGACGGAGTAATACTAATATCTGCCGAAGGTATCGGCCCGCTGTCAAGGTCGCTATCAGAGGTAGACTCACTGTTGTTTACTTGTAAGGTTGGGTCGTTGGTGGCCATATTCTCAACATCAGATCCAACGACACCATACGCATCATCGTTTTGGGAATAATAGCCCCTATAACAGATCATAATAATACCGGCATCAACCAGTATTTTAGGAATAAATAGGGTGGCCATACCCAGTCCAAGTGACGCAAAATGTTCGACAAGCTTCATTTCAACACCAATAATGGATTTTAGCAGGTAATACCCAACGATGGATACGACAAAGTAATAAGAAAATTTCAAGACATAGAGGGCGACGGTGAATCGTTTGGAGGGATTTTCTTCAAGCGCATAGACTCTATCTACATATAACAGTGGCGGACCAACAACCCATGTGCCAAGTATTGCGGCAGTTGTTACCTCATGAATACGATACCAATGGTGTTGTGCTCCCAAAATTGCACTGCCCGTGGCAGCTGATGCCGCCATAAACAGGCTATGTAGGATCATGCAAAACACCAGCATACAAACACTGGTTCTGCTGTGAATATAGTATCGCAAATCATTCGATCTTCCAGGTACAACCGCACGCTGCTGTTGCTGTCTACTCTCTGACGATTCTCGAAACCGGTCGATCTGCCGTACTAAATTAGTAAGGTCGAGAAAGAGTCTTCCATCCAAACTGTCATCAACATCAGCAGTGCGTATTTCTGACGCGACGGCAGTCTCTAGGCTGTTAATTTCTGGAGACGCCGTAATTGCCACACATTGACGGGCGCCAGTTTCAAATGCATTCTGATCCATATTGGCAAGATTCTCATTATTGTGAATTAATAGACACTACTAATACCAACTTTTGACATAATCAGCAAATCTTTTCATTCATCAGACAGTCTTTTTATAAGCGTCGTGTCGATGATGCATGGTAGCATTTTCAGATATGGTTGATTTATAGGATGTTACCACTTAATTACAGGTTGGATAACTTGTGGTGTAGGAGCGAATGTGGTGTAATTATCAACAAGTTCATTGCAGAATAATATGGCAACCCACAACAAAAAACCTAGACTCGTTACAGGACTGACTGCAACGGGAGATCTTCATCTTGGGTCTTATCTGGGTACGATGAAGCAGTGGCAGTCGTTTGCAGATACGCACGAATGCTATTTTTTCATCGCCGATATGCATGCCATCACTAGCCCGCAAAACCCAAAACAGATGAGCACCCGCTGCCTTGATATGACCGCATTGTTTATCTGCACGGGCATCGATTTGACACAACACACATTGTTTAATCAGTCCCAGGTACCGCAGCATGCTGAGTTGGCATGGATTATGTCATGCATAGCATCGATGGGCGAGCTACAGCGAATGACTCATTTTAAAGAGAAAACGGCAAACAAAAAAAGTGCTGAAACACTCGGTTTATTTTCCTATCCTTGTTTGATGGCAGCGGATATCCTGCTCTACCATGCCCAGCATGTGCCTGTCGGCGATGATCAAAAGCAGCACCTAGAACTGGCACGTAATCTAGCGCAACGATTCAATCATCATGTGCAAGATTTATTCACCATACCAGAACCAGTGATTCCTAAAGTCGCTGCGCGTGTCATGGCGCTCGGCGACCCTGAAAAAAAGATGTCTAAGTCTGACACAACGACAAACAATACCATTTTTCTGCTAGACGACCCTGATACGATCATTAAAAAAGTCAAGCGTTCAGTGACAGATTCGCAATCTACTGTTGATTTTGACAACGCACGACCAGGCATTAGTAATCTTGTCAGCATTTATGCTGCCATGACAAACACTAGTATTGAGTCAGTCGTAAAAAGCTACGACGGCCATGGTTACGCGAAATTCAAGCATGATTTGGCTGATGTGATTATTGAGACCTTCAGGCCGATACAGCAAGATTACCAAAAGTTACGGGCTGATGAGGTTCTTTTGAGGCAAACATTACAATCAGGAGCTGAAAAAGCACAACAAGTAGCCCAGTCAACGCTTAAGCAAGTGTACGATGCACTTGGTTTTATTCGAAGTGGGCCCTAAAAAGTGAGCAAAACGTTTTTATTCTACGATCTGGAAACATCAGGCCTCAGCAAGCCATTTGATCAGATTCAGCAGTTTGCAGGCAAGCGACTCGACAATACATTTAATGAAATCGAAAGCAGTTTTATTGAAGCGCGCATCTCACCAGATGTGATTCCATCGCCATATGCGGTGATCACGCATCAGATCGACATGCAAGATGATGCTGGACGCATTTCAG
>PBLX01000023.1 GCA_002722435.1 Legionellales bacterium | reverse complement strand
CGCGCGAGAGTATCTTGTGCCAAGTCGTTCGCATCCAGGTTCCGGGTACGCACTGCAACAGTCGCCACAACAATACAAGCAGTTATTAATGATGAGCGGTATTGATCGATATTATCAATTGGCGCGCTGTTTCCGCGACGAAGATTTGCGACGTGACCGCCAGCCAGAGTTTACCCAGATTGATATCGAGATGGCTTTTGTCACTAAAGATGAGGTCATGCAAGTTTGCAGTGATTTGCTTATAGACATGATTGAAACGGTTGCTGGGGTAAAGATTGATCATATTCCTACAATGACATGGCATGAGGCCATGCGTTTGTATGGATCAGATAAACCTGACCTGCGTATCCCATTGCAGTTTACGCCTATCGATGCACTGTGTCGTGATTGCGACTTCAAAGTGTTTAGTGGTCCAGCAAATGATGCACAATCGCGTGTGGTTGCGCTTGCTATACCAGGCGGTAACCGTCTGCTTTCTCGGAAAAAAATTGATGAGTATACTGACTTTGTTGCGCAATTTGGTGCAAAGGGTTTGGCCTATATCAAGGTAAACGATGCGACGCCGGGTAAGATGGATCTGCAATCACCGATTGTTAAATTTCTTGGTCAAGACTTGGCAGAGCAAATTGTCTCATTGTGTGCCCAAACGGGCGATTTGATTTTCTTTGGTGCTGGTGACGAAAAGACGGTCAACCAATCAATGAATGCTCTGCGTAGCCAAATTGCTGCAGATTTGGATCTTTACACCCAAGCATTTGCGCCACTCTGGGTCGATCAGTTTCCGATGTATGAGCAGACCGATGAGGGTCTGAAAGCCATGCACCATCCGTTTACTGCTCCTGACACGGATCGAATTGAAGACTTGCAGAAAAAACCGCTCGATTTATTATCGCAGTCCTACGATTTGGTGCTGAATGGTTGTGAGTTAGGCAGTGGTTCGATTCGTATTAGTGATGTCAACATGCAATATGCGGTATTAGACGTGTTGGGCTTGGATCAAGCTGCTAGTGATCGTGTCTTGGGCCATCTCTTGACTGCATTGCGTTATGGCGCGCCGCCGCATGGTGGTTTTGCCTTTGGCGTGGATCGATTGGTGATGCTGTTGATTGACAAGCCATCCATTCGTGATGTGATTGCGTTCCCTAAAACGCAGTCAGCGACGTGCCCGTTGACGGATGCGCCAAGTTATATTGATGATCGTGAGTTGAAAGTGCTTGGTTTGAAAAATCTGAAACTCAAGAAAGAATGTGCTCAGTAGGACACAATGGCATAGGGTAACGTATGGCTGGACATAGTAAGTGGGCAAACATCAAGCATCGAAAAGGCCGGCAGGATGCTTTGCGCGGCAAGATGAACACGAAGCTGATACGTGAAATCACAGTTGCAACTAAAGAAAGTGGTGGCGATCCCTCGTCAAACCCGCGTTTGCGTTTGGCTATGGACAAAGCGAGTCGTGCCAATGTTACGAAAGACAGCATTAAAAAAGCGATCGATAAAGGCATGGGCACAATGGATGGTGCTGATTATCAGGAGGTGCGCTATGAGGGGTATGGTCCCCAAGGTGTTGCCATCCTTGTTTTTTGTTTGACGGATAATAAAAATCGTACAGTTGCTGAGGTGCGTCATGCATTCAGTAAATATGGCGGTAATCTCGGTACCGATGGTTCGGTGAGTTATCTGTTTAATCGCCAAGCAAAGATTGTGGTTCAAGGCTCTGTTGATGATGAGGCGTTGATGTCTCATGCATTAGATTGCGGAGCCGATGATTTTTCGCAAGGGGAGACGCCGGATACGGTTGTTCTCACATTACCGCCTGCTCATCTTGCCACTGCTGTTGATGCGCTCAAATCACACGATTATGTGGTTGAGCATGCTGATAACCACTGGGTTGCGGATATGATTCAGCCCTTGGATGCAACCGGTGTTGAGAAAACCTTGGTCTTGTATGAAGTGTTGCTTGATTTAGACGATGTACAGTCAGTTTTTACAAATGCTGACCTTGGACAAGGGTTAATGGATTAGGGGGCTCTTTTGGTAAAAAAACCAGAACATTTATTGCCGTTTATTTGGGGTTTTGTGCGCCAAAAGTCTCATTGGTACTTTGGGATGTTGTTCTTCACATTGGCCTTTGCTTCATTGACCTGTGCTTCCTCGTACGCCATGAAGGTATTGATCGATGTCGTCGAGCAAGCCCCTCGTACTTCATTTTTATCAGAGGTTTTTTGGCCTTGTGTGGTTTTTATTGGATGCTACATCAGTATCAGTCTAACGCTGAGATTGCGTAATATCTGTGGTCGTTATTTTTACCCAGCAGTACAAAAAGCAATGACAACGCGTTTGCACCAGTCGCTTCAAAAGAAAGAGTTTCAATATTTCCAGGCGCATTTGACGGGATCGATTGCCAATCGGGTGATTGGCTTAACCCGAAGCTCTTTGGAATTGTTGGAGCTGACCATTACCAGTTGGTTTATCTTTAGTTTGGTCGTTATCTACTTGGTTTTTCTTCTGCAGTGCTCGGTTTGGTTTACGCTTGCTTATTGTTTGTGGCTGTGTATTTTCATACCCGTGACGTTGTGGTTTGCCTCCTACGCCAATGATTTCTCTAAGGGATATGCAGAGAGTCAGATGACGCTTGCCGGTTATCTGGTGGATAGTATCAACAATATTTACTTTGTGAAGTTGTTTGGGCAATATTTCCATGAGCAACAGCGTATCGATTCTGCCAGTACCGATACTTTTGATAAAAATGTTGGTCTCAAGGACTACTTGATTCGCCTACGACTGGTGCTTGATTTCTTTGTCTTGATTATCTTGACCATCAACTTGGTTATTTTGGTTTATTTGTATCAGCATGGCTTAGTGACGGTCGGTGATTTTGCTTTTGTGATCACCACCACATTAGATATCTCATGGTATATCTGGGACTATTTTGGCGAGCAGTTTTTTCGGATGATACAAGAATATGGTCATGCTGTGCAGGGGTTTCAGTTATTTAAGGAGCCCATGTATTACCAGGATGCGCCGCAAGCAAAGCCGCTTCAGGTGCGTGATGGTGCCATTGCATTTAGTAAAATGACCTATTACTACAATGAGTCTAATAAGTTGTTCGATGCGTTTGACTGCCTTATTCGCCCAGGAGAGAGCGTGGGCCTTGTCGGTTATTCTGGTAGCGGTAAGACAACGTTATTGCATCTACTGTTGCGTTTTCTTCCGGTGAAGTCCGGGGATATACTGATTGATGGTCAGCCATTGTCGCAAGTTACTTTGGCATCGATACGTGAAAGCATATCGATGATTCCTCAGGATACTACGTTGTTCCATCGTACGATTCGTGACAATATTTGTTATGGAAAGCGCGATGCTAGCGAAGAGGATGTCGTGCAGGCGGCGCGACAAGCCCATGCACATGACTTTATCATGCAATTGCCTCAGGGCTATGACACCATGGTTGGTGAGCGGGGCGGTAAGTTGTCTGGTGGTCAGTGCCAGCGTATTGCGATTGCTCGGGCTTTTTTAAAGGATGCTCCGATTTTGCTTCTTGATGAGGCAACATCTAGTTTGGATACCGTAACTGAGCGTGCCATTTATGAAAGCTTGCAGCAATTGATCAAAGGACGTACCACCGTTGTGATTGCTCATCGACTATCAACGATTAAGTCGATGGATCGCATCATTGTACTGGATGCAGGTCAGGTCATTGAGCAGGGTAGTCATCGTTACCTTATTCGCAAAGGGGGTTACTATGCGAATATGTGGAAGCATCAGACCGATCAAGACATACTGGACGATACGGTATTGGAATCTGCTGATTGAAGTTTCTGCTGTGTCTCGTTGAGTATACAATGGTACAGTCGTTTACAGTCCTGCGACAAGCTGTTACCATCGTTGCATTATGACGATTGTGTTTGGTGTTGATCCGGGCTCTGTGTATACAGGCTTTGGTGTGGTTTGTTTGCAGGGACGTGCGGTTAAGCATGTCGATAGCGGACGAATCTGTGCAGGGCGGTCGGGTGTAGACTTTCCAGCACGTTTGGTCAAGATTTATCAGGATCTCACCGGCTTGTTGGTACAGCACCAACCGGATTGTATTGCCATTGAAAGTGTTTTCTCGCAGGTGAATGTTGCCTCGGCGCTTAAGCTTGGTCAAGCAAGGGGTGTGGCGTTATTGGCTTGCGCGCAGCATTGTCGCGGATCAATCTCTGAATACTCGCCTCGTGCGGTTAAGAAATCGGTCACAGGTTACGGTGGTTCAGAAAAAGCGCAGGTAGCGTTTATGGTCAAGCAGTTATTGGGTTTGCAATGTTCGCTTTCAGAAGATGCGGCAGACGCCCTTGCTTTGGCCATTTTTTGTGCTTCAACATTAAAAATAGAACGGGAGAAAATTGGATGATTGGTTATATAGAGGGTGATATTAAGCAGGTTGATCTTGATCGATGTTTGTTGCTGGTGCACGGAGTTGGCTATGAAGTATTTATTCATGCCAAAACCTCATCACTTACCATGGGGCAGTCTCGATTTGCATTTTTCGTTCATCATCATATCCGCGAAGATGGTCAGTTGTTGTTTGGTTTTCCAACCATACGCGAAAGGGATCTTTTTCGGGTGTTGATCAGTTGTCAAGGCGTTGGTCCCAAGTTGGCCTTACTCATTCTTGACGGTATATCTGAGGAAGTACTATTGCGTGCGGTGGAAGAAAAAGATACCGCTCGTCTTACCTGCATTAAGGGTGTTGGCGCGCGTATGGCTGAGCGACTGGTGATTGAGCTGAAGCCCAAGCTCGCCAAGTGGCAGCCGATCTTACTTAATGGTGTGGCAATGGCTGATCCGTCGTCAACGGTAATAGAGGATGTGGTTCGGGCGTTGACGCAGCTTGGCTATCAGCCAGGATCTGTGATGGATAAGGTTCGTGAACTTTTTGAGCCAGGTTTAGGCTCAGATGCACTACTGAAGAAGTGTTTACAGTCGTTTGCTAAGGTCTGATGATTTTTAGTCAGCGGTTGTTTCAGCAGCAGCGATCATGGGTTTTAACTCGCCGTTTTCGTGGCATTCCTTGATGATATCGCATCCGCCTACGAATTCGCCGTTGATGTATAATTGAGGGATGGTTGGCCAGTTGGTGTACGTTTTGATCCCCTGGCGTATGTTTTCATCTTCAAGTACGTTGATGCAAGTGAATGGTGTTTGATACGACTGCAGAATATTGACGACTTGATAAGAAAACCCGCATTGAGGAAATGACGCGGTGCCTTTCATGAATAAGATGATACGGTTATCATTGATCAAGTTTTTGATGTGTGCTTGGGTATCAGTGGTCATTTTTTTCCTCCGGTGATTGGGTAATCAGTTGTAACGCATGGATGTTCTCTTTAAGATCTTCAGCCAGAATAGCATACACCATCCGGTGCTGAGCCAATCTTGATAACCCAGTAAACTCTTCGCTTACGATGGTTGCCGTAAAGTGAATATTGTCATTACTTACTACGCGAATGTCGGCGTCAGGCATTTTTTCGTGTAATTGCCGCTGGATTTCTGCTGAGTTCATTGTCTTTTTATAACTAACAACGAGTTGTTATTGTAGCATTTTTTTCATGCTAAGGGTAGGTTCGTTTCGGTTTTTTCTTTATTTGCGGATCTGGTAGGGCTGTGATTTTAGGTGAGCCAACACTTGGGTGATGTCGATAAACTTATCACTGAGTTCGCCAAACAACGCTTGATCTTCAAGCGGTGTTTGTTCTTGTGTCGCTATAAAATAATAGGCGGACTGGCCGATAGAGATATAGTGTGTCACGGTTGTGTTGAAGTGCGTTGCAATTTCTGGAAATATGCCACATACAACCACACATTGATTGCCTATTCGGCGTTGCTGATGAAGGCACTCGTATTCTGAGTGGGTAGGTTCAAGCCAGTTCATGCCAATTGGGGTATGGCTCCAAGTCATGTCGATCATGTGCTGATTTAATATGGTGGCGATGTATGCGCTGGCGACAGGGGATAGCTCAACATTGGCGATACGACTTGCTTGGTCAAGATGGTTGGCCCAAATGCATATGGACTTACTTTTTGATTTCGGTGATTCCATACAAGATACCGTGATCTGTGTATTCTTTCTTATAGCATGATTGCTGTGTTTTATATGTTTTTTATGCGTCTTGCTAATCTTCTTTTTCAGCTGGTGCAGGATTGTCTTTTGGTCATGCATCGTTCATAATCATGTAGTATTATTGGAAACAGACGTTTGGTAGACCTAAGTTTAGCCGCATCTCACGAGTATTGGCACGGTTTTCAAGATGAAACGGTGTATCGTGTCATCGTTCTTCTTGAGACGGTTGAGCGTTATTATTTTGATGGTGACCCAGACTACGAAGAGTCAATGGCCCGGTTGGCAGACGCGCTGACTACCATGCGGCCTGGTGATGATATTACCAATCGTAACTTGCTGTTAGATGTTCTCGCGTACACTAAAACCAGCCGATATCTTCGTATTTTGCAAGCGTTGGATGAGGTGACCCCGGGTGCAGCATCTCGTGTCATTGCTGCAGCAGAAAAGGCCAAGCGCGACAACGAGACTGCACAACTTTTTTTACAACGTAACATCACTTTTGAGCGTTACCGCCTGTTGCCTAGGGTTTTATCAACGGACCGGCTTGAGATGGTCGTTTCAGCATTGGGAGATTAATGTATGTACTGGCGTTATTTGCTCATTATGGCCACTGGTTTTTTCACAATGACGGCATCTGCCGGTCGCTGTGACGAGTATACCGGTCTTGATCGCTTGGCTTGCGAGAAGTCTGCGCACAAGATTCAGGAAAAGTCTGGACGGTCAAAGAGAGCGGATGCGACTCAAGCCGATACTGGTGGTCGGCGTTTGCGAAATGCAATCGACCCTGAGCGCAAGCCGCAAGTGAGAGCCAAAAAGAAAGCTATTTTACCGCATAATCGTCATATTGGTCCACGCGAACGCAGCGCTCTAAGCGAGGCCCCAAAGAAATCGCATAAGAAGGCTAGCAATGGGCAGTCAGGTGTTGCATCTGCGCCAGTCTCTGAACAAATACAAAGCCTTCGCGATGCAGGACTGGTGCGTGCTGGATCGCAATCTGTCCTTGCGAGTGATACAGATTCAACCGACTTGCCTATGCCAAAGCCGGAAATGCTTGCGTCAGATGTTGGTTTGGACTCAGACCCTGCATCTGTGGGTGATGATGCGTTGTACCGAATTTACTAGGGGGTTATTTTGAATCTCAGTCAATATTTCAATCGACATGTGTTAGTAGCTGAATTTGTACTGCTTACTGTGTTTGCTGTGCCCCTGATGGCTGCCATCGATCCGCAGCCAACAGTGCCTAGTACTGTTACGCCGGTGACAAATGCGATGGATACTAACACTGGGCAAATTACGCTCAGTGGTAACCAAAAACAAATCGTCTCAAACCAAAACACGCTTGCGCAAAATCAGAGTAGAATCAATAACAACATGAAGGAGTGGTTGTCAGGCGCGATTACCGCAAATCAGATGGAGTCTTTGCTTCTTGATGAAAATGTGACTGAAAAAGGCTACGATAACCTTGTCAACCAACTCAAGTTTGTCTTCAGTCACACCAGTGATATACAAGCGTCCGCCTTTGTTAACCAAGCGGTTTCTGTCTTTGAATCTGCCGCACAAAGTAACGTTGTCTCGCAGGCGAAGTCTGAACAAATGTCGAACTTTGTATCACTTATACTTTCTGGTGCGGGAAATCAAACCGCCTCAGATTCTTTGTGG
Organism: Legionellales bacterium; assembly: GCA_002722435.1. GTDB lineage: Bacteria > Pseudomonadota > Gammaproteobacteria > Comchoanobacterales > Comchoanobacteraceae > UBA7916. The sequence continues at coordinate 6,858 of PBLX01000023.1, read as the reverse complement.
GTATCGGATGTTCTCCCTAATGTCACAGACCCATCGGACGCTGCGATTTCCACATATAACTCGATCATTTATCCTTATGTTCAGTTAAGTGCCGATAGCTCATCTTACGAGTTGAAAGAATGCAGCGCCTCGGTTGAGGACGATACGGGTGTGCCTAAGTTAATGTGTGATCTCATGAAATCAGCACTTTACGCCCAAGCTTTGTCAGGAAGTTGTTCCAGTAGCTATGTAGCGCCTCAATCCTCGTCCTCGGCTGCTCAATCAAATGCCAGTACTGCTTCACAGTCATCAGCTGCCTCCACAACGCAAGCTACAGGTCCTACCTACTCAAAATCGATCTACCCATCCGGTTTCTCAGGTGGTTGTAGTGGGCAGTATTATCAGACTGCTGATAGCTCATGGAATGGTTGGAATGCTACGATGTTTTCTATTTTTGACGCGAAAAAGTATTGTAGCCAATTCAGTGCCCAGACCGTTCCAGCAACCTATCAGTCGATGACGGCCAATATTATCACGGCTTGTTCTGATCTTAGTACAGCGATTGATAATATTTTTGCTACTCAAGGTATCACACAGCCTTCGTCACCAGTGGATGCCAGTGCTTGGGCACAAGACTTGATGTCAGATACGATTACTCCCTTGGCAGATATTACTAAGTACTCGCGCCGTCTGATGGTAAAAATGATATTCGATAATGCAATGAAGGATGCCGTGAAGCAGAACCCATCCATGGCATATTATGGAAGTCTGTATACGCTGGTTGGACCAGACTCATACCACACACAGGCCACCACGACGTCCACAACAGCAGATGGTATTACTTCAACGCCAATTGATCTCACGCCAGCGTTAAGTTCTCAGTGCATCGATCTGATTCGGTCAGGACAATATTCGGTTTCTGTTGATACTGACAATAATGGTACCGAGCGTTCGAAATTAGCGGCGCTATTGATACAGCAGATTGCTTCTATGTATCCGATTCGAACCGTGTTGCCAATTGTCAGTATTCCAAAGCCAGATGGTGCGCTGGCGGTTGTCGCCATTAATGGACAGTTTGTTGCGATTGATGCTTCTGGAAACGTGATGACAACGGGTTCCTCTTCCGGGACCGCCCCTCAGGTTGAGCAAGATGCTAGTTCAATATCTTCTGCACAATCGACGGTGATGAGCTCTATGGTAACTGCAAATCGGGTATTTCAAGGTCAAATGGACACCTTTCTAAAGGGTAAGACGGCTGCAATTACCCCATTAATCGACGCATACGCGGATCGTTATCTGAAAATTACGGTTCGCGGCACTGATGGTAGTAGCGGTACGGTCTGTAGCCTGACACCGGCCCAGCTTAACCAATATGCTGCCACGTGGCGGTTGAACCCAAATGTAACCTTTGTCGATGCTGGTGCAGCCAGTGGCGGTTCGAGTTCAACGGCAACAGATCCTTACTCTTGGGCAAATCATCTTGCGACGTCTTCGGCTGCAGAGGTGAGTAAGGAGATTGCGACCCTAGAAGCTCAAAATAACTATATGACTTTTGTTCAGTACCAGCAAGCCGAGAAGCTCGGTCTGATGGGGACGCTCGTCCCATTGACGCAATCAGCTGCGCAAACGTCTGCATTGTCTGTGCAGTCAGTCATGCTTGATAAATTGGTTGATGATTATGTCAAAGGCATTAAATCAACTTCTGCGTCGTCATCTTCAGCGATGACAGGTTAATTTTCGGACGGCGCGCATGATGAGAATGATGCTCCGGATAATCTTGTTGCTCACAAGTGCTGCGTTGCCATTGTTTGGCTCTGCAAATGATTTATCGTATACCATCATCAGTCAGGCTTATTTTCGTAGTTTGCTTTTGCCTGATGATGCGGTTGATGAGAATCAGCAGCCAGAAAGTTTAGTAACCTATATTAAAAATGCCCTGATTGATCGGGATCCAAGTCAGTTAAGTTTTGACGCTTTTAATGCTGGGAACCTATTCAAAATGGAGCGGACATCGAGTGTGCTTTTGGGTGAGCAATCCAGTGTAATGAGCCGACGGTTCAAGCTTGGCTATGTCGAGCCTACATTTCCTGAGAATAAATATTTTATCTTTGAAATCGCCCGTGGTTTGATGAGTGCGAGCCAATCGTCGCTGGCACAGTCAACAACTACATCAGAGGCATCGGTTTTTGATGGCGAAAGCGCGGTGGAATTCTTGCCATTTGCGCCAGCAACACCCCTACAGTCGTTGAATGATTTGGTGGAAAATACGCCGCTCAACTCACAGTCTAGGAAGGATGTGGCCATTACAACAACCTATGATTTTTCAGAGCGTTTGGGTGGCAGTGATTACAATACGATAAGTGGCCTGCAGAACGCGATGAAATACTCATTGTATAGCATGGTTAGCTGTGCTGATTCTTTCCAGGAAAATCAATGTTATCCCTGTACTGGCCAAAAGCCTTTCACCAATACCGCGCCTTTGACATTTAAGGATACCGCAGGGAGTAGTTGCACTTTAAAGCCCGAATACATCGATGCACCTTGGAATGGTATGAAGCCAATGATTTTGGGTTTGAAGAAAGTTGTGCAAACCCTTGATGACCCTACTTATCAAGCGACCATTCCAAATTCAGTTCTAAACTCCAGTGGCTATCTGGCTTATAAGCGAGGTTTTAGTTGTCTAGTCAGTGATCTGGATCAGCTTTTAACCACGAAGGGTGATTGGTATAATTTTTTCAACTGGGTAACTTTCACGAGCAACCCTGATTGTCAACGACTAGTTGAAGACAGCGGGCGCGAGGTCATCCAACCGTCATCTCAGAGTATATCGTCGATGCTCTATGATTATTTCTTTGAGAACCCATCGACACAAGATGCTGTTGTAAGTGTGGATGCCATGAATGTGGTCAATCTTATCGACGGTTATATTATGCATGGTTCCTCATCGAAGCGGCTAACTTCAGATCCGACAGTAATGATTTTAAGGGCATCGATCGAGATACTGCATCGCTTGAGTATGATTGTCGATGCCCAAGCAGCTAGAACAGCAGTCGATCTTACTGCGCCGCTGCTGAAGGATAGTGACGTCAATAAAACGTTATTACCGGATCGTAGCTATCTTCTTTACTTTTTTATGAATAACTATCTTCCAAAGCAATTGGATCCGGGTCAGACATGCCGTTATATGGGTCTTTCTGGTGATTTGTTTGCCACAGTGAAGCCTGATGAGAGTGCGATTTATACATTGCAAAATAATGTGATTCTCGATGTCGTTGGCTTGCCAAATATGACACCGGCATTTGTGGGTTTTAAACAGCCTTATCCTGCTATCGAGGATTTGAGGTTTAATGGTGTGACAATTCCTGCATCACGGCAAGCCCCATTTCTCAAGTATGGCAAATTCAATCTTTCAGCTCGTTATCTTACCTCGCAAGGTGTCCAGTATTCTGGTGTGTTGAATCCTAGTGGTTCAAAAATAACACCTGCGACCTTTTCACTCCCAAGGCTGCTTGATCAGATCCAGGAAAATCAAAAAGAAATCGAGCCAATTTTGCGGGACCACCTCAAACAATACAACCAAGATATGACCAGTCTGATTATGTTGCGTTTGATGATTGGTTATATTTACGAATATTCAGCAGTTTCATCATTGTCGGCTTGGAGTAGCCTGACTCAAACGTCAGCCGATGGTGGGGCGGATTCGCAGTCTCGTTTGTGCACGTTGTCTAAAGATGATCAAGTGAGAATCTCATCGACTTTTCGTCTCGATCCTCGTAATGCCTCATTGGCTCAGTTGACTAATTTTTCGAATGACAATACATCATCAGGTATGACGATGACTGGATCTTCGACGACGTCAGGTGCTTCGACAGTATCGACAACCAATCAGTCATCGCCCAGTGCCGATTCAGACTACCAGACTTCGTCGTCGGTGATTGATGAGCTGGTGATCCAGTATGTTAGAGATATGACGCAATGGAACAGCTTGGAAACATTACGTGATGAGGCATTTCAGCTTGCAAAACGCCTATATCTTCGGCATTTAGAGTATAAGATGCGTGAGTTGAGCATGGTTTTTCGTGCGGCTACGATTTCTCAACAAATGCAAATGGGCCAATTGGTTCGAAGTGCGTTTCCTCAGTCTTATTCAACGCACGATAACAACACAAAATCTTATATTCAGGTGAGTACAATCGGTGGTGCAAGTAGTGATGGTGTGCCGACCAGTGCTTCTGAAGTTGAGTCGCCGATGACACCAACCATGCAATCGATGATTGATGATGTAGCATGCACTGGATGTGCGAATACCGATTAGTGTTGCACTGATATCTGTTAAAGCGGGTTTTTGAAAACAGATGGCGTACTACGTTTTGTCAGAGTGAAGCGTTTGCTTGAGCTTTTCGCTTGCAATTCGTCCTCGGGCGGTGCGCTGAACATACCCCTGTTGTAATAGATACGGTTCAAGAATGTCTTCAATCGTAGACTTTTCTTCTCCCATTGAGCTTGCAAGTGCATCGAGCCCAACTGGGCCATTGTCGAATTGCTCGGTAAGACATTGAATGTACTTTCGGTCTAGGTGGTCGAAGCCATTTTGATCAATGTCCATCAGTGCCAATGCTTGGCGAATGGTTGCTACTGCGATGTTGTGTTCGCTATTTGATTGTGCGTAATCCCTGATTCGCCTTAACAGCCTGTTGGCAAGTCGAGGGGTGCCTCGAGATCGGCTGGCTAACAGTGTGGCCGCTTGTTTTTCTATTGTGATTCCTAAGATGGTTGCAGAGCGAGAGATAATGGTGGCTAAGTCGGATTCTGGATAGTATTCGAGGCGCTGTATGATGCCAAATCGGTCCCTTAATGGAGAGGTTAGGGTGCCTGCGCGCGTAGTCGCGCCCACAAGTGTGAACTTTGGCAAGTCAAGTTTGATTGATCGCGCGCTTGGTCCTTCTCCAATGAGAATATCAATTTGATAATCTTCCATTGCCGGGTAAAGGATTTCCTCAATATTAGGCGCTAGTCGGTGAATTTCGTCGATAAACAGAACATCGTTTTCCTCTAAATTGGTCAATATGGCAGCAAGGTCGCCGGCCTTGGTGAGGATTGGGCCAGATGTTTGTTTGATATGGCTTTGCATTTCATTGGCAATAATTTGCGCTAACGTGGTTTTCCCCAAGCCCGGTGGCCCAAATAACAAGACATGGTCAAGGCTTTCTTGACGTTTTTTGGCGGCATGAATGAAGACCGCTAGGGGATCAATTACTTTTTTTTGTCCGATATAATCAGAGAGGCTTTTGGGTCGTAACTTTGCTGTTGGCAGATCTTCACCGTGTTCAGTTTTGTCAAGTGTCCGCTCAATCATAGGGTTTTTGGCTTTTGTTGTACGCTATTGTGTAGTCAGTGTACTATTGAATATCGTCCTGATCAAGCCAGTTGGTGGCGTGCTTTTCTGGTTTCAGCGGTTGGTCACGTAAACGGCCGACTCGCTGTGCCTTGGTGAACTCTTGTTTTTGAGAGCGCGATAAGGGGTGATTTTTGTCCCAATGATCCAACAGGCGCTGCACAGGACTTTGGTAATGTTTTTTTTGATTTTTCCACAGCTTATACAGTCTATTGATGTGTCGAAGCATGGTGTTTGTTTGTCATATATGCTAGGATTTAAGTATATCGCGCCTACGCTAAATAATAAAGCGCCGTGTTAAGACGGCCGTCATCTCACATGCAACTTGGTTTTGATCTAACATTTCAACAATTGCTCACACGGGATGGTTTGCATCATCTAGACGCTCGTTTTGTTGCTTTTTTAAAAGCACGTCATGCACCATCTTATCGTGCACTGCTTGATTTTCGTCTAGATACGCGCGCTTATGATGACCAGGCGTATGATGCGTTGATCATGCTGCTTGTGCCAGAGATCTCAGCCTTTATAGCTGAACTGTTTATGGTTTCTGTTGACTCGTCGCATGATGGGCACGTTCTTGATGAGCAGATCCTATCATTTCGTGCCATTTATCTTGAATCTCGCCCTCAGGATAAGACTGACTTATCCAGCGAAACGAGGCAGACGCTAACGTTATGGCTTGAAGAGAGGTTGGCCACAAAATGCGCGCAAATGACACAGCAGCAATTGGTCGCGTTTGGCTTGGCATTGGATGCGCAGGATGACCAAATCGCTATGGATAAATTACGGCGTTGGTGTCGTGGTGTAAAGTATCAGTCTGAAAACGCAATGATCATCCAATGGCCGGTGTTCTGGCAACCGAAAAAAAATGGGGACTTGCGTGTTGATGTTATCCCTAATGCGTTACAGACACGTTACCAATCGGCATCACATGATATGACTGCGCGTGATGATTTTTCATTAATACCGTCTTATTGGGATGCGGATCGTGTGATGCTGCACACAGATTATTGCCGATTTTGTCATGATCGATCTGTTGATTATTGTCGTACGGGTTTCTATCAGAAAAAAGGTGATCCAAGCCAAGGATTTCGCAAAGATGAGTCCGGGACTTTGCTTTCAGGTTGTCCTCTGGATGAGAAGATCTCTCAAATGCACTGGTTCAAGCGTAAGCATCAGCATCTTAGCGCCTTGGTGACTGTGATGATTGATAATCCTTTCTGTGCCATCACTGGGCATAGAATCTGTAATGACTGTATGCAATCTTGTATTTTTCAAAAGCAAGATCCTGTGGACACACCTCAAGTTGAGTCTCGCGTCGTTATGGATGTACTGTCGATGCGCTGGGGTGTGGAGATTTACGATTTGTTGATGAAATGGCACCCTTTGCGTCGAGAGGAATCATCACCAGCTCAACTCAACCATCGACATGTTTTGGTGATGGGGTTGGGACCCAGTGGTTTTAGTATGTTGCACCATTTATG
>PBLX01000022.1 GCA_002722435.1 Legionellales bacterium | reverse complement strand
TCAATAAGGAAATCCATTTGTTTACCATTTAGTACTCCAGACCTAGCATTAATTTTAAGAATTGCGGCTGCCATTGACTTGTAATCTTCGTCAACAACTACAGCAGGACTGTTTACTTTCTTTACACGTTTAGTAAGATTTATAGAATTTTTTCCAATACTATCGTTTGCTTTAGTTAGATCGCTCCTGGTATACAAATTTGATTTGCCCTTTTTACCTACAGGATATATTACAACTCCCTTTTTTGATGCAAGCAGTAATCTAGTAGGCATAGTTCGCGGTTTAACATTATTTTCCAAAGCAAATTCTTTTATAGTTATAGTATCGTTCATGTTATCCTCCTTGTACATGAATTAGTCTTCATTGCTTGCGGCAACATATTTGCCGAACCGATCATAAAACTCATCAAAGTGCTTGAGTTTGTCAGGCTGGAAGGGCAAGTTGTACTGGTTAATAGCAACTCTACAACCCATAACAGTCATCTCCGTAGGGAAGAAGTCCATCATAAAGCGGAAGAAGTTGTCAGCAAGTTTGTGCCAACCATCTACATCGTCCTTCATCTTCTCGAAAGAATCCTGCAGTTCATAGCACATACCAATAGTAAGTGCATACTGTGCAGAGATCTCTTTTACTTTGCACTCCTTTACTTTGCCAGCAAGGATGTCTGCTGGAAGAGGCATGTCCTTAGCAAACTTTCTGTGGTTCATAAACTTTACTGCAATGCCTTCGCCCACAGTACCAGCAACTAGGTCAGTAAGTTCAGCATCTGTAATGTCAGGCATGTTACAGAACTGGCTAACAAAAGTCCAAGCACGAGGAGTAGCAAAAGCATGTCCACTTGAACGAGGATCAAAGTCAAACAAGTCAGCCTTAGCAAACGAAATGTAACCAACTACATCTTCGTGAATCTTGTTTGTAACTGCCCAGGGCAACCATGCTTCAAAGTCTGCACGGATCTCTAAGTGTACAAAACGGTTAGCAAGCGGAGTAGGCATACGATATGTAACACCCTTATCGCTCTCGCGGTTGCCAGCGGCAACAATCTTTACGTTTTTAGGCAGAACATACTGTCCTACTTTCTTGTTAAGTATCAACTGATACAGGGCAGCCATAACACTCTGTGCGCCACTGTTAAGTTCATCAAACAGTATTACAATTGTATCATACTGTGCGGCTTCTTCTTCTGTAGGAAAGTCCACAGGAGGTAACCATATCATACGGTTGTTTTCCACATCAGGAGCAGGAAAACCACGCACATCTGTAGGATCCAGTAAACTTGCACGAATGTCAATTAGTTTAGACTTACCTAATTCACCACTGTCTACAATATACTGGCAGAGTTCACTCTTACCAACACCAGGAGGCCCCCAAAGGAAAAGCGGACGATCACATTTAAGTGCAAGCGTTACACGCCTAATCGCTTCCTGTACTGTTACTGTTCTTGCGTCAACTGCTGACATATTCAACTCCTCTGTTAAAAGTATTATTACACATTAACATCTTATACAGATGTGTCAACCTTTATCCTTCATATTCATAAAATGTAACACTAGGATCAAGTTCTAGTAATTCTTTAGCACACATATTCAATCTGCGTAACTTTTGCATTGCTTCTCTATGGCTAATTTCACCATCACAGTGTAAATTTTCAGGCGACAATGCACAGTCAATTAAGTCTGCAATCTCTTGTCTATCCTTAACATTATTAAGATCCAACATACCATTAAATATGCCATAATATTCATTATGCTCTTCAACAAAGTCCATCAATCTACGCATTAGTCTCTCCTTAAAAACAACTTACTATTAAACATAACACATATATATTATATGTCAACCTTTTTTATACTTGCCTGTGCGTACTTTATTACCCAAATTAATATAATTGTTACGCAGGAAAATAAGTTGCCTAGGAGCAAGATATTCCCATACCATAAGTTCGCCATCAGGCATTGCTACTTCTAACCAGTACATACTATACTCCTAGTGAAAAAATAAAAAGTTTGGATCGTGTTTAGTAAACACCCAGCGGCAGTCTTTGATCTTTCTGCCCTGTGTGCCTACACTAAATGTCTTACTCTCGCTCTCACACTGGAAAGCGTCATGTCCATTAAATTGACCCAGTCTAGTCACAGTCCACATACTACCATGTTGTTGAATGCGGTTTTTGCCATGACGGCTTTTGCCTTTTAGTAAAACCTTTTGTCCTACTGTAACTCGTGATCCTGCCATGTCCATTGTAAAGGCTCCTCTTTTGCACGGTCTCCAAAAACAACTATGTCCACATCCCAGTCTATATCACCATGACTACGCCAATCATGCCACATATGTGTGAAGTCTGCGCTTCCCCAAACACGTTCTGCACTATCTAACTGTCTGTCGGTAATACCGATAAAATGTACACAAGTCATACTTAAACATAACACAGAACCTATATGTGTCAACCTTTTTTATGACATAAAAAAACCGCACTAAAAAGTGCGGACATGTTGGCGCCTTATCCCAACTTGCGAATTACATATTTATTTATCTGGATCCTCAGTATGAAACATAGAAAAGCGGAAATAATCTCTGGGCTCGTGAAAGCGTATATCTACACCCAGCATACTCCAGCGAATACTCCAGCGGCTGCCCTGTTCACCAAACTGTTCAGTCATCCATGTTAGGAACTCACGTTTGTCTTTTGGATTATCCTCTACTTCAGCAGTAACAATCCACTTCCAATGAGTGTCTGCAAGTTCTCGTGTTCCCCAGTGTTTATACTTTGTGAGCATCAATAAATCGTTCAAAATCGTTGTTATACATAGTTAGTGCAAAAAATGTTTTCTTATCAAACAATAATATTGTTCTACTACGCTTTTTTATGTTTCTTATATAATAAGGTGTTTTGATAAATCTGTCAAGATCCAGCAAAAATCGTGGGCTAGGATTAACTTGCTCTATGGGTATTTCATAATATTCAAGTTTAAGCGTGTCAATTAGATGTAGGCAGCCCTTTTGTGTCAAACGAAAGCCGCCATCACGACGTGCGTTTTGCCAATAAGCCCAGTATGCTTGGTCAAATAAAGGCCTTAAATGTGGTTCTTGGGGATCGTTTTCAATAAATGCCGCAGTATATTCGTCTTTAGTGCGCATATCATGGATAGATCTGCTTACCTTTGTCTAATACAACAACTGTAAACAGGTCTGTTTGAAACTGTTTGTTTAGTTTTTTACATAGATTAATAGCGTGACCAGGATTACTAAAGGATACCTTTTTGTATTTAGGTCCTGGATAACTGATTAGCATATTGAATGTTTTAAGATTAATTGGTTTTTTGTCGTAGTATACTGCCCAGATGCCTTCACTTGCGAGCACCTGTTCTGCTTTGTATGTTTCTTTCTCGACTTTTTCCAACAGTATAGTTGGTTTAGGTCTACTCATTTCTGGATCTCGCTTTATTATATGCTAATATTATTTATCCAGATATATGCGTAGTTAATTAAAATTCACCGTTGTCTAACTCCACAGTGATAACATCTTCCTGCTTGAGTTGTATAATTGTATCCTGTAGTTCTGTAATATATTCCAGTAAACGTGTGTAGTCGTTTGCAATGCCGCGACAATCATCCGCTTTAACCATTAGGTTTTCCTTGCGTAGATTTATACAGCCATGCACAAGTTTATCCAGATTAGGAAATTTAGGTCTAGCCATTCGCGTGTCTCAGTGCTTCATTTGCTTCTAGTTTTGTTTTAAAAGGCCCCATAAATTCATTGCGCCCAAGTGTAATTAGTTTAGGACAGTATGCAGGTACCCAGCCGTTATCAAACTTAATGCAAAAATAACCAGCACAAAAGAAACTCTGACTGCCTTCTGTCTTTGTGTACAGAGGAAGTTTACGCTTAAGATCATATATAGGATTATAAGGTTCAGTTTTACAGGGATAACCATGCACTTCATGTTCCTGCTTGTCTACTGTAACAACATCCTTGCCTGTAAAACTTACTTTCATTTTTTGTTTGAGTTCATCCAGTGCTTTAAAAGTCTGATTTTGTTTGCCGACTTGTAGTGTAACGCCGTGTTCATTACTGCGAATAGTGCCCACTTTTTGTCCATTGTCTTCAACAATCCAAAACTTGTTTTCCAGGACAGGCTTAGCGATGAACTGCATTTGTTTCCTCCGGGTAGTTTTTCTGTAATAGTTCTGCAAATTGTGTTGCATTGTCTGCTATGCGTTGCATATCCCACTTGCCGCAGAACTTCATAAAATGTGCGCCAACCATGGATTTATTTTTAGCAACTGCGTGTTCTGTAATTATATCATCAACATAATCACGAATCTCTGTGGGTTGTGCAGTTAAATCCACTAGCGTAACATTGCGTTCATAGTCATCAAGTACACGATGTTCTTCACCATTGTGATCTGTCCAACGCTGTAGCATTAGATTATTCCATGCAAAACCGCGTGTTTCTTTATCCGCATACGCTTCAAGCAATCCTGTTTTGTTCTTTGTGCCTTTCTCACGCACACCAGGATATGCACTAAACACATTGTCCGTAGCATCACCTCGCATGCATTTCTTAAACAACTGATACTGTGGATCTGCAGGAACCTTGTGTTCCTTTGTTTTCTTATCCAGCACAGGCTTTCCAGTATCATCAAATACACCATTTAGTCTAATAGTTTCTTTTGTTATGCCATTGTACTGATGCACTGTGGGTGTTAGTAACTGTACAAAGTCTGTGTCACTGCTTACAATTACATGTTCATCATCCGGATGTTTAGCAATAAAACGTGCAATAACGTCATCTGCTTCTGCAATGTCACACTTAATTGTACTACAATTTGTACGTTCAGTCATAAACTTTAGGAAGTCATCATATGCCTCAAAGAAAGCCGCATCTTCTTCTGCTTCTTTCGGAGTAAGTGCCGCACGTTTGTCACTGCGATTCTTTTTGTAGGGTGTATAAAAGTCCTTACGCCAACTACGTCCTTCCAGTGCAAACACTACATGATCTGCATTGAACTGTTTGTAACATTTGTTTATAGCGTTTAGTGTGATATGTATTGCCATACCTACTTTTTCACTTACATCACCACGCACTACATGTCTTGCACGGAAGAATGTATTCATTGTATCTACTAGCAAATATGTTGCCATGTCCTAGAACCTTTTGTAGTTTTATGTTCTATTATATTACTATGCATTTGTATATCTGTCAAGCAAATATTTGTACCATGCTGTGTGTGCATCTTCAGCAAAGTGATAACCACCATTTATAGTTTTGTAGCCTTGTTCAGTAAGATAATCAATGTATTCATAGGTATGAAAAAATATATGTTTAATATTTTGATCTGTTAATTCTCTACTAAATTCTACAATTCTATTACGCCAAAACTTTCCCTTACGATTTAATTCATTTGGAGTTTGTTTTGTAACCCATTTTTTGTATTCTTCTTCCATAGATTCTGGAACAGAATCTATACCACCTGCTGTAATTTGAATATATCCGTCTTGATATTTCCATTCTTCGCGCTCCCAAGTTGTCCAGCCTATTATACAAAACAGTTTACTTTTATCCTGTGTTTGATCTATGTATTTTTTTGTAGTTCGTACTATTCTCGCATTACTACTAGCACTTTCAGCATCCATAAAGAACGGTTGATCAAGTGCTTGTGCTAATTTATATCCAAATGTATGCGGGACTGCTTCTGGATGCGCACGACTTCCCCATGCAATATATCTTCTATCATCTGCGGCAAAACAATATCCGTTAACTATTTCTGCACCAGCACTGTGACTGTCACCATTTACATATATCACTTATATGCATTCCTATGTTCATCTATATTTTCAACATTGGTCATGGCCTGTTCTTTCTGAAAACTCTCCATTACAATATTTCTACAAACATCCTGGAACCAGTTATCCACAATATCATTATCTGTTTTACCCTGATAACCAGCACGAACTAGTTTAGCAACAAACAAATCGTTCCAATCCAGTTCGAAAGCACCACGTTCTAAACTGCCTTCATCCAGTTCCATGCCCAGTACACTTACCCAGGGTTCGCCTGCTTCAGTAGCAAGATCCTTTTCTGACTTGCGTTTCTTAGTGTTGGTACGTTTAGGTTCCTGCTTCTTCTTGAAAGGATTCCATTTATCCAACATTACATACCTGCTTTCCTTAATTTATCAACATCTATTGGCGCTTTCATTGCCTGTTCGTGTTGCTTGCTCTTGTATTTTTCTTTAGGTTCCCCAGGCGTTTCCGAAGAGGCTAATATGGAGGCGTGGTGTGAACCGCCAACCTCGCTCCATGCATAGGTTGGCAATTTCGTTAACATTGAGCGTATACTCTTCCGAACGTCCCCCAAGCGGCATACAATATACTGGACACTCAACGCCTGCACTACGGTATGCCTCCACAGCACGACTAACTTCGTCCACGTCGTCTTGATCAGCGACAACAAACTTGAGATACTGGTCACTGCCACTAATATCAGCATAATCCCTAGCCACCTCAGGCTTAATAGCAGTTTCCCAAGGTTCTCCGCTAACACTAAGTTTCGGGGAACAACTCCAAGTGACTTCAAATCTGTCCTGAGTGTTGAGGTACTCTCTGAAATCATTGTGTAAATGTTGTGTTGTATTTGTTTCAAATGTAACATTTTTAAGATCTCTCATTCTAGGATGTTCAAATAATTCAATATACAGTCTCTGCCATGCAAGTAGAGGTTCGCCGCCTGTAAGAATAAAATGTACATCTTGTCCATTATCCATAGTCCACTTGCCCTCGGGCAGTAAACTAAGTATGTGTTCAACTACTTCATCAACTTCTGCTTGTCTATTGAAGTGTTTGAATTCAGGATAGATACTAGCATATGTATCACATCCTGTGTGTATGATAGGCAAGTCTTCAAACCTATTTGTGCTTTTGTGTACACCTGCATCTATCAAATCTTTTACTTCCTGGTTATACCTGATGCCTTTTTTCTGTTTGACATCTCGCATATCTTCACCTTTAAGTCCAAAGTTCATACAACGAAAGTTACAACCAAACGTGCGTAGGAATAAACTGGGTACTCCTACAAACTTACCTTCTCCTTGTACGCTGTAAAACGCTTCGCTGTATCTAAGTTTCATCTACAAAACGCTCCTTGCGTACATGCCAAGGTGTATAAATTGCACTGTTTGCTCCATGTTCTGAACATTCTGCACTCTCACACCAACAACGACCTCCGGATAGTCTTTGCACAAGTTCATCTGCATAGCGCCAAGCATGCTCTGCAAACTTTTCTGCACCCACACCATCCATTACTACTATTTCTGCAAGTCCTTTTTTCTCAAGTTCATAAAAGTCTTCCATGTGTGGATCTTCACTGTCAATAACTGTTTTGTGATCAAACTGTTCTTCAAGCCACTGCTTTAGTTCTTTTAGTCCGCCAAAGTCCACTGCCCAGTTTTTGTCATCCAAGTCTTTACAACCAAATGTAAACTTAAATGCTAAACTGTATCCATGTAGCAAATGACAGTGACTGTGATCTGCTTTTGGTTGACGAAACACTGCACTCAGTCCAATGTTATGTCCATAAGTTTTAGTACTGTAATAGGGCATTACCCACTCCTTCTGTTACGGTCGGAATGTTTAGAGACGGACGAACCTACGACGTCTAAGTTTATTTTATGATTTTTTTCGCTGTTTGTCAAGATGTTCCTGCCATACATTAACTTTAACAGCCTGCATTGCTAGTATGCAACGCAATTCACCGCAGGCCCTCTGTGGTCCTTTTCCTATATGAGGATTACTACCATCAAAGGTTATTAGTTTACCTGCCTCAAACTTACTTATCACAACTTCACTTGTGTTATCATTATTGTAAACTAGGGTTTCGCCTCCCCAGTTATCTTCCCAGCGTCTATTCAAATACAGCACACCTGTAATACTTTCGGCTGCCACTGGCCAATCATCATGTATATCGCCGTCCTGTCCAAACGTGTTGCCAGCCAACATGTTACGCACTAAACAATATTCTTCACCTATCAGATCAATAAAACGGTCACCTATTTCAACAATCTTTTCAGGTATACCTGGCTTGTATTGACTCCTAAATGTATCATAATATCCTTGAAACCACATTGGATATACTGTATCATTATTGCTCTTTTGTCCGAACCGCCAGTTGTCACTGCAGACACACAATGCCCATAATGTTTGTAACTCTGTTTCTGATATAAAGTCTTTGTGTTCAGTTATCAACATTACCACCACTCCTCGAATGGAAAAACAATCCAAGCAGGATCTTCATCTTTGTTTATTTCAATACTTGTGTAATCAACATCAAACTTACTAGGAACATTATCTATTATACTAGCAAAACGTACATTTACAAAATCGTCTTTTATGTTTTCAAGTTTCCAGTCTTCCCTAATCCATAAAAATGTTTCACCTGTGTCGTTAATGTCATCCAGTACAAGAATATTTGTGCCACACTGTGCATCATCCTGCATCCATGCATTACTCTCATGTTCGTCACCATCACGCAAACGCACATCCAGTGTATGCATTTTAATGCCTGTGTAGTGACTCATAAGCACTGCAGGATACAAGCCGCCGCGTGTTACGCCTACAATATAATCTGGACGCCATTCATCACTGTACATCTGACTAACAATGTCCAGCACTGCTGTATGAATTTGTTTGTCTGTAATGTATCTTTTATTCATAGTCCCGCCATATCTTTTTTTGCCTACGTTCTACTTCACTCCAGTAAATTTCCACCGCTTCCTTGCCTGCAACTTGTTCAACAATGTTTGCAGTTGTTTGCTTTAGTTTTACTAAACTATTATAGTGTAGTTTAGGATCATAATTATCATAGTTTGCTTTTGCTCCCCAACCTGGTGCAACTTTTGTGCATTCTTTATTGGCCGCAAACCAGTCATCTGGAGTGTTGATCATAGTGCCTTCTGGAATATCAAGGCTCTGTCTTATTGCTGTGTTCATGCTATCTGAACAAACACACGCAACACCTGCTTGATTAAACTTTTGTACCATGCTGTTCCTCTAGTTCCCTTTTAAGTTCTCTTACACGTTTATCCATCCAATAGATAGCAGTGTTTATATGACCTGTATCCTGTGGCTGTAAACAACTCTTAGCATACACTATTTCTTCTTCTAGTGCAATAACTTTTGCAGGTTTACTAATCATGAAACTTGAACAGCAACATAGATTAGCATACCAAAGATGCTAAAATTAATAATCATATTGATATAGTGTGGATTAGGTGTCATGTTGATTTCTCCATTGATTGATGTATACTTTGAGGTAGGGGTTTGTGTGTCTCAAACTTTCCTACCAGAGGTGCTAGTACGAATAAAAATCCGAACCAGTATGCTGTTCCTATACGACTAATTGTAACGTATGGTTCTTCTGCAGGCATTGCTCCACAGTACATTAGCACTAGAAAGTCTGCTACAAATATCCATACACACCATTTCCATATAGGACGATATCTACAACTTCTTACATAACTGCGATCCAACCAGGGCAATGCCGCAAAACTAACTATCGCTCCGCCCATTGCTAGTACACCAAATAGTTTGTCTGGTATTGCTCTAAGTATTGCATAGAAGGGTAGGAAGTACCATTCAGGCACAATATGCGCTGGTGTTTGCAATGGGTTAGCCCTAATATAGTTATCTGGATGCCCTAAAAAGTTAGGCAGATAAAATAACATTATACAAAACACTAATAGGAATGCACCAGCCGCTACTAGATCTTTTTGTGTCATGTAAGGAGCAAAACTAATTGTGTCTCTTGTATCTATAGGTTCTACACCACTAGGGTTGTTACTGCCTGTTATGTGCAGTGCAATTACATGGAATATCACAACACCCACTATGCCAAAAGCAATTAACCAGTGTAGAACAAATGCTCTATTTAAAAATGCATCTCCCACACTAAAATCGCCCCAAAGGAATGTTACTATAGCATCTCCAAAAAAGGGTATAGCACTAAACAGGTTAGTAATTACTGTTGCTCCCCAAAAACTCATTTGCCCCCAGGGCAAAACATAACCCAAGAACGCTGTAGCCATCATCATTAGAAATATAATTATTCCAAATATCCACATTAGTTCTCTAGGGTGTTTATAACTGCCATAGTAGAGTCCCCTAAACATGTGTATGTAGACTGCTATAAAGAAGAAACTAGCCATGTTCATATGTATATAACGTATTAGCCAACCATGATTAACGTCACGCATAATACGTTCTACACTATCAAATGCTAGATTAACATCTGCTTTGTAGTGCATTCCAAGTATTACACCTGTAATAATCATTGTAATTAAACTTAGCATCAGTATTCCACCAAAACTATACAAATAGTTTAGATTGCGTGGAACTTGAAATACAACATATTCTTTAAGTAATATTCTTGGTAAGGGTAGTCTATCATCAATCCAGCCAAGCACTCCTGTGAAAGGGGACCCTCCTACTTTGCTAGTTTTAACTGGTTTGTAATCCTGTGCCATTTTTTGTTTAGAACCTTAAGTTTAAGTTAACGCCACCGCGCTTTTCTATTCCATCTTTTATTGCACTTACATTGTTACGAATCTCTGCAAATGCACTAACATCTCCCTGTATACCCAGCATATCAGTAACTTGATCTACTTCTTTAATACCAG
The DNA here is from genome assembly GCA_002722435.1 of Legionellales bacterium. Lineage (GTDB taxonomy): Bacteria > Pseudomonadota > Gammaproteobacteria > Comchoanobacterales > Comchoanobacteraceae > UBA7916. The sequence continues at coordinate 50,312 of PBLX01000022.1, read as the reverse complement.
TTTTTGTAATATCAAAGTTGTAATAAGTGCCTACGTCAATCTCACGCTTGTCACTTTTAAAGTCTACTGTACGCATTTCGTGAACAACTTCTCCATCCAGTGTACGACTTGTTGGTACACGGTAGTTCATTTTTGCACTTTCTATTGTAACAGGTTGACTAACAGCAAAGCCTAGTGTATGTCCTGTTTTAGGAGTAAACTCATAACCAACTGTTGCAGTACTACTTATCACGTTGTCTGCACTTTGTAACATACTGTTGGTTGTATCATAATTAACGTTAGTAAATCCTAATCCAGCCTGTGCATACAAGCCACCATTACGATAATTGTAGTTTGCGTAAACAGTGTTGCTGTCCTGAGTAGTGCCAAGTGTACCTTCAAACTTGTTACCCAAGTAGTGTCCATCACTGCGGCCAAAGCCTACTTCAATATTGCTGTTGTCTGTTAGGTTAACAGGAACACTTGCTTGTTGATCCTGGTTCATGTAGGGAGCAAAATAGTTTACTGCGCCCATTTGTTCTGCAACACTAGCAGTTCTAGTATCAACACTCTGTGTCATATCCCCTAAGTCAATATAAAAGTCACGCTCGAAACTATCAAGCACCATAACACTTGTAAGTGCCTGTATCTCACTAGCGGCAACACCCTGTACATTTGCACCTCCTGCTACTGCACTTACACCACCATCAGTGCGTCCCGTAGTAGGCAAGCCTGTTGCGCCTACAGGGCGTGTTGCGGCATCCATATCCAGTAAGCCTTGTCCATGTATGTTTTCATTGTAGTTAGTAATATCTTTATTGCCAGTGACAAGCACTAACTGCACTAAATGCTTGCCCTTCATGTGTGGCCACATCTGATGCAGTATAGCAATACTACCAGTTACAACAGGAGCCGCCATGCTAGTTCCTGTCATTGTAGTGTAACCACCATTAGTTGCAGTGCTAGTAATAGCAGTGCCGTTTGCCATAATATAGAAGTCTTTAATCTTTGCGGCGTCAATACATACACCGTTTTGCATTGTAGTGCATACAGTGCCTGCTTTATTGCTTGAACTGTTAATCTGTTTGTTGTTTTCGTCCCAGTTACCAACAACAAGCATTTTACCATCTAGTATAAGGTTACCATTTGCGTCAGTAGCAGTAGCCATCTGGTTCATGCCTGCACTGTAATCCCAACCTGCATTGCCAGCCGCTTTTACTAGTACCTGCTCTGAACCCAGTGCAGTTGCCCACTTCTTTGCTTCATTTACTGATCCACTGTAACCATGTTCACCATAGTACCAGTGTGTGCTATAGTATTCGCCATCCTTAACTTTAACAATGCTGTTTTTAAAGCCTGTGTCATAGTTTACTTCAGCACTTACGTTAATAGCAACACTGCCAATTTTGTTGCCCCATTGTGCGGCACTAATAGCATTCTGAAAACTGTAACTAGTGCCACTGCTAACTTTTGCAACAGCAATGTCTGCATCAAAAGCAGCACCATGTCCACCTACACTGTTCTTTTCAGCGCCAGCAATTCCTGTAACATGTGTGCCATGTGTAGCACCACTATTCATACCATGTCCTGTAAAGTCCTTTGTATACTTGATATTGTCATCCAAATCAACGTGTGCAGTATTTGCACCTGTATCTGCAATAACAATAGTACTGCCTTTGCCAGTCCAGCCTCTACTATAAGCAACATCAAAGTTACTAACACTAAGATGTTTGCTACCCAAGTATTCAAACTCATCTGTACGATAGTGACTTGCATTGTTTACATAACCAGGAGTGCGTGTACCCATGTCCTTGTGATCAGGACCAAGCACCACTACTTCTTCTTCAACATCTTCTACAGTTTCTTCAACGACTTCTTCAACTGTATCCTCAACAACTGGCTCTTCAGGAGTCTCTGGCTCTTCAACAACAATTAGCACACGATCAATTTCTTCTCTTGTAATAGTAGTCTCGCTAGGCTTTTCAACTATACCACGTCCAGTAGTAGTACGAATAGTATCTTCTTCTATAGTTCCATCCTTGTATGTAGTAATAGTAACTGTGTCTTTGTAATCAAAATGTTCATGAAATACTGCGCGAGTGCTACGAGTAACCAGTGTAGTGACTGTGTATCCATCTTCTGTAGTAACTACTTCTTCAGTTGTAATAACTGGATCACCATATGTTACATCTAAATGACTATAACCTTCTCTTACATCTACTTCAACATTGTCAACTTCTTTACCACTAGCGGCTGTGTAGGTTGTGCTAATAATAACACTTTCAGTTGTAATGTTCGTAGTGTATGTTGTGTTGTTTGCATAGGACTCTGCACCTTTTGCATTCTTTGTGCTACCATCACTGTATGTGTAGGTATACTGTGTGTAAGTAGTAACAGTAACAGTGCTAGGAGTTTTACTTGTGTGCGTATATGTGCGTGTTAGATCGTGCTGTGTGCGTCCATCATCCAGCACTGTGTTAACAGTTGCATCTGTATATGTAGTAGTAACCTCTGCTGTACCTACTACAGGATCACTTGTAAGAGTAATAGTTTCAGTAACTGTGCTTGCAAGTGTTACAACACCCTTGTCTGTCTTAAAGTCGTCAACAGTCTTTCCGCCTTGTCCAATTGCTTTTGCATAGTTTTCATCGTTGTTGTCAGCAATTGCTTTAAGTTCTACATAATCTGCACTAGCATCATCAAATTGTCCAGTTTCAACAAGATTGTTCCACCAAGTTTCTTTACCATCATAGTAGAGTGCCTTGTATCCTTTAAGCAAATACCATGCTTCCTGTAGACTCATTTCAGTGCCATTAACTGTTACATTGTATTTTGCTAGTTCTGTTGTATTGATGTCTGCGTTAGCATCAACCCATTTAAAGATTTCAACAGTTTCACTAGCATCAACAAGTCCATCTTGACTTACATTTTGTATAGCGGCAGCAAATCCGTTGCTAATACTACTAGTATTAACACTACCTAAATTAGTAACATTGACAGGAGTAAAGTTGTCACCGCCTCCACCACCACCACCGCCTCCACAGGCAGTAAGAGCAGTTGTACCAGCAAGTAAAACTGTTGTAATTGCTTTATTCATCGAACTCTCCGCTATTACCTATACTACTAATGTAACATAGACAAAGAGTATGTCAACCTATTTTTGTCCAAATTCTGCCCAGAATTCATACTTTTGAAGTAATTGTTGATATATTTCATATGCACGTTTTAGTTCAGGATGTGTATTTCTTAAATTTTCTTCTTGCAAATCGTCCTGTACTTTTACTACATCATCATACACAGGATAACCATGCATGTCAAATCTCCCGTGATCCATTTAGTTTCTCCCAAGTTTTGTACTTTTCCTGCTCAGTTAAGAATGCTGTATACATATCCCGTAGTTTTTTATGTTCTTGTATTAGTGTCCAATCAGGCATAGGATCTTCTATTTCCCACCATTCTTCTGGGCGAGGCATACCTGTGCCAGGTATAAATCCTGCAGGATCACCTCCTATAATCCAGCGTTTAATATGCCTTAGTTTTGGATTAGCATAACGTGCATATACTATACCAGCCGCACTTTCATATATTAGTTCTTCTCCAGGAATATTTTGACTGTGTTTAGGAAGTGTAACACCGCCTATTATATTACGATTGGTATTCTGTTGCGGCATAGAACGGTATCCCTTGTTTTTTTATACTAGCACTGCCTCCTAGGAAACTTAGATCCATAGCACAAGCAATCGCTATAGGTGTAGCATGTAGTTCATATATCATATCTACAGTTGCTTGCATTGTACCGCCTGTAGCCATTAGATCATCTATAATAATAACACGATCCCCTCTACTAATACTATCTTTCTGTATCTCCATAGTAGCCATGCCGTATTCTAGTTCAAACTCCTGACTAACTGTGCTTCCAGGAAGTTTACCTGCTTTGCGACACAGTACAAGAGGACAGCGTGTGCGATGTGCTAGTATACCGCCAAATATAAATCCACGAGCATCCAATCCAACAATTTTATCACAAGGCATATATTTAAGTAGATTGTCATAGATAAAGTTGTTTACTAGTCTAAAGCCTTCACCAGCACATAAACTGGCTGTGCATTTAAAGTCGATGCCTTCTTTAGGAAAATCTTTATAACTTTTTATATACTGTTTTATCATGTCCTAATAACTCTGTGCCAACCTCCACATCAAGTATTCTTTACTTTCAATTGGATCATATTTTGCGGGCTCATTGCGTAAATTTTTCACAATAGTACCTGGTGTTGGATCCACAAAGTGTGGCATACTGTAACGTGTTTGATCTATATGCGTGTTTACTACTCTGTGCTTAGTGCTGACAAAGTAATCATTTGTCCAACGTTGTAGTAAGTCACCTATGTTGACAACTACTCCATCATTTGCATATGGGACTTCAAACCATGCCGTTTCGTTTCGGTCTTGGACTTGGAGTCCTGGAACGTCATTAATTTGCCAAAGAAGCGTAATAGTGCCGTAATCACTGTGTTCTCCTATTCTCATCTGTCTATCTTCTAATTCACCTGTATATGCAGGATAATGTATAACACGAGTTGTATTATAGGGATCCTGATGTGCATCCACAAGTGTGGTATCTGTGTCAAGTATGGTGTCAAACTTTTCCAGTATTCGCAAAGTAAGATCATCAGCAATGCGTATAGTTTCCAATCCATTTTCACGAAATCCATCTACTTCTACAGGCCATAGGCTATTAGGCATGCGTGTGTTGTTATAATTAAAACTTTCTTTCATATCTTTAGGTGCAGTAGGATCTACATTTTCTGCACCCATAATACTGTATCCTAAATTATTTTCCGCTTGATAACTGTATTGCTTTTTAGTTTCTATATCTAATCTAAAAAATTCTTTCATGTCCTCAAACCAATTGTTCATAATGGTTTGATCTTTTGCAGTGAGTGTATTAGTGAAGACTGCGAAGCCTACAGTTGTGTAGGCCTCGCGAATCTCATCCAATACTGATTCACTAGTGAAATCTATTACTGGAATCATTACTTAGGTACCGTTGCGTCAATACCCTCAACATAATACATCATTGTGTTAAGGTGTTCGTCTGATGCAACTTCGCCATCTGCAAGTTGTAGTTTACCAGTATTGTCCTTTAGTGGACCTGTAAATGCAAAGTACTCACCATTTGAGATAGCATCTTTAATAGATTGTGCTTTTGCTTCTACATCTGCTGGCATATTTGTAAACGGAGCCATTTGAACTGCGTCCTCGTTCATATGACCAAAGTAGTCCTCAACTTGCCAGTTACCCTCGATTACTTGTCCTACTTTCTTAATGTAGTAAGGACCCCAGTTGTCAATCGTTGCTGTAAGTTGTGCTTTAGGAGCAAAGTTAATCTGATCACTTGCCTGTCCGAAGCCTAGTTTACCCTGCTGTTGAGCAGCCTGTAGCGGAGCAGGACTGTCAGTATGCTGTGCTACCATATCGCAACCTTCAGCCATCATCACGTTAGCAGCATCTGCTTCTTTCGCAGGATCGTACCATGTGTTAACCCATACAACGTCAATGTCAACATCTGGATTCATTTTCTTTGCACCCATGTAGTATGTGTTAATTTCCCTAATAACTTCAGGAATAGGGTACGCACCTACATAACAAATCTTGTTTGTTTTTGTCATCATACCTGCAATGATACCCTGCACGTGGCGTGCCTGATAAAGACGCAGTCCATATGTACTCATGTTGTCATGACGCTTATAACCTGTTGCATGTTCGAATTTCACATCTGGAAACTCCTTAGCAACTTTTAGCATTGGTTCCATGTAACCAAAACTTGTAGCAAAGATTATATCCACACCACTTTTTGCCATTTGACGGATAACACGTTCTGCTTCTGGCCCATACTGTACACTTTCAATGTAAACAGTTTCAACCTTATCACCAAACGCTTCTTCCACTTGTTGACGACCAATGTCATGACGATATGTCCAGCCATGGTCACCAATTGGACCTACATATACGAAGCCAACTTTTACTGGTTCCGCTACTGCAGTTACAGTCATTGCAAAAAATGCTACTACTGCAAATGTAATACTTCTTAAAATGTTCATTTGATTTCCTTTCGAGGGTGTTAGGGCTATGAACTAGCCCAGGCAGGATCGACTCTGCCTTTTTATTTTGTTAAAGGAACTACACTAGTGCTATCAATATAGTCACCTGCGTTATTAAATGTTCTTTCAACAGTTTGTTTAATTAGTTGTCCATCACGCATGAAGTATGATGTTAGTTCTTGTCTTACAATGCCTTGTGGCAAATTATCGAAAGCCTGTAATAGAGGGCCATCTTTATTCATTGATATCTCCTATATTATTTTTTGTATTTCGCCGCTTCCTCGGATCCACCTGTTGCAGTTCCTTTACTATAACTGTGAGCACCCATGCCAGCAAGTTCACCATTCTGTACAATTAAATATTCATTTCTAATTGGTGTGTCGTCAAAGAAACATTCAAGTATCTCTCTTACGCCGTCAGCATATCTTGTTTGTGCTGATAGTGATGTACCTGATGTGTGGGGTGTCATACCGTGATTTGGCATTGATCTCCATATATGATCGTTTGGTGCTGGTTGTGGAAACCAAACGTCCCCTGCGTAACCAGACAGTTGTCCACTTTTTAATGCGTCAGCAATGGCTTCTCTATTACAGATCTTACCTCTTGCAGTGTTTACAATGTAAGCACCTTTTTTCATTTTGCTTATCATATCAGCATCAAATAAGTTTTCCGTCTCTGGGTGTAGTGGGCAGTTGATTGTTACAACGTCACACACTTTGACCATTGACTCCACAGATTCATGGAAAGTAAGATTCAGTTCTTGCTCTATTTCTTCTGGTAGTCTGTGTCTATCGAAGTAATGTAGATGTACATCAAATGGTTTCATTTTTCTCAGTGCATCTAAACCAATACGTCCAGCCGCAACTGTACCAATATGCATACCTTCAACATCATATGATCTTTGTACTGCGTCTGCAATATCCCAACCACCTTTATTTACTATTGCATATTGAGTATGATAATCTCTAACCATAGAAACTATCATCATAACAATGTGTTCAGCAACTGATCTTGAATTACAATAAGTAACTTCTACAACATCAATTTTGTGATCCATAGCCGCCTGTAAGTCAACGTGATCAGATCCTATACCAGCAGTGATAGCCATTTTAAGGTTTTTTGCTTTTTCAATTTTTTCCCTTGTGAGATAGTAAGGAAAGAAAGGCTGTGATATAACAACGTCAGCATCAACAATATGTTTATCGGCTTCGCAGTCGTCACCATCTTTGCTAGAAGTTACAACAAGTTCATGTCCTGCATCTTCTAAGAACTTTCTTAGTCCTAGTTCACCAGACACACAACCTAACAGTTCACCTGGATTAAAATCTCGTCCTTTGGGTGATGGAAGCGTCATGCCATCTGGATACTTTTCCAACTTAGGCAAATCCGTAAGTGGATAACTTTCTGGCATTCCGTCTTTTGGGTCGTCATATAATACGCAAAGTATTTTCATTTATATCTCCTATGTAAATCCAGTGTCACACAATGGTGTCCACCGCCTAATATTCTCGAATGTGTAAACGGTATAACGTAACTATCTACACCATTTGTTTTTAATGCATCTTGTAAGACAGGTGCATCATCTATTACTGCCAAATTAGGCCGTATCATAAAAAAATTTAGTAATATATAATTGCTGGCAACTGCTTCTCCAGCAAACACGTTCTTTTGTGGTAAATCCTCACTACCTAGCCATATAATCTCCCAATCCTTGAAACACTGTGGCAGTGTGTCCTTATTTACTCTATCTTTATTAATTACTACTAAACCATTTGCTACTGGGCAAAAGGTGCTATCTATATGCACGCCGGAATATGTTCTTGTAATTTCAACTTCATGATCTGGAAAATTATCCGCTAACCATTCAGCACCATTTATATTACCGCTTTTGCTTATAAGATACAATAATTTATTGTTTAGCCTACAAACATTAGCAGCATCAAAAAATATACCTTGGTCTCTGGGCACCGTTAGTATACGTTTTGCTTTCTTTAAAACAACATCCAAATATTTGGATTCATTATTTCGTATACTGTATTGCATGTTGCAATCAACAACTGTATCACCTATAATTAAAAGCCTATCTCTTGGGCAATAATTATACATGCCTCCGCCCCAATTAAAATTATTCTGTTTTGGACGATAAACTTTTACTTTTTCCTGTTCTAGTGTTCTAGCAAAACGATCAAGATCCATTACTGCCTGCGGTATAATACCGCTAGTATATCCTCCCGGTTCTTCAAAATGCATATCATCAGGCTTGTAAGCACCAGTTGCATCACCTACTACAACACTTTGTAATTGGTCCCATTCGTTATTTGTACTAATTTTAGGACTAGAACCAAACATTATTTACATACAAAACTTTGCTGTAGTTTAATATTATCCATAAACTCTTTCTTTGTTGCAGCATCACTAAAGAAACTGCCTCTAAGCACAGTCGTTTGCGTTAAACTGCTAGTAGCCATTATACCTCTGTTTTCACAACAACCATGTGTTGCTTGCACATATACTCCAACATCTTCACTGCCTGTTGCACTTTGTATTTCTTTACAAATATCCATAGCAAGTTCTTCTTGAAGTGTGCCTCGTCTTGCGCACCACTGCGCTAGGCGTGTGTATTTACTAAGTCCAATTAGTGTATCAGCGGCAATAATACCAATGTACGCAACACCTGCTACTGGCTGATGATGATGCGAACACATGCTTTTAAGTTCACTGCGCACAACAAGCATGCCATCATATCTGTCGTTTGTGTGATTAGGAAATGCAGTTGCGTTAGGCTTACTGTCATACCGTCCAGACATCAGTTCTTTGATATACATTTTAGCAAGTCTACGCGGTGTATCATGACTGTTAGGATCATTTGCACGATCTATTACCAGTCCATCAAGTACACCTTCAAAGTTGCGTGTAAGTTCTTCAATAAGTGCTTCCTTATCACCTTCATGTAGATAGGATGCAATATTATCGCCAGCCCAATATCTGCCACCAGCATGTTCTATTCGTTGTTTAATAAGTTCGGAAGTCTTTCCCATGTACTAAGTTCCTTTTCTAGTATTATATATTGTATGATTTATTTAGACGATTTGTCAATATTAAGTTTACTACAATCAGGATATTCCACTGCTTGTGTGTACTTTTCTTTTAACTTGTTGTTCGCCATCATCTGTATACCTAATTGTGCATCTTCCAAGCGCATGCCATAATGATAACCTATACTAAATGTTTGCTGATCCTGCCAGGGTTTGATATCCAAGTCTCTGCCATCATAAGCCATACGTTTAAGTGCTACATATTCATGATGTTTGTTTGTAAGTATTGCACCACCATGACCTATTTCCAAACGTTTTGTAGGGCCAAAACTTACGCACTGCAATCTTCCTGCACAATACATGCCCTTATCAAACGCTCTAGCACTGTCCCATATATTACTGGGTGCTAGTCTATATTCATACTCCCAGGGCTCGTGATCCCAATAGAACGGAACACCAAGTTTATATAACATCATAGGCACACTTAAATAAGTGTAAGCACTACAGATTACTGGTCCTGGATTGCGATATCTTATACAAAGTTCTAGCGCATGAGTACAACTATCAGTTAGTACAACATATGGTGCACCAGTGTATTCGCTAATAACACTTTCAAACTGTTTAAGTGTATCATAGGTTAAGGTCATTTGTGCCCTGTTAGTTGTAGTGTATAACGTTTTTCTATCCCTATATTAGCAGCCATGTGTGGTGTATCACTTTCCCAAAATAAATAATCGCCTGCACGCCAGTCTGTAATAGGTGATCCTTCTATTTCTGCGATGTGGCCTGGTTTCCAATCGTCTAAATAAATTACTGCACGGACACAATCCTTAAGTTTTACATCAAAAATTTGCCTATATTTTACATATGTATCCTTGTGTGTTGGAAGAATCACACCTGTCCCCATACGATAGTAACTTGTACCTACATCAGTAACTGAATAGACATCCTCAAACCATTCTATAATTTTTGGATTCCAAGCAGGTTGTGTTTTACGCATATCACACATCATGCCAGTAAAGTGACTATCAGGATGACAATAACCTTGACGTTTCCATTTTATTAAATCTTCTCTGTTATTGAAGCCCTCTAAATGATAATCAAGTTTTGTATAACTTATCCTACTCCAAAAAGGTTCAATGTATCCTTTATGCCAACGTTCGTGTGTTTCCGTAATGGATGACTTTATATCTGTCATCTTCGTATTGCCTCCAGGGATCTACAATTACGCTACCCTTTTCAAGATAGCAGTATAATTCTTGTTTTTGTTCGTTTATATATTTGTATGTAATATTTGCATTGTGTGCTAGTAGTGCAACAGCCTTAAATGGTCCACGTTGTGCATGTGTATGTGGATCCACTAGGATAGGCCACATGCCCTGTTGTTCGCAATAGTGTGCAACAAGTAAACTGTAACTACCGTCCTTGTATGGAACATTAGGCTTATATGCTACACCATGTATTAGTATTGGTAAGTTGTTTTCTTGTGCAATATTTACTAAAAACTTGGCTAGATTCTCCGCTTGTTTTTCGCGAGCAAACATTATTTCATCAAATAAATCATAACCTAATCCTAGTTCCTGTGCCATATAACGCAGGGCAATATTGTCTCGAGGATGGCAAGCACCGCCATCACCCATACCTGCAGTCATATACTGCGGTCCCATGATCCGTTTGCTTGACTTTGCCAGTGCCTGGGTAACCACATCAACATTAATATTGCCCTGTTTTAGTGCGACATCCTGTATCATGTTTACTAGTGCAATCTTTGTACTAATAAAAGTATTGTAAAATACTTTAATACATTCACATTCGTCCCACGTTCCTATTTCGTAACGAGTATCACTTTCTATTACTGTGCTATAAAAGTCCACAAGTTCTTGTGCGTCACCAGTACTACTGCCGTCCTGTGTGCCAATCATTATCATTTCTGGATTGCGGAAGTCCCAAGCAACACTGCCCATAGCAATTAAATATGGATTGTAAACAAAACGAGTGCTAGTAATCATAGGTGCTAGTTCCCTACGCACAGTGCCTGGTAGAACAGTGCTTATAAGCACTATCATCTGTGCGGGATTCATTACACTATTACATTCGTTAAGAACTTGTTTTACAATAGTATAATCAAAATCCTTTGGTGCTAGATGTGCAGTAGGTGCTCTGCCATCATAACTAGGATCGTGCGGTGTAGGAACTGCTACAAAAACAATTTTTGCAAACTTGACTGCTTCAGGAATAGTATGTTTCAGATCAATCAGTCCGTTATGTTTTTTAAAAGTGCGATCATCCTTAATATATGCAGGATCATAACCAGTCACTTCATGGCCTGCTTTTACAATTTCCTCGGCGCAGGGCAAGCCTAACTTACCACATCCGATAAATGCTATCTTCATCTACTATCTCTAATGTGTGTGTAAAGGGCTTCGCCACTGAAAAATTCTGTATCAAGTTTCTTTACAACTCTACGAACTGCTGGAACGTATCCATAATAGTTCATCATAAAGTCTTTGATCTGGCCCATTACTCGATCTTTATTCTCAAGATATTTATCCCAACTTTCTGTCCATACACTAGGATATAAAAATGCATCCGTCATTTCTGTATAACTAAGCCTATCCGGAATCATAGGAATAGCATCCACAAGTGCGCCTTCATACCAACTTATGCCCAGTGTTTCCTGTAGGTTAGCACTAAACACAAGTTTAGCCTCGCCTAATAAATTATGATATTCATTTTTGTTTAGTTCCTGTTCCTGACAAATTATAAATTCATATTCAGGCATGCTTTCTTTGAGATCACGGAAGATTTCAGGTTGTTTTTCAGGAGCAATACGATGTGGGAAAAGAATAAGATCACGCTTTTCCATACCCTTGTATTGTTCAAGTCCTGTTCTAAGATACTCCATGGGCCAGCCAACACGTTTGATCTTATCCTGTACAGATACAATTCTATCTTTTAAACGAAATGTTTTACTGAACATTTCGATATGAAAATCTGTAGCATAGAAGTTATCATCGTAAACTTCAAACATACTTTGTTCAGCAAACCTTACCCAGGGCTTGTTGCCAATCAATCTGCCCAGAAAATCCTGCGGGTCATAACTACCAGCATGCCACATACCACCGATCCTAATATTAACCCCAAGAAGTTCAGCCATATAGCGCAACTGTATAACAGTAGGATTCCAAGCATCAGTATATAAAAAGTAATCGCCACTCTTAACAACACCTCCGCAAAATAAATTAGCAATTTGCATAAGTTGATTACTTTTGTAAACATTAGTGCCTCCAAAGTTTAGAAACGCTCCGGGCGTTGTTGCTTGTGGAACATCACCGCCACTAATCACTTCAACATCATCCAGCACTGCACTGTCACTGCATAATGCACGTTGTAGTTGTTTAGGGAGATGTTCTTTCCACTGCTTGGTATAGCGTGACTCAACAGGCTCAATATCCACTATGTAAACTGTCACTGTGTTCTCCTACCGCTTGCAAATTTTCCACCAGGACGATTGTCCTGATACTGGCTCAAACGAAACTTAGCATCACGCATCCAGTTTTTAGGGATACGAGTCCCAGCCTTAAATCTTAGATATTCAGCATATCCAGGCGCATCCTGTCTATATAGATCCGCTTCGTTATAGGACCAGCCGAACTCTTTACAAAATCTTAGATAGTCATCCAAATCATCAAATACTTTAACAATTTCTTTAGTCATTGGTTTTCCAGCCACGTTGTATCTCCTTTAGGCTTTTGGAAAGGTGACAACACAACCGTTCTCACCATCTTCGCTCACTTCAATGTGAACTTCTCTGTTGGATCCATAACGCTTACGAATCTCTAAAAATAAATCATCTGCGATCATCTCACAGGATTTGTAGTCCAGCGCCAACACCGTATGCCCGGCTTCGCCGTCTGCTTCATCTGTTCCCACACTGTACAGTCTTTGCAACCATCTGCTGAACTGGATGAACTCGATTTCTCTATCGTCGTGGAACACTTCAATTGACACCCGGAAGTGAAACATATGACGATGAGGATAGCCAAGAAACGATACATCGTCCCAATCTCCTGTTGCTAGTTTAGGATCATCCAGTGCCGCAGGATATTTGTGTATACCCTCTTTCTGGAATGTTACCCAAATCATACGCTTACTTTTGTGTAGTTGTTGACGCATTGCATCTTCACGCATTGCATTTAACATCATGTTATCCATTATTAAAACTCCTGTTCATAAAAGTAAATGTAATAACCTTTGCCATTTGTATCTCCGCCATCTTGGTCAAGTTCTACGCCATCATACTCAAGTCCAAAGACAAGATCTTCACCATTGGGTGCTTCACCTATCTGTAATTTTAACAGGTTCTGATCGAAAGGTAAAGGAGTTTCCAGTATAGTTTGAATAAATCTGCCTTTCTCAGCACTCTGCATTAAACATATATGCTGTCCTTTTTCCGGAAAAGGATTACTGTCTGTCATAAAGTTTAGTGCATAGGCTTCGTGTTCACCATCACTTTCTTCTTCCACGCGACCTATAAAATCACCTACATCTTCATGTTCAATTACGTCCTCAATCCATTTTGCATTCCAGTCTTTACTGTCAACTTTTTCCACAGTGAGATACGCACTGTCCATGCTTGCCGCCCAGTTACGATCATGTTCGTCTAAAGGCTCATACCATGCACATCCTACTCCGTTTTCGTCATGCATAAACATTGCTGCTCGCGGAATGTCTCCAGGATCTATATCCTCGAACTCTTCGCAACTAGCAAGATCGTTCCATAAGTAATCTTCAGCATTTAGTACATACTGGATGACATCACTGTCGCCCACGTCTTCTTTTATAGCACTCCAATAGTCATGTGCTTCTTTTGAGATATTCATGTAAGAGGATTCTGCACCATAGCCTGAGATGCTGATACGATAATAAAATGGGCCTTTAAAAGATTCGATTAAATCTTCTTTCTCTTTCTGTGTAGCCATTGGCTCATACTCATAGTTGTTAAAGATAATACTAATATAACATTAAAATTGCTATGTGTCAAGTCACTTCTTCAAATAGACTTGCAAATTGTGTGCTTGCGTTTACAGTCTTTTTACCAATAGCACCGCGACTACCAATTACACGCATCCACAAACGACTGTGATCTTCTATAAGTTTCATTTGTTTGTCAAGATCATCAAGTTCAAATATACGCTTGATTACGTCTTTTACTTCTGTGCGTTGAAAGTTGTCATCCACAAGTTCTTTAGGATAATTGCCTTCATCATACAGTCTGTTTGTTTCCTGCACACTGCGAACATGTGTATAAATGTTGTGATTCATTAGCAGTGCATAACTGAAAGTATCCCAACTAGTTTTGCCTTCTTTGCCAATCTTATTTAGGTCACCAGGTGCATATACACATATATCATTTACTTTCATTAGGTTTGTTATAGGACTTGGCATCCAATTATCATATATGCCAGCACAGTGATCATCATAGCTCTGTGTATTTTTAGCAAATGCTCTATCGTCAGGCGCATCTTCCATTGCATACTTCCACTTGCCATTGTGTGGCATGCGATAGTGTGTGTACTGTTGTCCATTACTAGTTGCTAGGAAAGGACTTGCACAGTCAAAACTAATGGTAAAGTTTTCATTATACAAACTACGAACACCACGTTGTATAGCAGTAAGCACACCTGCCCATTCTAGTTTACCTGTGCCCAGAACATGCATCCAGTCATGCTGTCCTTTTTCTAGCAATCCGTCATGCATTAGTGTTACAATACGTTTAAGGATAAGATGTACATCACAAGCATTTTGTCCGCCCATAGCATATCCTTCAAAGTGTGCATCCGGATACTGTGCAGGATCACTGAACTGTTTCATCTGATCATACCACAAGTCCGCTTGTGCGTGGTTCTCACCCTGAAATACGTTTAGGAACTTGCAGTCTCCTGTGCGATTGCGTATAAAGTATTCATTGTTAAACGCTGTAGCATCTGCGGCTTCCTGATAGGAACTTATCTGTGCGGCTTCTGCACCCTCGGGCGAACGCGATAACCAAGCAGGAACATCCAGGATCATGCCATAGTCCATGTACGCATCCATCCACTTTAGCACACCATCACGTTTTGCTTGTGCTTTAGCACAACCACTGCCTGCTTTCCAATCACCAGGCCATTTGCCCTTACCAATCTGAAAGCCACCACTATCGCCCAGCATAAAACTTGTGTTACGATCTCTGTCACGATACATGCTTTCTCTGGGCAAGTCCTTGTCAACGTCTAAACTACTGTGTCCTGCACTGTGCAAACTCCATTTGTAGGTCCATAGTGCATCAGGACGTAAATAGTCCATCTCTCTTACATCTGCACTAATAGGTTCAGGTATACGTTCAGACAGTACACTGGGCTCATTTGTACCAGCACTGTGTTTAATTTTGCCTGTTACGTTTACATAAAAACTACTAAGAGCAGGCAGAAATACTGCATAGTCACGTTGTAGTTCTGTTAGATTTGTTGGAAGAGTCATTACTTACTTTGTGCTGGAAGTAGATAGTGATATTCTGCAAGTCCACTATCAACAACTATTTCTGCAACACCATCATCACTTAGTTTAAACTGTGTATCACCACCAAGGCTAAGAATCTTACTTACTTGCTCTACAGGCCATGCCCAACCTTTTGTTACACTACCGGATACATCTGGCTGGAATACAAAGTTGCCTGCGTGTGTACTGTGATCACCAAAGTAGAATTTGAGATCTCCGCCTTCTGTTTTAGCAATAAATGTAGTTTCTTCACTGTTGGCACTGATCATAAACTTAAAACGTTGAATACTTGCCACACTAGGTTCAAATTCAATGCCCCATTTTACTGCCCGCATCTTAACAGTCTTTAGTTTTTCATTAATAATTTCACTTGCCATAAAGCGATAGTCATTCTTAAAATCACCGCTTGCGTTACTAAATGCAATACCCACAGGCACTTGTTCACCATTGCGTTCCTGTGTATTAATACTAATATTTGCATTTTCTGCATATTCGGGGATACGCAGGATAACACCCAGTTTGTCAAGATTAGGCATACCAAATGTGCCCATAAAGTCTGCTACTGGTGTTTTAGTTGTTGCTTGCAGGATAACACTACGATCCTCTGCAAGTCCTTCAATTGTTGTGGTTTCGTCTGTGCCTGTAACTTTTACAAGACTAATAAAGCCAAGCGAATATGTATGCTTAACTATGTCTAGTAGATAATCTTTCATAGGAAATTCCTTTACTGTTTAGTGTGCCTATATTATATTTAGATTTTGAGATCAAGTCAATATTATTTTTTATGTTTGACTTCAACAAGAGGTGCGCCTAATTTTTGTGAGGTTAGTTTGCCAGGCCGTTTTACAATCATAAAACTGTGTGCGCCATTGCAGTAGTTTTCCTGTTTAACAATATCAAAGCCAAACATTTGAACCATGCTTGTCATAAGTGTTTTTGTATTGTAGGCTCTATAGTCATTAGCACACAGATCCAAACTGCTAATTTGTTCGCAATCGTTGTATGTGAATATAAAGTGCCCGCCTGGTTTAAGTAAATTGAATACCTTTTGTATTTCTGTTTTGATAGGATCCATAGGCCAAAAATCATAACTGTTTATGCTTACTGCTAGACCCAGTTGTCCTTGTGGTAAATCCAACAGATCATTGTACATCATTAATCTTCTATCACTAAAAAAACTATTAAATTGTTCTTTTACTTTTTGTTTATCTACTACATTACCTGTATACAAATACAACGGATCGCATGCTAAAAATGATCTAGTTAACAAACCATTGCTAGGATTAAGTTCTATACCAGCGTGTTTCCAATCACTAAAATCTCCTATTTGTAGTTTCATAAGACGTATAAATTCTGGATCCAAACTTTCAATACGACTAGTCATAAGTTCTAGGTCAGGATTTGTTTTATCGTGTGAATCATAGTCTCTGCGTAATATTTTTACTTCTTCATCGCGTAAGAGATTAGCAATATGTTTGTTAAGTTTAGTGTAAGTTGAGGAATACTTATTTCTTAGCGAGATCATTTCAGAAAGTGTTTGTACAATCTCTGTGTGGAAAGTTTTGTCTTTAAATAACTTTTCCTGTTCTTGGAAGTACTGTTCATGATTTGTTAGGTCAGACAAAATGTTAAGAGGGAAATCCGCATTTTTTGCTTGCATTTTTGTAAGCAGAATCATTTTGTCTAGTTGTTTCATCGACAATCTCCGCTTGTATTTATATGCGCATATTACTCAAATGAGAATAAATCGTCAAATGTGTTTGCTGTATTAGTAAGTGTTTGAAGATCCCAGTTCAGCACATCCAGTAAGTTTCCTATTTTCTGATCCACAATAGCATTACTCATTGCTTCATCATCAAAGGGTAAGTCTTTGAACCACTGTGGAAGATGTGTCTGATCAATAGGATATCCTACACTTGTGTATCCCAGAGGATTAGGCTTTAGTTTACAAACAATAGTTTTAGCACCATCAACAATACTCATGCTGTACTTGTCACCGTTCATTCTACACAAATTATTCCAGTTCATTGCCGCTCGAACATGTCCTGGCATGTTTGCTTTACCCAAGCGTTTTTCTTCATTTGTAAATTTTGTTAAGTTGTTAACACGCTTGGGTGTACCTTTTTCCCAGCCTGGACGTTCCTTAAATGCATACTTGAACTCTTTTATTTTGTCTACAACGTAGTCTTTATCCTTGCCCGTTAGAACATCCAGTAACAGTTCACTTAAAAAGTCCTGCATAAAGCGCGGAGTATCACTGCGTTTTAGATCCAGACCCATTGCTTTTACTTTACCAGGCTTGCCGTCCATATCCAGACGGAAACCTTCAAGATCATATATTAATGCCGCATAACGCTTCTTTGTGATATACAAACCTTTACTTGCTACAATCTCTCTGCCGCCTTTTATTATTTCTCCGTTCTCACGTGGACAGTGAAAAGCACGTTCCATAAACACAGGAAATTCATCATTGACTTTGTCTGCAATATTATCATACAACTGTGTGCATACTTCCTTGCCCCACTTTGCACGATTGTCTTCAACTTCTGTTTGCATTACAGGCCATGCACTAAAGTACACACTGTCTGTATCACCATATATTATACAATCACCTGTGTGTTCTTCTTTACCTGTGAGGATACCATTTACAGTTTCAGCCATGCGTTTTGTAATACAACGTCCTGTAAGTGTTGTGCTTTGTCCTATCCGAAAGTCATAAAAGCGACAACCAGGATTAAGGATAGCACCATATAAACTGTTAAGATTAATCTTCTTTACAAGTTGTCGCTTGTCCCAGTATTCAACATCTCCATCTTCGTCCTTTGCACGTTTAAGTTCTTTCTGCATGTCCTTACGTTCTGAATACCAGCGTTCCAGTAGCCCAGGCACAACGCCCTTGCGTTCATATGTAAATATAGTTCCATTAGCACTAAGTGTCCAGGGTTGATTGCTGTCAAATATTAGTCGCCAAACATCGTGTGCGCTTAGTGTATCACTGTCACCGTTCTCCCAGTCAATAGTAATCTCTGTGCCGCGCTCCATGTTCATCACTGCTTGATATTCTCTACTGCCGAACTCCCCCTCCCAGGCCTGCGCAAAACTTGTGCCGCCAGCAGTCTTTTCGCGTAGCATGTATTCTGTCATTGTTTGACGCAGTTGTCCTACGACTGTTTCTGGACCCATGTTGAGAGCGCGAATAACACTGGGATATAGACTGTTTATGTCAATAGCACCTATCCAGTCATGCATACCCTTCTTAGGATATGCAACATAAGCACCAGCCGCCACTACTTTAGGACCATCGTCTCTGCTTTTGCGATTGGGCACAACCATGCCCCGGGCATGTGCATCATTTATAATTGCTTGTTCTGTTACTGCAACTGCGCCCATTGTTGTCATTAGCAACACTGTGTTTTCATGTGCAAGCACATTTGCAAGATCAATAAAACGTAGTTTCTTATCCAGTTTGTTTATTAACAAAACATCCTGTCTGTTGTATTCAATAAACTTCTCGAAGTCCTGATTGTATAATTGATCCAGGGTGCCTTCATATGCAGTCTTGCGTTCATCAAGTTCATATTCTCCGATAGCATCCAGACTGTAACTGTGACGTTCTTCATATGTGTACTTGCGATACAATTGCATGTAATCCAAATGCACACGGCCTACTAGATCAAATGTACTTTCTTCTTTGCCGAATCTATCAAATGTTCGTTTACGAGGATGCTGTCCAAATAAACAGAAACGTCTTAAGTCTTCCTTGCTTAATACTCTTGTAATTCTATTGAACGTATAGGGTATATCATATCCTTCACTGTTCCAGCCACTTAGTATATCAGCATCTTCAATTAAATCCATAAACGTGTTTAGTAAGTCCGCTTCATTGTCAAACAGAAATGTGTTATCAAACGCTTTGCATATATCCCGCGCTGTTTCCATGGTCATGCTTTTGGGAGGCAGTGCCAGTGTAACCAGTTGTTGTACCCAGTCCAAGTACACTGTAATAGCAGTTATTGCATTGAAAGGATCCTCTGTTGGAGAATAACCACGCTCACTATCGAAGTCAACTTCAATATCGAAAAACGCTGTGTGCAGTTTAGGCGATTCAGCACCCAAATAGTTTTCTTCCAGACAGCGGAATACAGGATTTATATCACTTTCATATAGTTTCTTGCCGCTCTGTATTTTAAGTTCCTTGTGGAACTCCTTGCTGTTGCGTGTTGCAAAACGACTTACTGGCGTATCAAATATTGTTTTGTATTTGCCGCGAGGATCATCATAGTAAAACACATAGTTTGCAGGATATTCACGATACTCACGCTGACCGTTAACACGTTCCACAACGTGTATACGATCTCGTTCTCTATCAAACCATGCGTCTACATAACTCATTTAACAAGTCCTACAAAGTATATTAATGTTAACAGAACATTCATTAAAAGTACACTATTTTCTCGCCATAAATATCCAACTAGTATCCACAGTGTATTTGCTATTATAAAAAACCAGTGATGTAAATACATTTCAGGAACAAAACTTGCAAGACTAGCGGCTATAACCAGTGTTGCAGTTGCTAACCATGCTAACCATTGATAGGGTTTCTGTTCTACCACCATTGTGCCGCTACTCCATAACCAAATATATTAATACATGCAAAGTAAAAAGTAAGAAGCATAATCCAGGCCGCTCCTCTACGCCAACTTGCATACAGTTGCGTTATGCTACCCACAAAGAATCCTGGATACACAAGTAGCATATTTGGATTATCTGCATTTATGGCCAGCATAAGACTAGCGCCTACTGTAAACACAAAACTTATAAGTTCAAATGTAAATGCTGTAGTATCGCTGGTGTAACTGTTTATCCAGAATTGTTTTACTGATTGCACTTAGATTTTGCCCACTGTGGCAAGAATGTTTTCCAGTGTAGCGTAATCATCACTATGCTTGTCGAAGTCTGCCTTGTAAGCAGTCCTAATTGCTTTGCTTAGTACAGTAGGTTTAATCTGCATTTCCTCTGCAATTGCTTTTACTGTATCTTTTAGGCCACCATTTAGATCATCAACTTCCTGCATTACAGTTAGGCCTTCGTTGATTAGTTGTGTAAGTTTTGCTTTTTCTTCACTTGAAAAGACTCTATCAGTCATGTAAATACTCCTTATAGATTATCCTGTATTGTACTACTTTAATCCTTGACTGTCAACACTAAAATCATAAGTTAAATATTCACCACTGTTTTGTTCTCCAGGACGATGCTTGTTATACTTGCCTATCTGTTGGCTTACGCCCTTTTCGCTCCTGCCCTTTGCACGTTGCATTTGTTTCTTATTGCTATCTGTTGCAGGAATACTGTAGTTTTTAGGCATCATACGTTCTGGCTCTAAGACCCATACATAGAGTTCAGTACCGTCATTGTTTTCTATGTGATTAAGATATAGACTTTCTTCAGGTATTTCCTGCTTGATAGGATATCCAAGCATTTGTGTAATTGTGTTATATCCAGTAAAAGCACAGAACATTGCAACAGGTATAACAACAAACATTATTAGTGCGTTTCTATAAAAGTGAACTCCTATTGCTAAAACTATTATTATAAGTAATATCATACTAGCAAAAAATGGAAATAGATTATAATCAAACATTACAAACCTCCTCCTTCAACAACATCTCTTCTGCCAGAACCACTGTGCATGCTCTTTCGTGTAATAAAGTCGCTGGGTGTTGTATTGTGTCCTAAATACGCATCATCATCTGCTACACTAAATCTTACTAAACTTATGTTTTGTCCTGTCTCAACGTAAGGATATGTTGCTATAAAAGTTTCCACATATGGATTAATTTTAATTACTGATACAGTCATATTACCTGGCAAATCCTGTCGGGCTGTGCCTTCATAACTAGTGAATTTTCTATTGTATACATGCGCCATTACTTCATATTCACCTGCTATTGTGCCTCTTAATGTAACTACTTCTCTATTTAAAAATATAGTTTTCTTTTGACCGTCTTTTGTTACACTGTCATTACTTGTGCCAAGATCATCCTTTTCCAAATGCATTAGACCTACACTTTTAGTAAGGAAACTTACAATGTTACCAGCAGGATCTTTTATCCATAAATCAACATCGTCATTAAGATGGTGATCCCATTCAAGCACTACTATGTATTCTGCTTTTTTCTCTACATCTCCCTGTTTAGCAATAGGATTAATTAGTATAAATGCAATTACAAATAGATATACAAAGCCTATTACTAAATTAAATAATAGATCTGTAAATCCTATACTGCTTTTGTATTTGAGTCTGTTATCTGGATTCAACATTGACTAACTGTACCTTAAGAACCTGACTGCATACCATACCCACTAGAGTTGTATACAATGCAGTACTCATGCCCAGTGCCATGTCCGTGAGTGCATTTTTAACACTGCCTGTGTCATTTACATTTAAACTTTCAAAACTGCCGCCCAGCATTAAAATAAATCCTATCACTGTGCCTATCATACCCATTGCAAGTAATAGTTCAGTAATAAACCATCCAACATTTGTGCCGCCTGTAATATTATGGCCATTTGAACTTAAATGTGTTAACCAGCCTATATACATGCTACTAAAAAACCAAGTAATCATTATGGCAAAACTTAATCGCGTTGTATCCTTTGCAAGTAATTCATCTATAAAACCAAAACTATAGGCAGTAAACAATACCGCACAACTGGTGCAGAATAGCAACCACCATCTCAAAAATCGTGACATGTGCGCTCCTTAATGTATTTATATGCTATTATTTGAAGTGCTGAATTATCTCAACTATTAGTGTATTGTTGCCTTTTATAAGTCTATGATAGACTGCTTCAGGAATAAAATATTCTCTTCCCGGCACAAGTGCCATGGGTAAACGATTATCTAATTGTAAACTCCAACCCGAACCTTCCAGTACACGAACAGTACGATCTTCTCTATCACGATGCCAGCACAAATCGCTGTTATCTGCGTCTTCTCTAAATGTTCTGTGTTTAATGTTAGGTGCGACTTGGTTTTCCTCGTAAGGTTTTACCACCATTGTCCGCCTTTAACTCCCAATGCTTTATATCTTGGAGTACGACACATCCAATAGCGTGCCGTCATTTTATCATTTGCTTGTTTACATTTATGGCGTGCGACAAATGAACGCACTGCTCCAGGATTGCCTGCTTTAATTTTAAGTCCTGATGTATCGCCCCAGGTTATGCGTTTAACACGCCCTGTCTTTTTATTCATTACATACACATAAAACTTTTTAGGACCGCCACGCTTTGGTGAATTAAGTTTTACTTTGCGGCCCTGATACTCTGCTTCATCAAGTTCACCAATACTCTCTTTATACATATTTAACTCATATGGTTTTATTTTCTCGTCACTGTGGTAAACTTGGATTTGCATAACTCCACCTTTACCCATGAGTCTGTACCTGTTTGTTTTACCCTCAGATGGTTTTCTAGGCCCAGTTGCAACTTTATTATCAATCTCTTCTGGATCAATCTCTACGCCATAAATTTTCTTTGCCATGTCATATGCGTGTTGCATTGCATTTGAAAAACTATTGTGAAATAGTTCGTAACCATCAACAGTTTTGGCTTCATCAAGTTCATTTGTTACTTCTATAGGAACATCAAGCGGAACAACTTCACCGTCCACTATAATACATTCACCTATATCTGTGTTAAGTAGTTCTTGATCCTGCCAGTCCAAGTTTAGTTTGTCTGCTACTTCACGTACCTGTCTGTAAAACTCTGTAAACGCAGGTGAACCGGCACGGAACATACACTCTGTAAATGGTACACCCATTTTAACATGTTCACGAATAGCGTTTTGTATATCCTCAAACTGACTTTGTGTTAATTTTTGAGTAACACCACCTTTTTTATATGTCATTGAGGTTGTAGGTTTAGCACCGGGTCTTGCTATATTTTGTGTAGCACTTATTTTTTGATCATTGCCTAACGTATAACTAATTTTACGTTGTTGTGAACCATCATAGCGTTGTTTATTTTGAACGCCAAAACCAGCCATTTTCCCCCCAACCGTTTTTGTAAAACCAGTTTCAGGACTACCTTTTACGTCAATTGAAGCACCGCTGCCTGTCCTGGATGTTGCTTGTTGATAACCAGGAGTAGCATCAGGTCTAAATGTTTGCTTTGCTTGTATGCCTTGAATCTTAGGAGTTTGTACACTGCGAATACGACCACTGCGATCTTTTACAACTGTACCCATGTCACTGCGAGTTGTTACTCTATTTGCCGCTTTGTCTACAGTAGTTTGAACACCTTGTTTAGTAGTTGTGTTTACTGGTTGCTCTACAATGAAATCGCTTGCTCTCATTAGTTCTTAACATTCTTTGCTTTACCCCTACGATTCTTATTAGGGTCTTTACGCATCTTGCGTTTTACTGCACGAGCAATGCCTGCCTTGCCATCCTTTTTACCGTCGCCGTCCTTGTCTGCATTTCGTAGTTTAGCGGCTGCACTCTTACTTAAACATTTTGGTTTGCCTTTGCCGCCACCGTCACCGCATTTACCTACACGATTTCCCTTAGTGTCATAGCGATCCCAGCCGCCGCCTCCAGCACCGCCTTTTTTGCCTTTGCCGAACCATGCTCTTAGGTCTTCATCTAGTTCGACTAGTAGCATTACTTTTTCTTCTTTTTCTTACTTTTGTTGCCCCAGTTAGCCGCACCTACTTTGCGACACTGTACTAGTGCACCACTTGCATATGCACTGGGCCATACTTTATAGCGTGCTTTTACTTTACGATAGCAAGCGTCTTTCTTCTCTGCTAGTACATCAAATTCTTCTTCAGTAATTGCTTGTGGTTCTGAGCTTTCCTCTACTTTAACCTTAACATCATTACCATGTTCTTTTCGTAGTTTATGAAATGCAGATCTAGCATCTTTTTCAGATTTACCTCTGAACATTTCTTTACCTTTAAGACTTATAACATAATCACCTTTTTCTTCGTCTAGTTCTAGACTTTCTTTTAATGCACTTTTGTACATCTTTACTGCTTTGGCAAAGTCATCGTTTGTCATTAAACGTTTTGTCTCAGGAAGATCCGGATTATCCACAGCCATGCGCACACTACTGCCATCTATGTCTTTTTCTTTCTTAAAGTCCATATAGGCTTGCATCTTTTTAGGATCTATTTCACGAGCTTCATTTGCTTTAAACAAATCAAGTTGCTTAGGAATCTCAATAGTCTTGGGTTTTTGTTTTTCTTTCTTTTTGTCCTGTAATCTCGCTAGGGCTGCAAACATTGCATCGTTGCGTAACTGTGCAGTGCTCTTATATTCCTCAAGTTCTTGTTCAGTAATATCATCTACAATTTTTGAACCAACAACTTTTTCCATTGCACGTTTTAGCATGCCAAGATTCTGGTTAACACCTACTTCAAGATCAGGATCCATGCTTTTTGCTTCAAGTTCACTTTTAGTAAGAGCAGTAATTTCCATTGCCTGCTGCATTCTGTCACCCTTGCCCATCATAACATCACGCACTAGTGAAACTATCTTGTCTTTGACTGCACTGCGTTCTGGTGAAAAGTTCTTTGCAATTACTTTTTCTGTATCTGCAAGTGCTTTGTTTTCTTCTAACTTCATTTCAAAGCCACCAACTTTTATACCATAGCGATCTTCTAGTTCGTCAACAACCGCATCATAGATATCCTCGTTATCATCTCCTGGATTGACCATTACTTTTACTGTAAGTTCTGTAGGCAGTTTGTCTAATGCTGGACCATCAAACGTCAAGTCACTGACTTTAACTCTTACTGCACGATCTTCTGTTACAAACTGACTAAAACGCATTTCTTAATCCTCAGGCTGTTGTTCTGGCGTACTACCCAGTGCGTCTCTATGTGCTACTTCATATGCTTCATAAGCATCACTAAGTGCTTGTCTCATATCTCGAAGTGCGGCTGGATCTCCTCCTGCTTGTGCAATCTTCATTTCAAGCATACCGCCTTCACGCACCATCTTTTCTAATGTGTTAATTGTTTCTGCCATCTTACTAAATGCACGATCAGCATATTCATACTCGCTTGTGCCTTCTTCAATAGCAGTTTTCATAGTGTCAACATCACTACCTGCGGCTCGCTCTGCTTTTAAAAACTTTGCAAAACGATCCTGCATTGTTTCTTCTACTTCATCTTCTGCTTCAGTTACAACTGGCTGATAAGGATTAGCGTCCTGAATCTCATTAAACTTATCCAGTAGAGACTTTGTTTCCATAACTTGCTGACGCTTTGTGGTAGTTTCCTCACTGGAAGTAATATCCACCTGTTCGTCATTGTTAATTGCGTTTAATTTTTGCACTAGGCTTGCGAAATCTGACATTACTTTTTACCCCATTCTGAAAACTTACTGTCTTTAACCATCATTTTATTCATCATTTTTTGTTTTGCTTGATCGGGCATATTTGCCATTGCAGCAGCCTTCATATAATCTTCATCATCGCCAGCGCCGCGTGTTGCCCCAGTTTTCATGTTTGTTGACATTTTAGGCTTTGGCTTTGGCATCATACCAGGAGTCTTCATCTTGCCTAAACTTGCAATGATATCACCAATTACATCTTCGTCTTTTTCGTCTAGTACATCCTCATCAACTGTTTGTTCTAGGATATAGTCGCCGTCTCTGTGCATTTTAATGCCCTTCATACCCTTTAACATTGCAGGTGTTAGATCAACACCCATGTCTTTTGCAATCTTTTCTAAAGGTTCGAATCCTGCAGCGCCACCTTCATCACTTAGTTTCTTCTTCAGTGCCTTAAGCATTTTGTCCATGTCAGGCTTTTCTTCTTTTTCTTCTTCTTCTTCGTTAACTGATTCTTCTACATCTGACAAGAAGCCTTCTAATTGGTCTCGAGGAATATCCTTTAGTAAATCATCTATTGCTGTATAATCTCCTATGGCGGCATCATCTTGCATTTGTTTAGCGACTTTCATTAACAATGCTGTAGGATGTCCTCCCATATCATCTTCTTCATCTACTGATTCCATTGACATAGCATCTGTCATATCACCAGCAACAGGAACAACTGCTAGTTCTACGTCTTGAAACTTCATGCCTTCTAGATAATGTTTTACACTGCCCAAGTAATCACTTGCTTTAGTAATTTTACTTGCTACCCAGCCATCTATGCCTTCCATTTCACTGATGTCTTTCATCATTTTGTGAATACTCACTGCATACTTTGCTGCTTTGTAAAGATCGCTTCGTGCCATTTGCACTTCATGATCCAGTTCCATCATATGTGCTTCATCGCCCATATGACCTTCGTTGAGTTGTTCTTTCTCAACGTTTAGTTCTTCTAGTTTTGTAATAATATCACGCATTGTTCTGTTCCTGTTTTGTGTATTTTATATTTATCGTTTGATTACTGGCACGTTGTATACTGGATCCTTGCGTTTCTTCTTGCCCTTTTTGTTTACTGTGTAACCAAAAGGATCCACTGCTTGACGCTGTTGCTTTTTGGTAGTACCGGGTGTCATAGGAAAACTAATTGTAGCAATGTTTCCGCCAGCACTTGCTTCCTCCCTAATTATAATATCTCTAATCTTCAAACTGCGTCTCCTGTTTTGTAAAGTCATGCAGTGTAACAGCGTAATCATCTTCCTGTCTTAATGATACAATCTTAAAATCGTAATCAGGAGCATCCTCTAGATGCACATACAACATATTACAATCTGTAGTAGCAAGCGGAATGCTATATAGACGTTCAGTAATTAGTTCGTCATTAATATATACCCTGTAGGGTGCAGCATCCTGTTTGCATTTTAATTTAGCTCTTAAATACATTAGTCTCTCATGTTAAACGCAAAACTTACTTGCCTTGCTAGTTGTATACCTCTGTCTCTTTCTGCTTTCTTACTGCTCTTCTTCATTTTATTTGCTTTAGCACGCAAACGTTTTAGATCTGTCTTGCTTAGTGCTGATCCGGCGCCTTTTCCCAAATACTGTGCTGCCTTTCTCTTTAAACTTCCTGGGCGGCTGCCTGGTTTACTAGGTCTTTCCATTACTGGTCTGGAGAAATCCTCAGTTAGAGTCTGTAGTTCCTCCATCAGGTTCTTTATTTTGTTGTTGTTTGGCTGATCGTTCTGCATCGTTCTGCTCTTTTTGTTGCTGAATCCACGCTAGAGCTGCTTTCTTACTAGGTGGAGTGTTTAAAAATCTTTGTGTCTCGTTGTACACTTTGTCAAAGTTTTCTTTTCTATCAAGGTCTTCTAATCCTCCACTGTTATCAATAACGAAGAATCTATCAGGTCTAAAAATCTGTTGAAACTTCATTATGTTTTCTTGCACTTCGTTCCATAATTGAGTAACCATATCACGCGGTAAAGTTCTTTCTCTTTTTTGGTTACGCTGTTGCGCAACCTCTAGGCTTGTGTTAACAAAAATCATTGCAACGTCATATCCAACTTCTCTTAACTTGTTTACATGCTTGCTAATAATATTAGGATCTTTTCCTGTACCATCAATAACTAATCCTATTCTGCCATCAATATACTGTGCTTCTCTTGACTTTATTAACGTTTTTGCTCTTTGCCGAATCTCTTGACCCTGAGGTGATCCTATAGTAGCAGGATCCAGAGCAAGATCCTGTTTCTTCAACAAGTATTCATACATGTCATCACTGTTCACTGTGCGTAATCCTGTGCCGCCCAATAAATTTTGTGCTACAAAGCCCTTGCCACTGCCAGGCCCTCCTGCCATAAACACTGCTTTAAAAATATGTGGATCATTTATTCCTTCATCTAAATTAAATGCACTTGTAAATGTTCCCACTATCTTGTCATACATGCTCTTAGGCTTTTGTTTTTTCTTAGGCTTTTTGGGTTCGTCTTTCTTTTCATATCCAGGAAAATTAATCTGACTACCCAGTGAGTCTGTTTCCTCTTCCTTAACACAGTTAGGAACCATTCTATTGCCTTTTTTCTTGAATCCTTTTTGTTGCAACAAAAATGATTCATTATACTGTGTTACTGGCGGCACACGACTGCGTGTTGCATCTTTGGGATCTGTTTCTCTTGCGCCTCGTTCTCGTGCATCCTTTGTGAGCCTGCCCTTTACAAGATTACCTGACTTTGTAAAGTATGTGCCTGGCGGTGCTTCCTTTGTTTCGTTACTCTTCTTTTTCTTACGTCCAGCACAGTGCGCACGTTGACTAAATCCTTTAGGATTATTACAGTCAATACTCTTCTTATATTTTGCACTCCACTTCTCAAATATGTTTTGCCACTTGTCCGCAAACCAATCCGCTATCTCCTCATCCAGTGTTTCATCATAGCGAAGTTTGCCGGGTGTGCTTTTCTTAATGCGCAGTGGGCGATGCGGAAACACACTGACTACTAGTCCACTTGCAAGTGGCACACCAATACTGCCTCGTGTTTCTCCCATTTCAACACTGTCATACATGTCTTTGTAGTAGGTCTTTTCAAATTTGTTAACTAGATCATACAATTCAAATGCGGGCATGTTTACACGCATTACATTTAGATCGCTTCCTGTGTTAAGTGCTACTAGCCATCTGTGATGTCCGTCCATAATATAACCATCACTGCTTACAATTACGGCTTTAGTGTTAGGTCCTTGTTCATTATTTTTACGCATCTGTTTCATGATGCCTTCATCACTGAACTCTTTTTGCATTGCTCGTAGTTCACTAGCAGGCATTGTATCCTTAGTAAATTTTGCACCGTTCTTTTTTAAGTATGCGTAAAATAAATTATAGTCATCACTTTTAATTTGCGGCATGTCCTTGCGTTTTACGCCCAGTGTATCCTTAGGGTCTGGACGTTCAATACGCAGTTCGTTCATCTTCTTAGTTTTCTTCTTCATAGCATTAATGTACTTGCGATACACCGCGGCGGCACTAACTTTGCCTGCTGCCTTTGCACGTTGTTCCATTGCTATGGCTGCTTGAATTTTATGTGCGTGTTTTTTGCCACTGCGTTTAATTTTGTTTACACTGGCCTTAGCATCCTTTACTGTAGCAAACTTTAGTCCATGTATTGTTCCTTTTGGATTTTCGTCTGTATACAAGTCACTATGCTTCTTACTGCCAGCGGGTTGACCTTTTTTACGAGGTACACGTTTACCTTCTGCCATATCCTCAGATATACCTAGGTTAAACAATTTGTTTGGAGTTGTATTCTTTGTTGCTTTCTTGTCGTGAAGTTTAGGCTTACCAGATCCGAGACCCAGTTTCTTTACATTCATATACTCGCCACCTACAGGAACATCCTTAGTAGCGTTCTGTTTTGTAACGATGCCTACGCCGCCTACTTCACTTAGTTTCATTATGCAGTTTTGCCTTTTCCAAATAATTGTTTACGTTTTGCAAAATCCTGTTTTACTTTTTTTTTAATGTTATCCAGAATATTTTCTTGAACTTCAGGAATAAGTCCTATATTATCACGAACTTTCTTGATCATAAGCATGATATCGCCATGCATAGGACTGCCCATGGGACACTCCATTTCTTTCTTATAAAGTTTCATTAACAGTATACGTCCTGCTTTGTGATCAGGTGCCATTGGATCGCCACAGTGTTCACCAATTTTTTTACTACCCACTAGCATTCCTCTTGCAGGATGTGGTGATTCTTTTCCGCCTGGTTTGCTAGACTTTGTAAATTTATCTGTGCTTTTTAATTGATCTTTTGATTCTGATATATCCCTATCAATTCCTTTGCTTGCTGTGCCACCACGTGTACGCTGTGCCGCTAGTTCTCTGTATGCTTCCTGAATACTATTGTTGTAGGTTGCTAGTAGATCCATGTAGCGAGGTAAATTATCCTGCACATTTTTAGCATCCTTCATTGCACCAAGTTTAGCAACATCCATAGCCATTTCACTTACTTTTTCCAGCGCACTACTTATACTCATTGTCCCTATACCGCGAATAGCAATTACACTATTCATTGGATCATCTTTGTTAAAATCCGTAATCTCTTCTGTAACTGGTGTAAAATGTTCTCGTATACTCTCAGCATAGTAAGGATTATCCGGATCAGCATCCTTTGCCTCATCAGGCCACCATTCTAAGGAATACTTCATTCCACGTTTAAACATATCCTTCATTGCAAGAATACGCTTTTCGTATTCCTTAGGTGTTGCTTCTGTTCTGCCGTACACTACATCCAAGCAAAAATTAAGTGTAACAGCATTTGCAGTTAAACTTCCGCAACGTGCGCCTACTTCATTTTTAAGGTGGTCAATAAGTATACTGCCACTACACTTGGCTAGTTCGTCACTTAAATCCTCATCTACTTCTAGATCAATATAACTGTAAACAAAATCATAGTGCGGTGCAGGCGATCCGTGTAGAATATATTCGTCTCTAACCACAATACGTTTAAATCCATCTTTGTGATGCCACACAGTTTGTTCGTCTGTTGCCTCATCAGGTTCGCCAAATGTTTTTTCCAGGAACTGGCTATAATCAGCCGCTTCAGGATGATCCCATTTGCTGTAATCTGCCTCGTGCAGTGTTTTATATACTTCTTCCGGTAACATGTGTCCACCTTCCATTATTGCTTGTTCTAATAGTGTATACTGTGTGTTATATTTAAGATGCTCCAGTCTCGCACAAGCCTCTACAATATACTTGTCGTCCGCGCCTAGTTCAATTAATTGTTCTAGTATTTCATCTGCACGAATAAGTGTTTCACTAATTTTTTTAGTCATTGTGCTATGTATTCTTGCATCATATTTTCCGAATAGATCTGTGATCATACGCTTTTGTGTATCATCATCAGCACGGGCAAAATTTGCACGAAACTCACTTGCACTTTGCATGGGTTTGCCAAGCACATCAAACTGTAGTGTAGGAACAGTTATGATATACGCATTTTTATCCAGTGTGTTCATATCCTTTTGCACTGGTTGGTAGTAACTGGGCTCACCGTCTTTGCGTGGTTGAAAAGAAAAGCGAGGATCTTCAGCCATGTCTTTGTCACTGACTGCAAACAACGCAATTGTGTTTTGGGGATCGTAGTTGTCTGTAATCTCAACTGCTTGGTATGGATTTTTTACCTGAACAACACGGCTTGGATCAACGCCCGTAAGCGCCATCATTGCTCGCTTCTCTTCAAATGTGAATGGGGATTTGGGGGGATCTACCTTATTACTGGTAGCAATAAACACACGATTCTTGCCAAAACGTTTGACAAGAGCATCGTAAACACTTTTATGTCCTTTGTGGAACGGATGAAACCGCCCCGGATAGATTACGAGTGTATCCATTGTAAATCCCTAAAACACAGTGTATTTATGCTTTATAGATTTTCCAACAACCAAATGTAAACAGGGTTAGTAAAGTGTAGTGTTGTTTGTCCGTTCCAACTTAGTTTAGTAGCATCGAAACCATATGCTTCCTGTGCTTCTGTATCTGTGGGCGTAAACACTAGTGTCTCTTCAGTGTCAAATGTAAACCAGTCCAGTGCAATATCATCAAATAGAATACTAGATATTTCCACACGCTTGTCAGCAACTATCTCATCCTGTTCTATAATTACATCTGTTTTGGGATCTTTGTTAGTGTATTCAACAACCAGTGTGTGTTCACCGTCAGCAATGTCCGCATCAAATTCTATTGTTTGGCTATGTTCACAAAAACCGCTCCATTTAGATTCGCTGTCTAAACTAACTATGACATATGGATGTTCACGCACTGATTCATGTGTAACAATATCCAGTTCAATCTTTATGTTAACTGTTTCCATTGATTTGCTCCAAGTCTGGTTGGAATTTGTGATATCCAACGTGTGCTAGTTTAATGCTAGTATCCGCCCATACTTTACCGCCCAAGCGTCTATGTTCTCTACAGAATGTCCAGTCCTCTGTTAAGTATCTACCCTGACTATCAACACTGCAACGGAAAAAATCATATGCATATCCTGATACACCATTTGCATCCCGATATTTTGTTACGCCCGCGTCAATCATTTGTTTGAATACACTACGCTGGATTAACATAAAGCCTGTGCCCATGGTGCCTACTTCAGTAAGATTGCCTTCCACTGCACCATTTTTAAGTGTACTTACCACCATTTTTGGGGGCAATATTTTTTGTGGGTATATGCCTCCTACAAGTTCGCGATCGTGTTTAATTAACTTAATAACACTGTCAGGTGTCCACTGTATGTCAGCATCCACAAACATAAGATGTGTAGCATCTCCTGCTAGAAACTTTGCCGCACAACTGTTGCGGGCTCTGTTAACATTGCTTTCATTGCTAAGTGTATCCAGATCAAAAGGTACTTCGTTCTTAACAGCAAACGCTGTCCAGTGTATATAACTGTTAAAACATGCTTCTGTTATCTGTCCCCCATAGCAGGGTGTCATAAAATGTATTTTCATTGATATTTCAGTTTGTTTAGGAGTTCATTTATTCTGTTTACTTTTGGAGAAAGAAAATGTTGCTGATTGTGTTTTAGTACATCGCTGATAATGTGTTGTATTCTAATGTGATGCTTATCAGTTAGTTGTGTTAGATCATAACTAATTTTAAGTAGGCTAGTCATGCGCTGTTTATGATCCTGTTCGTCGTCATAGGTTTCTCTAATAACATCATGAAATGTTTTGTAACCTAAATCACGAAGCAGTTGTAGACTGCCTGGATTTCCTATTATTATAAATGGCTGTAGATTTAGAATAGGCTTAAAAGTTTTTTCTGTAATAAAACAGGTATTATTGTCAAAGTGTGTTTCCACAACAAAGTTAAAATATGCATCCCTAAAGAAATCGTGATTTACTAGTTTATGATTATTGTGTTCTGAATCAGAAAGATCATCACAATAGAAAGGTACACTAAGTTCGAAACCCAATAGGTCCTGTTGTAAACTATCATCGAAATCAACCCATTGACTTATATCATCTAGACCCTTATGACTTGTGTGGTACTTGTAACCTGTATAACTGAAATAACCATGTTTTAGTATATCCATAGTATACATATAACTTGCGTAGATTTTTCTGTGTGCCTTGTCTGCTCTATTAAGACATGTAAACTTTTTACCTCTACGCTCTAGATTGTGTTCCTTAACAAACTTGTTTTCAATAACCTGAAGATATCTATAGTACAGTTCATTATTACAAAAGAATATAAATGGGTGTGTATCCTTAAGCAAATAATTACTAGTCACTATTCTTATGCTGTCAATACTAACGTTCCATGTACTGCACATGCGTTCTATGCTATTGTTTATTTCTGGATCTGGATTATCACCTTCTGAATAATAAAAAAGCACACGAAAGTCACCACCTATAAAACGATTACGACTGTAATCATCCATTAGTGCTATGTAATCTATTTCAGGATCCCAAAAGTTTAGTTCAATAGGATAGTATGCACTAGCAGTACCTGTAATATAATCCTTTACTAGTGTGCAGTTCTGTGCTACTTTATCCAGTTTGCAATATTTTAGAAAACGAAATTCAAAACTAAAAGGAGGATTCACGCAAAGATCCCACCACTGTGTAGTGTTGGGTACAAGTGTGTCGTCTTTTATTAGGTTCGGAAGAAATCCGTGCGAATTGCTCCTATCGAACAACCATTGTATCATTGATTTGCCTTATTGGCCTGTTGCTTCTACTGTAATATCTGAGACGTGTGGAGCAACACAATCTATTATTGCTTCTACAACACGCTCGTCTAAATCTTCTGCCAGGGTAAATTCAAAACTTTGTCCTAGTTCTGTTTCATAATATGTGCAATCACCGTCATCATTTTCATTAATAACTGTTTCACAGAATAGATCAACTGCACTGACAATTGTGTCTACTTGTTCTTCCGTTAGGTCATTTGCTGTGAAACGAATGTAACTCATTAGTGTGCCATATAAATGTTGTTAATAGTGCCAGCAGTAAAATCACTTACTGCTATGCGTATCCAAACAAAATTTCCAGTAAAATTATTAAAGAAACTGTTTGTAATTGCTGTGCTACCATCACCTGTTATAACTGTAGCAATGTCTACAAAATCTGTTGCAGCAGGATCTTTTCTAAGCGAGCCCTGTATTTTAACTGTACCTATTAGTCCAGTAACACGAGTCTGCACTGTGTGTACGCCATCACTAAATCCATAGTAACCATCACCTTTTACTTTATCACTGTTAAAACTTGCACTGCTACCATCATAGTTACCCGTGCTAGTGCCGAATGCAGTTGTTGGTAGTAGTGTGGTGCTGGTAGTTGCTGGCATTTACTGTGTGTCCTGAATAAGTTCTACTATTTTACCTGGGCCTGCTAGTTCGCCTATTACTGCTTCTAGTTGGCTCATTATTTCTGCGTCAAGTGGCGGCTTTGCTTCTTGATTGTCTCTTAGTAGTTCGCTTACTTTAATAACAAACATCTGTTCATTGAGTTTAGCCATAATATACTCCTTATCGTATATTTATGCTTCAGTCTTAGGTTTGCGTCCGCGCTTCTTATACTCTTTAAATGTGCCATCTGGCTTGATATTATATGCTTTTGCAAAACGTTCTGGTGTCATGCCTTCAATATCATAGATAGCGCCTGCAGGCATTCCAGGATAGTAGTACACATCTTTTTTCACAAAAATATCTTTGCCGCCAAGTCCTTTACTTCTTACGTTTGCGTATACAAGTGTATTTTCATGCACAAGTTTTTTTGCTACTAGAGTTTGCAATAGTTGTTCAGACATCATTTTTTATTGTTTCCCTTAATTGAAATTCCACTATTTTATTAATACTTGACCCTAGTTTGAATTGTGCTAGTCTCAGCATGCTATCATTTAGAATGTAACCAAGGCTTTCTCCACACCAAGTCCCGTACATTTTATAAACATCACTTTCAACTCTAATACTGTCTGGATAATTGTTAGCCCAGTTTTGCCAGTCTGTATATTGATCTGCTGTAAGTCTTTCACCTAATATTTGAAATTTGTACTTTCCATATGGTAAACGTTTTTTTCTATATCTAATATTACGCTCAAGAATACTACCAGGAAAATATTTAATACTATGGAGTTCAACCATGCTCTCCGTAATATCTTCCTGTTTGTCCTGTAGACGTTTTACATAAGCAATTATTTTTTCGATTGTTTCTATATCATTGGTATAGTAGTTTAGTGTTTTGAACTCTACCCTTACTTTATCGCCAGATTTTTTTGCATACTTGCGCATGCCGCCTATAAAACTGTTGTGAATATGACTGTCTACCTTATATCCCCACATGTCCACAGTGGGCACACGCATTAATTCAGGATATCTATACTTGTATAACCATAGTTCTAAGCGATAAAGATATTTAGAATAGAATAATCTATCGTTATGCAGTAATGTTAGATTGTGCTGACTGCTCAGCGTCTCCAACTTCTGTAGTGCTTCCATCTGAATACCTAAATTTAATTAACAATTTATTGTTTACATTCCTAACTTTTATTTTACAACCATCTGCATCTTTGTCAACTAGTTTCCTTGCAATTGGCATACGCAATAGGCTGTCAATAGCACGAGCCATTGGACGGGCACCCATACGATCATCATAGCCTTTTGCTAGTATTAGATCAACACTGGGTTCGTCAACATGTAGTTTTACACCCTTATCCTGTAGTTGTGTTTGTAGTTCCTGAATAAACTTTAGGCATACCTTGCGTTTTGCAAGATCATCCAGTGCGGAGAATCTACACACCGCATCAATACGATTACGAAACTCTGGTGCAAAGAACTTTTTGTATGCATCATCTGCAGCATCATCGTGATGCTCCTGATCATTAAAACCTATGACACGTTTTTCTGCATCCGCCGCACCCAAGTTAGTAGTTAAAATAACATAACAGTTACGGGCATCTGCACGTTTTCCGTTAGAGCCTGTAACAAATCCTTCATCCATTAACTGGAGTAGCACATTAGAGACATCCGGATGTGCTTTTTCTATCTCGTCAAACAGTATTACTGCGTGTGGATTGCGTTCTATATCTCGAATTAGTAAACCGCCTCCCAAGTTATTATCTTCATATCCAACATATCCCGGTGGTGCACCTATAAAACGTGCTACTGTATGACGTTCCTGATACTCACTCATATCATAGCGTAAAAGTTTCATACTGTTTGCATCCGCAAGTTGTTTAGCAAGTTCGGTTTTTCCTGTGCCTGTAGGACCTGTAAACACAAACACACCCAGTGTTTTATCGCGCTTGTTTAGTCCTGCTTTGCTTACCCAAACTTTATCCAGCACACTATCCACTGCAATATCCTGCCCATATACTTTACCCTTAATGCGTTCTTCTATATCCTCAGGCGATATCTTTACTTCTTCGTTGTCTAGTTGTGTAATTGGAATACGAGCATATTTGCTTATTTCTTCCAGTATGTTTTGTTTATCAATTAAGGGTTTTTTTGTACCCAGTCTACGCTGTTTAGCCGCGGCACTGTCTATCATATCAAACGCTTTGTCAGGCAACCGCTTGTCTGTTAGATAGCGAACACTTAAATCCACAGCATTGTCTATCGCTTCCTGTGTAAATTTACAACCATGAAACTGTTCATAGTACTTTGCACTAGCGGTAAGTATCTCCTTAGCAAGTTCAGGTGTTGGTTCATCCACTGTGATATGATAGAATCTTCGCATTAGCGCACGATCCTTTTCAAAACTCTGATTGTATTCTTCCCAGGTTGTACTTGCAATAACTTTTAGTTTACCTCTACCCAAGTATGGCTTTAGCATGTTAGCAAAATCTGTGCCGCCACTGTTGCCACCTCCAGCACCTTTTAGAGTGTGTGCCTCATCAATAAACAGTATGCACTTGCCTTTTTTAATTAATGCTTCCAGTACTTCCTTTACACGTTCTTCAAATTGTCCTCTGTACTGT
Organism: Legionellales bacterium; assembly: GCA_002722435.1. Taxonomy (GTDB): domain Bacteria; phylum Pseudomonadota; class Gammaproteobacteria; order Comchoanobacterales; family Comchoanobacteraceae; genus UBA7916. Next base: position 12,794 of record PBLX01000022.1, on the reverse strand, counting down.
GTGCCCGCAATCATTGTGCCTACATCGAGATTGTACACTGTATGATCTTGTAAATATTTTGGCACTTCTTTATTAACAATTTTTACAGCAAGTCCTTCTGCCACTGCAGTCTTACCAACACCAGGATCACCTACCATAAGCACATTACTCTTGTTACGTCTAGCAAATGTTTGTGTAATATCATCTATTACATCGTCTCTTCCTATAACAGGATCAAGTTTTTTCTCTTTTGCTTGTTCACTATAGTTTTCACAGTATTCATTTACAATACCCTCCAGATACTGTTCCTGTTGTTTGTTTAACTGTTGATGTCTACTGTTATGCTTAATAAAACGTAGGAAGTCTTCCTTTTTTAAATTATATTTCATTAGGAAGTAACTGCTGTATGCGTGTTGTTCACTCATAATACTAATAAAAATATCCAGTAGTGTAACAATTTCTCTGCCACTGAAAAGCACACTAGTTAGTGCGCGGTTAAACACACGTTCAAGACTCTGTGTTTTAATCTGTCCTGCACCAGCACTTACTTTACTGAATGCATCCACAATATGACTTTCAAGATCCATGCGCAACTGATCAAGTTGTATTCCGAAGTCAACTAACAGTCTACTAAATTCTCTGTTCTGGAAAATAGCAAGTAACATGTGCTCTGTGCTTATATAAGCATGCCCGTATTTGTTAGCAATATGTCCTGCTACTTCAAGAGTTTTATCTACTTCTTTTGCTGTCTTCATGAATCGTCCCTAAGTTTAGTGCATATATTTAATTGTTGTTCAGTTAAATTTTCTGGTATTTTAATTAGTATCTGTACTAGTAGATCACCTCTTGTGCTAGTCTTTGTATACATACCATGATTTGGGATTTTAAGCACTGTGCCATACTGTGTACCAGCAGGAATATTAAGATTTAGCCTTTTGTTTTCTATGCTACTTATCTGCTTAACTGTACCTATTATAGCATCCCAAGCACTGATAGTCAAGTGTTGTTTTAGGTTATTGCCTTCTCTAGTGAACTTGTTATGATCTAGAATGTTTACTGTGACCGTAAGATCACCTGGTGCAATTGTTTTTATAGTTTTATCACCAAGTCCACTGTATTTTATTTTAGTGCCGTTGTTTACGCCAGCAGGAATCTTAAGGTTTACAAGATGTCTTGAACCATCAGTGTGTTTTATACTAACTGTTTTTTCATGCTCCTGTAGTATTTCTTCCAGTGTGAAATCAATAGATATGCCTAAATTTTTGTTTGCTTTAGCACGATGATATTCACGTTTGCTTGGATGAAATCCTGCACTGCCAAAGATAGTAAACATATCATCAAACACATCGTTTGAATTTATTTTTATGTTTTGTCTTCTGCTGTTTATATTATCAAACTGCGCACGTTTATGTGGATCCTTAAGAACATCATAGGCTTCACTGACAGTATGAAACTTGTCCACATTACCTCCATTGTCAGGATGATACTGTTTTGCAAGTTTGCGATATGCAGTTTGAATATCTTTAGGACTACAAGTAGGCTCAAGTCCCAGCACTTCATAATAGTTCATATTGTAATTATACTATGCTAGGACTAATTTGTAAATTTACTTTTTCTTAGCGTCAGAGTATGCGTTTGCACCAAAGTAGGCGGCAACTAGTGCGCTAATGGCAACAAAGTATGTGGGTGCAATATCCGCTATGATTTGTCCAGTTTTTTCATATCCTAGCATTGATGTAAGTAGTATTCCGACAGGATATAGTAACATGCCCAGTAGTGCAAACCAAGTCATCTTACGCATTGCGTCACGGCGTGCGTCTGCATCTTCTAGTTCCTTACGTTTAAACTCTAAGAACATTTCGTGTTCTTTTGTGGAAACACTCCCGTCCCCATCAGTGTCTGCAGGATGATAACCCGCAGCCTTGATCTCCTCTTCGCCCATTACTTTGTCTCCTCAAGATATTTGATTCTGGCTTCTAATTCATCTATCTTTTTTGTTACATGTGGATACTTTTTACGCCATACATCTGGCTCATTCTGTAACCAAGTCCAACCCCAACGTTTAGCAAGACTCTCACATGCACTATCAAACTTGCCCACTGCCCATATAGCCATGCGTGTGTCTTTAAACCAGAACAGAAATGCTGCACCAAATAGACTGCCTGCTATGCCTGTGTAGATCCACAAACGATCTGTTGCCATTTGTGATAACATATCCAACATTTTACTCTGTCCTATTAAAAGTTGCTAGTTGCTTGAATAAAGGGCCAACTTCAACAAACATTCTATGTCTTTCAGGAGTCTCTCTATTTAGGCTACTACTAAATCTAGGTGCTTGATAGGTATATCTAACCTGGAAAAGTAAATTTTGCGGTTTTCCCTTTTCATGCACAAGAACTGCAGGGCGGCCGCCCTCTTTACTTGTACTTTCCAAATCAATGTTAGGTAAGTTTCTAATTAATGTATTAATTTTTTGTGTTGTATAATCACCTTTACCAATGTTTACTACAACTAATTTTGGATCATTTAGTCCTACATGTTTGTTTAGAAAGTTTCCTAATTGTTGTACAAGTCTCTGTTCGCCTGTGTCATTAGTTCCCTGTGTATAAGCATTAAGATCTCTTACAACCTGTTGCATTATACTTTTCACATGCTGATCTGTGTTTTCTTCATAGTTATCTATTGGAGCAAGTTGTATTCCTAAATCAGCAAACATTGCTTGTATGCCATCAAATGTGCGTGGTGATCCTTGACCTACTAGGTTACTGCCTGTCTTAACACTTATAGGACGAATAATTTTTAATGATCCATCTTCCTGCCTTAGATATAGGAAGATATCTGCTTTAGTGCCTTTCTGATCTTCTTCACCAGCGGCCTTTACTACAATCTTTTCTACAGTTTCGTTCTTTACAAATGAACTAGCAAGTCTTTTTATTTCACTAAACGTATTTGCAAATTTAACGGATCCTTCAAGTTCATCGCCCATTACACTTAGTAATGCATCAGTGTCCATTGAATCTGCAACATTTTTTTTGTTTGTAACAACATTTATAAATTCTACTTTATCCGCACCTACAGTTTCAAATTCTGCACTAAGTTTCTGTGTTGCACCCGCACTGCGTAGAACACTTGCGACATCACTGGGGGTTATATCTTCAGTGCCTTTTATAAACTTTGCAGCAATCGCACCGCCTAATAAAAACTCACCTAAATGTCCACGTGTCGAGCCATGCTTTAGTTTTTGTTCTGCTTCTGTAAGTAGTTCTCTAAATCTCATTGTCTCTGTCTATAGTTCATTCGTTCCACAGTGTCTTCTCTGTCCACTACTGGTTGTAATGTTGTATTTATTAGATCAGGCGTACAGATCCAGTTGATTACTCCATGCTGTTTACCAAAAACATCCTTAGTGTTATTTTTCCAGTTGTTTGGATTATAAGTTGCTACGGGAAACCAATACATCTTGTATTCAAACATAGTTAACCAATCATATATCTCACTATATTTTGTTTCGTCCTGCATCTCAACTAGCATACAGGGACGATTGTTTGAAAGAATATATCCCATGCCCTGTAGTACTTGTAGTTCGTGACCTTCAGTATCTATTTTTACAAAGTCAACTCTTGGCCATTCATAACTGTCTAATAGTTTACTTCTATTCAGTGTTTCTCTTGGGTGTTGTCCTTTATGAGTTGCACGAGCATAAACAGTCTTTCCAAAATTAAATTCTGTGTATCCGAACTCTTTATGGTCACTTGCGGCCTTACTATAGACTGTGATATTTTGATGTGATTTTGTGTTGCGTTCCAGTAAGTATAGGTTCTCGAAGTTAGGCTCAAACGCATGCACATGTGCAACATGTGGAGCAATGCTAACACTATGTGTGCCTATGTTTGCGCCCACGTCCACATACACACTGTCTTTGTCCAGCATGCTTAGTATAGTTTCTATTTCCTGGTGACAGTATTCGCCATACAATAGTAGACTACGGCCTATTGTAGGATCCTCAGCATAATATCGCATTTTGCCATATCGTGTATCAGTTTGTTCCTGGCTGGGTAGTGTTTGACTCATCAGGCTTCATTGCCTCTTCGTAATAGATAATAATTTCATTCTGTTGATTGATATATCTGCGTAGTTCAGCAACGTTCAGTGCTAGGTTTTCGTATGTGTCAATGCTTAGTGCAACAAAAGCAAGTTCTCCGTTCTGTTCCTTGAACTCAGCAATGAACTCTTCCAGATTACCCTGATTAACTACATATACCTGTGTGTCAACAAGGCTAATTGGTTTGGGTCTGGCTACTATCGGTACTGTTACTTTCTGTACCTGCGTTACTGTCTTGATTTCCACTTCCGGTTTTCGACTGCAACCAGAAAGGAAGATCAGTGCTACTGCCAGCAGTATTGCCAGTTTCGCCCATGATCTCACGCCATAGTTTTGCTGTTGCACCATTCATACGTCCTTCTAAGTTTTTAGCATTTGCTATTGCATCCGCAAGCAAATCCAATTGGCGTAGTCTTTGACGTAGATTATCACCATATTGCTCTGCTTTTTGTAGTTCTTGTTGTAGTTGTTTAGTAAGAACTGCAGTCTGCTCTGCTTGAGTTTGCAGAGCAGTAATACTTGCTTCGCTAGTTTGTAATGCAGTTTCTAATTTTGCATTGTTTTCTGATAGTGTTTGTATCCGCTGTTGTGTATCCGTGTAGTATTTCCAAGCGCCGAATCCTACGCCGCCTAGTACACCCAGCACAATGATAAGCAGATACGCACGAGCCATTTATTCACTTTTCCAAATAGTCCATGCACCATATGCAATAGCAACACCTGCCGCAATTTTAGCAAGCGGTGCCATAAATAAAACCATAAGTCCAATTGCTACAAGTATGCAACCGTCCCAGGTAGTGCGTTCCTTCTTTCGTGAATCAATCCATGTTTTTAACATAATAGTCTCCTAAAGTCCATTTAACATACTAGTTGGTATGTCTGTTTTAGGCGTAGGTGGTGTACAAACATCACATCTACACTTTTTACAGGCACAGTAAGTATCCCAACCGTCCTGATAATTTTTATTCTCCAACCAAAGAGGATAACCACAATGGCTAGGATGTCCACAATTTCTACAACTATTTGGTTTATAGTTTAGTTGACTCAATTATTAAATCATTCCTAATGCTGCTTCAGTTGTTTCGTCCACTCTGCGTGTCCAACCTCTTCCAAATGTTTCGAATGTACTTAGGCTTTCATAGTATTCCTGGCGTTTGGACTGGAAGTTTTTAATTGCACCTTCAGTACCCACTTCTTCTATATAGTTACCCAGTGCTTTAAGTGTATTAGGCCCAATGCCACCGTCTGCAACTGTTCCTATCATTCTCTGTAAATATTTTGCACTACGACCTGTACCTGCGTTTACACCGAAATCAAACAAACATAGATCTAAACCTGCAGGCACATCATCACACTTCATTCTATCCCAGTAGTTCTTCTTGTAGATTGGTTCGACATCCTCGCGCACAAGATCCTTCATGTCTTTTGTACCGCCAAAATCTTCATACACACGTTTTGTTACGCCAAGGTTAGTTTCACCACCTGGATCTTTTGGATGGTTAACATAACCGCCTTCATGATGTAGGATCATTTCCAGACAAGTTACATAGTTTTCTGCAGCCATTATCTTTCCTTTTGTTGATAGGTTCTAAATTCTTGTAGATCGTTCTTTGCACGAGGTACACGAGCAGTGTTTAGAATACTCTCCATAGCAGCCGCCGCAATTTTTCCGTCTCTATACTTCTTAGGACTTAGTGGTATTCTACTTAGTGAATCCATACTTAGTTCCTGAACAGGATTTTTCTCCGGACGTTCGTAGTGTACCATTTTCCAATCTTCTACATCGGATATATTTTTGATATCAGAGATCATATCCATAAATTTTTTGGGGAATCCTGTTCTACGTTCCGCTTCAACAAACACAATATAACGTCCTTCACTGATTTCACCAGGTGATGTCTCTGCATCAATTACCCAGTCATAGCCTTTTTCGATAAAGTTCTCAAGATCATATGCTGGTTGTTTGCCTAATACTTTGAAAGTAGCAACAATTACTGCATCGTCCTTGCCCATCTTAGGCTTGTATTCATCAAAGTGAACGGTGTCTTCAATGCGTCCTTCTAGGTCTTGTGGATCAAGCGCCATCTTCAGTTTCGTCTTTCTTAACAGTCATTAGTTCTGATTGATCTAATCCTTCTTCATAAGCATCATCAAGTTCCTGCAGATCTATTTCAGTGCCCTCAACTTCCTTGTATCCTTGTTTGAACTCTTTAACAAGTTCAATAGGAAGTTTTACTTTTACTAACCAAACTGGATCTTCACGCAGTCTTGGCTTGCGTGTACCAGGACGGAAGTCATCATAACTCTCAACTTTTACTGGTGTTTTGAGTTTTGCCTGTTCATAGGTTACAATACCATTATATCCTAGTAATCGCTTTGCACCATCAGGATCAGGCATTGATTTTTTAGGCCACATAAAAGTACTCTCTACCCAGTGTTTCTTTAGTACTGGGCCTTCCACTAGTTCGCCCTTTTTCCAGTTCTTAAAAGCATAGATATCCAAACTATCAAGCACACGTTCAATGTCCATCATAGTTTGTAGGCTAGCCTCACTCATATAGATCTTTTTAGTATTTTTGATGATGTCAACAATATCCATTATGTTATCCTATCGTATAACATATTTATCCATTCTTCGTGTGCTGACTCCTGAGGATGAGTTGTATAAAAGGGTTGATTTGTGCGTTTTGCCCAGTTGTACATGCCTTCATCATGTGCAAACCAGTGTATACTTTCCCTAAGTGTTCGTAAGGTAATGTCCATATTTGTGTTACATTCAAATAGACTGTTGTCTACCATTAAAAATCTATAGGGAATATCCTGTTCACCGAGATAGTTCTGTAGCATAACAATATCTGTCCAACTTGTATAGAGTTCCCAATATTCACTGTCTGCAACATTTTTAATATAGGATCTAGCAAAATCATTAATACCCCTAAATTCTGCATTTTGTCTATGTTTAATATTTTGATTCAGAACATCTGGATTATCAACATGGAAATGTTCCTGCATTTCTATGTCCTGGTATATCCAGGGATTAAAACTGTACCAGGGACTATCCCTATGGCCTGTATCGTAATTAAATCTAAATTCATAGCGGTTAGGAAAACTCCACATTACTGCTACAAATAGATCTTGTGTATCCTTATACTTGTGTACAGCGTTCATTACGTTTCTACGAATACTGCTATTTGCTGCACCGCTTTTTGCAGTGCAACAATAGCTCATACCCATACGTTTGGCAAGCAAAGCACTCCAGGTAAGATTGCTATATGAGCCATCACAATCCTGGAGTTCTTCACCATAGGTGAAACTATCACCACCTGCAATAAGCACTGTCATTAACGCATTGCTAACTTTGTTTTAAGAACACTATTAAGTCCTAGTGCTTCTGTGTTAAACTTAACTAGGTTTGTTAGTGCTTCTTGTGTAACAAAAGTCATTAGTGTATCTCGCTGTGCGTTACCATCTACACCAATCTTCCATTCATATTTTCCAACTTTCTTTTGGATGTTTGCAACCGCTGTTGGATCCTTACTCATTGCAGTAAGTGCATCCTGTAACTTTTTAGTATTAGGATTTCCTTTATTTGCCCATATTGCTTTTTGCATGCCGTCTCTGAAACTTTTTACTAGTTTGTAAGCATCATACATTTCATCACACATGTCTGCAGAAGTTCCATACATTTGTTGAAATAAAATCTCAAACTGATATCCTGGATAGTTAGGATCATCACTGTGTGTGCCTGTTGCTGCATCTAGGATACCGTGATGAAACCAAACTTCTGCGTCAGGATTACTCTCAACATGCTTCTTGTAGGCTGCAGGGTTTTCGCGTGTGCCATTTAGTTCTCCACGCTTAAATGCTAGACGACGTTCGCCACCGCTCATACCACTTACCCAGGTTACATGTTTATCAAAACAAGCAATGTACTGATCCATTGTTAGATCAGGTCCGCACATTAGCATGGTCATTGCAAATGCTTCAGGTACCATACCTGATCCTGCCGCAAAACTAATTTTTTCGCCTGCTTTATAGTCTTTACGGATACCCGCAATTATGTTTAGATTCATTAGTCCTACACTGTCATAGTCAGCATAGTTGTAATCTACATTTTCTTGTAAAAATGCTACGCCGTTGCCACCGTGTGATACCATAAAGTGATCGTCTTTAAAACGTAGTTCGTTATGAAAAGCATTAAAGCCTGGAATATCTCGAGCACCAGGAATCAGTTTGATATTAATCTTTTCACCAAGAAAAGGTTCTAGTTCTTTAGCAACAATCTCTGTCCAGACTGTTGTGCCTGCACCAGGCTTTTGTGGAACAACAAATGTAATATCTGCTGTTGCACTAGTAGTAATGCCTAGCACAAGTGCTAGACTTAGTAATAATTTACGCATAATCTAATCTCCGTTTTGATGTTATACCCCATGCAAACACACCTGTGGTTACAATAGCAAGTATAACGAATATTGGTCTTGTAATCAATGTTTCTATTGAATACAGTTTTGTAATTTGTAGAGTAAGAGCCTCTACACGCTCTGCTAGTATAAAACCTATTACTAGTCCAGGCCTACTGAACTTATAACGCTTGCAAAGTATGCCTAGCAAACTACACACTGCAAGCATAAAATAATCTTCCCAACCACCTGTATACTGTACACATGCCCAGGTTATAAAAACTAGTAGTAATGGAAAATAATATTTGTATGGGACACGAGTAATAGCACTAATATATCTTGTAAACAATACACAGAATATACCAACCAGTACTGTTGCCCACATAAATCCAAACGTTAAACTGTCAAAAAATCTATTATCATATGCTAGATCAGGTGTACCCAGTTCAAAACCCAAATACATAAACAGTGCCATAATGACAGCCGCAAATGGCGCACCGGGTATTCCGAACAATACAGTAGGAATCATGCTAGTTGCTTTTTGTGCGTTGTTAGCACCCTCTGGTCCTATAACACCTTTTATGTTTCCTTTGCCGAATTCTTCGTTGCTGTGTGCCGCTACAGTAGATCCATATGCCATCCAGTCTGCCATTGCGCCGCCCAAGCCAGGTAGCAATCCAATAAATGCACCTATAAATCCGCCTCGCAGTGCATCCCATTTGCTTGTCCACACCGCGCGTATACCCTGTATTGTTTGCCCGAACTGATCTGTGCTATCGCTTGTGCTTAGCCTACGTTTTAGTCCATCAACTAGTTCTGGAACAGCAAATAGTCCTGCTACAAGTGGCATAAGTTGAATACCGTCACCTAGATATTCCCAGCCCAGTGTGTAGCGATCAGCGTTGGTTACAGGATCTGTGCCCACAAATCCAAGTCCTATTCCAACAGTGATAGCAATTATACTTCTAATCCACCAACGGCTGCTTACAAAACCAACAGTTGCTAGTGCTAGTATAGTAAATGCCCAGAGTTCAGGAATACCCAGTATCATTATTAGATTTGTATACCAGGGTAATAGTGCAAATGTTAGTGTCCCCCACAACAGTCCATTGACAGTACTTGTGGTGACTGCTGCTGTTATCGCGTATGTTGCTTGACCTTTTTGCGCAAGCGGAAAACCATCTACCATTGTTGCGGCTGCACTGTTAGCACCTGGTATACCCAGCAACACACCTGTGTATGTGTCGCCTGTTGTACTAGCCGCTACTACTGCCATACAGAATATTACACCTAAATAAGGTTCATTTGCAAAGTAGGATATAAATCCAAACAATGCCACAAGTCCAGTAGTAGCACCAGCACTAGGAATAATACCAATTAGTAGTCCATATAATGTACCGGCTACAAGAGCATATATTTCTGTCATAGATATATCGCAGGTGTACGAACGCACCCTGCGCCTTTTTAAAAATTTTGGGAAATCAACAACTGAACTTACTGCATTCCGCTTTTACCGTTAGTTGTTGTATGTTTTATTTAGTCCGCCACACAAAGTACAATCTATTTCTGAAACTGTCTGTGCGAATATCCAGTATATCTACACCCAATTGATCAGCACAATTTACAATAAAGTTACTGTCCCAGGGATAAAAATAAATCCATTTGCTATGATTTTTACTATCAGGCCTATCTGCTTCATCGTGAGGCAATCCAGGATTTGCTCTGAAAAACATTACAGCACCAGGATTACATAACTTAACTGCGTGTTCTAATTCTGCAAAAATTTTATCAGTGCTACCAAAGTTAATACTTCCTAGTGCTAGTGTAGCGTCAAATTTTTCTGTTGGATTGTAATCTAATAGTTTTACTTCATAGTCTGCCGCACTATTGTATGGATCTATACCAATAATGTTATCTATCTTACCCTTGAATTCGTGATAGCCACAGCCTATGTCCAGTACACGACGAGGCTTCAAACTGTTTATTTCATCTATCAGTGCAGGGCCACTATATTTGTATTTGCTCATTTCGCCCTGCCAATGATTCCTAAAGTAATTATCCAACACCTTGTCATCTATTGCATCCACTAGTTCACCTATATGACCATAATCAACTGTGTTAATATTAATATCGAACGTGCCCTGTATAGCATGACGTAGTTTTTGAGGATTACGCAATAACTGTGGACTTGTGTGGATCATTTGTTCAATCTTATGTAAAATTTTATGATTCAAGGTTTATATGTTCCTATAAAAATATCACTGTGCGTACTATGCTGTTGCCATTGTACACTATGTTTTTGCCCAAAGTCAAGTATTAATTGGTTTTGTTCTTGAATACGTTTGGTCATTAGATAATCTGTTTCATACCAATCATAGTTTGGATATGAAATATCAAAGCCTCCTGCACGTTTCCACCACAGGAAACTTGCCCAGTCTGGCCTGTATACCAGTTGTATCCAAGCCATTGGATAGCGTGTTTTTATATCCTCAAAATAGTATGGCCATTCATGACTCATAAGCAGTTTACAACCAGTACCACTAAATGGAGCCGTTAAATTAAGTGGATCCAGTATGGGAGGAAATTCCATACCTGTACCAAAATATGCTTCCTGGTGTCCTGCAAAATCATTGTGAGTGTAAATGCGATGTGGCGCACGGTCAGTGCAATCATATTGACCCGAGGATTTTATTTCCCTGGCAATTCCGCTCCAGCGACTACCAGGAACACCTGTAAAAAATATCATTTCCGGAAGCATAAATTATTTATCTATAATATATGTATATAATTCAAAACTACTAATATTACTGATATCACTGGTAGTTAAGTAATATTGAAAGGGAGGCATACCAGTCTTCATGAAATTCAAAGCAATCCGTATGCTTCTCAAACTACACAGGAGATAGCATATACAATGGCTAAAAGAAATCGTAAACGTCAACAACGTGCGCAGACACACGCTGAATACCTCGAATCTAATGTACACTACCTACCACAAGCAATAAAGCAAAAACAAGTCCATATACATGGACGCAATCCAAATCAAAAACAGTATATCAATAAACTACTAGATGAATCGCAAACTATTATTTTTGCTACAGGGCCTGCTGGCACAGGAAAAACCATGCTTGCTGTACTTGCGGCTGTACGGGCACTCAAAGAACGAACTATAGATAGAATAATTATTACCCGCCCTGCAGTGGGTGTTGATGACGAAAAACACGGATTTTTGCCAGGTGATCTAAATGCTAAAATGGAGCCGTGGACCAAACCAATATTTGATGTAATGCGTGACTACTACAATGCCAAGCAAATACAAACCATGATAGCAGAGGGTGTAATTGAAATATCACCGCTTGCGTTCATGCGGGGCCGGACATTTAAAAACGCTTGGGTTATTGCAGATGAAATGCAGAATGCTACACCTAATCAAATGAAGATGTTACTGACACGCATAGGTGATGACAGTAGAATGGTAATTACTGGAGACATTGCACAAGCAGATCGCAAGGAGTATGAAAACGGATTAATAGATTTTAAGAAGTTGTATAGTAAATATTCACAGAGCAAATATATAAGTGTTTGTGAATTTGAAAATAAAGACATAGAAAGACACCCTGCAGTTGCAGAAGTTCTGGACATATATGGTGATAAATAATCGTATAGAAATTATTATCCGGAGAAAATAAAAAATGGCTTGTGATATCAAATTTGCAATGTTCTGTTGGCAGGACAAATATGGTTCAGATAACGCATTAGCAAACATATTTGTAGACGGAAACCAAGTCGCAACTAATGTAGAAATAACTGCTACCTCTGAAGGTTCAGCACAGTGTGTTACATTTGAAGTAACAAATCAGGCTGATTTAGGCACAGGAAGAAGTGCAGATATTAAAGTTGTGCTTGTAAATGAAGCATATGTTGACGCTGACAATGATAGAAACATCTGGATCAATGGTTTATTTGCTGTTGATAAAGCAACTGGAAGTTCAGATTATTCATCGGTGACTTCAGCAAAAGGTTACGCAGTAATTAGTGATTGGACAGATAAAGATAATTTTGCTCATACAGGTAACGTATTACCTAGTGCTGTAACAGGATCACAAATTGCTAGTGATTGGTGGGCTGGTGCACTGGCAGCAAGTTCAGGCGGTAGTTTTTGGCATATTCCTGTATGGGGGGATGATGGTGATGTTGGTACAACAATTACAATGCCGTTGGTGTTGGAATCAAGTTACCAATAGCCTAAATTGAAGTATTACGTTTACCCAAACGTCTTAGTTTACGTAAACGTTTAAATTTTCTAAGGGCAC